>NZ_CAWUDE010000011.1:0-196603 GCF_963920895.1 Anabaena sp. CCY 9613
CTTTAGATTCTTCTGATTCCTTGTGTCAAGCCTGATTGAGATGCTCTTACCCTGACACTCCTTCAAACATTTCTAATACTGAAATATCTAAAGTTCCACCCCCAAAGTCAAACACAACGATTTGTTCTTCAGACTCAATATTTTTGATACCAAATGCTAGTGCTGCTGCTGTCGGTTCATTGATCAAACGAAGTACATTTAAACCAGCTATCTCACCAGCGTTAAATGTTGCTTTACGAGCCGCATCTGGAAAGTTAGCAGGTACTGAAATCACGACATCTTTAATTGGATGTCCTAATGCCTCTTCCGCATTTTCCTTTAATTTGCGAAGAATCAAAGCAGCAATTTCTTCTGGGCGATAATCTTGTTCTTGCAAGCGAAAAACTTCCCCAGTTCCCATTAATCGCTTACTTTCTCGAACACCAAACCCCGGACGATCAACTGTTCCCCGTGCTGTTTCTCCCACCAGCAGTTTTTTTCGCTCATTAGTTGCCACAATTGACGGGATAATAGGAATTTTTGTAATTGGATCAGGAATTGGCAGAGGTTCATGATTTTTGTAAATACAAATTTCTGAAGTTGATGTACCCAAATCAATGCCAATGGCGTAATTAGTTTTCATTATTGAAATATCCTGAAAATAGCTTTCTTGGTGATGCAATTAAGGTTCAATCTTGAATATTGCTCTCTAAATTTACAGTGAAGTAGTTGTAGAGTCCTCTAAATGAGTGATTGTTTCCAAAACATTACTATTTACAGGGTTCTTGGCCATAATTACTTCTGCTCTCTCTAAGACTTTTGTATTTGATCTATAACCCCAGCGAATGCATTTTAAAATAGAACCATCTTCTGCCTCTGATGATAATTCTTCATCCTTATAATTATGCTCTTCTTCGTCAATGTTGCTATTGACAGGAGGATTGATTAGAGAGAAACCACGTTTTTTTACAATTAGTTCAAATTCTCGAATAATTTTCTGAATAAATTCCTGAATACCAGGATTTTTTTCATTTTCTAGGCTTCTTTCTAGTAATTTAAATAATTCAATAATGCTTTGATTCCAATTATCTAATTCACGATTTATGTTCCCCTTTTCTTGGCGTAGTTCCATTAATTCTTTGATTAGTTCTTTTTCAAGGGAATTATTGCTTTCTAAAAAACCTCTGATTTCCTGTCCAATATCATTATGTAATTTATTAACTTTCTGGCTATTTTCCTCAATAGCAGTAGTGTTTCTGTAATATTCTCTACCTACTCTCTTGATATCTTCAATTTCTTTTGGTAAATCACTAACAAATTTTTTGTCTTGCTCTCGCAAGTAAAACCACAAGAAAAAACTACAAGATACCAAAAGGTAAATTGCTGAAATAACGAAGAGAATATCGTGCTGAATTTTAAATTGGATATTAGGCAAAATCGCAACTGCAAGACCTACCAAAGAAATGATTAAAATAATTGTAGTAATACTATAAAAAATCCAATGCCCGTGAAAATAACTTAAACTTTTACGTTTATCTTTATTACGCATTTAAAAAACTTCCTTGGGAAAAATTTGTGATTTTTGGTTACTAGCTTAATTTGTGAACTTCCACAGCACATTAAATCTGCGATCGCCCGATTACAGACATCGCCACAACAAAACTAAATAAGGATCAATTTAATCAATACTTAGTCAACAAATTCTCAGCCTGAACGCCCACCTTTTCTCACATCTCCTCAATCTTTTCTGTCACTAGTATCGACGGTTTAGAATACTCATGTTCTTAGCGATTGATTGTAGAAAATGTCATACAATACTTACTGTGAACTATTCTGATGTCAGAGCAGTCAAAATTCACAGATTACGAATAATCTGTACTACCTACGGCTGTTTGATAGCAAAGGTTTATTGATAGTCATTGAGTACTTTTGACTTACTCAATCGAAGTAGCAGGTGCTATGTCATTTGCTACATCTTATCCATGCTAAAACGGAGTATTCATCCGTATATGTGCGGTAATATTTATTGCTTCACAGGATAAAAGTCTTGAACGTATTAGTTTTGGAGGTTTGCCATGAAAGTTAATATCAAAGATAGTGAAATACTCAAAACCGTTAATACTGATGTTGTCCAGGCGCACTTGCAAGCAACAGGTTGGCATGAAACGGGGCGTATCTATAATGATGCTGGGGCAATTTGGCGACTGAAAAAAGATAATAATTCTGAATATGAAATTTTGTTACCTCTTTAATATGATTTAGGAAATTATGCAGAAAAAATTAGCGATATATTAAAAACATTAGAGACTATAGAAAATAGAGAGCAAGTTGAGATATTAAGTGAATTTATTACCAATTATCGCCACTTTACTCTACAAGGCATAGTCATGCAAATTTCTACTCCATCAATTGATCAATTGCGTAGAGAAATTACTTTATTGGGTGAAGTTTTTCATAAATTACGAGAAATCAAAACCGAATTAGCAGACCAAGATTATATTTTAGCTATTAAACCTTATCAGGAAAGGTTCCCAATTCGCTGCACGGGTGATTTAGTAAAGGTTGATCACCATTTTATTCTCAAAAATCCCCACAATTTGCGAATTAATCATATTTAAATTATTCACTCAACATTAGACAAACGTTCAAAAGCCGGACAGTAACCCTCAAGAGTGACTTTGAAGTTATATAACGGGGAAGTAGGATTCCAACAGCGTTGTCCTCTTTGATGCCGACAAGTCCCACAACAATCTACATCAGTCCAGGTAAAGCGATCGCCATTTTGGTTGAGTAGTTCTCGGGGAGATAATCCCCGCAAGACTATTTCTTCACCTTGCCAACGCGCTTCAATTAAACCAGTATCAGCAAACTGTCGCCAGCGTGGGTCAGTTGTGATGGCATCGGGTAAGGAGATGGTAATGACTGTGCCTAATTCTGTGAGTTCGCCTTCATAGTTGGTTTCTGGGGGAGCGGGCTGTAAAAAGGTATCGCCAATGGGTAGTTGTACTAAGGTGTTAGCCAATGGAGAATGCACGTGATAACGGTTTTGTAGTTCCTCTAAGCTAGTCAAATCAGCCAAGTAAGCCGGGGAACCGTGGACAAAAACGACGTGTTGGGGACGCAAATTATGAATTAGCTGGGTAGTACCAGGGCCATCGCTATGTTGGGCGAGAAGATAGCTTTCGTCATTAGTGGGTGCAGCATATTCTTTATTAATTTTTATATCAATTTTTTCTGGTAACAGAATTACCCAAGGCCCTGTATCCGGTTGACAGTATTGATTTAAATTAGCTGTGGAGTCAGTCAGCACAATACAGGGAGACTTACCCACAGTACCCCGCTGTTGAGGTGGCAAACGTCGTACCCGTGGACGCACTCGTTCATCCCAAAATAAGGGTTGATGACGGGCAAAGTTCTGTACTGATGGTGGGAGGTGGGGCAAGAGTTCCAAGTAAGCATCACACCCTGTGGCCACAGCACCGTCAACCCAAATATCTAAATCTCTGCCTGTGAAGTGGTGATGAGAGCGTAACAACATCAGCAGTTCTTGACCCAAGCCTAAAGCGGGTGTGGGCAATAGCACTGAACAACGGTCGGCGATCGCTCGATTAATTCGCTCGGCTAGTTGATTTTCTTGGTTGCGGCGGTGGGGATGTCTGGCTGTGCCATATGTGCCTTCAATTATTAGTACATTTAACTCTAATCCCCGTAACTCTTCTAAACGCAATCCTTCTACTAAACGTGAGTTGGATAAGAAAAAGTCACCTGTATATAGTAGTTTATATGAGCGTTCTGCTGTGGTGTATGTCAGTAAAAATGCTACCGCCCCTGGTAAGTGTCCAGCGGGAAATAATTCTACTACCAGACCTTCTTGAATTTCCACAGGCGATCGCAACGGCAACGCATGACACAGTTGGGGAATATTTTTCGGGTCTTGGTCTAGCCAATTAAGTGGTAGTAATTTGCTGGTTACTTCGCTGGCATAAATCGGTAACAGAGGAAAAGCTTGATGTAAGTCTAGCAATCCTTTGGCATGATCTGGGTGAGCATGACTAATCAACACCACATCTGCGGGCATGGGCGATCTGCCTCGACGGGCTGACTTGGCCAACGAGTGTAGTAATAATGAAGTATCCTCCAAGCCACAATCTAGCAGTATGCGGTGTGGCCCCATCCGCACTAATAAACATACGCCCTCATCGTGATGCTGGACACTATAGGGCAAACAATCTAATTCATTAGCTACCTCCCCAGCATCAATGCCAGAGGATGCCGACAGATTATCCCTCATGCGCTCCTCTACTCCGACCTCATCATCATTGACATACCCCAAATACCAAGAACAGCGTAATTCTTGGTTTTGTGATCTAGGGGTAAGTTTTGCTGTGCGCCCCTACACCCTAAAAATGCAGATGATTGATTTGGGAGGACGCCATCAAGTTGGTTGACAAGAATGGGGCTAAATGAAGTTTGTCTCTTGCCTGATTTATCTTTTGCAGTTTTAAACGGTGAATTCTGTCCCAGGAAATTGGCTTAATGAGCAGAGCCATTACCGTGATAGTTATCTGAATCATAAAATCCATTTTTAGTGCCGAAGAATAGGCACAAAACAGTAAATATAACTGTTAACCCGGCTAAAATCAGCTTAACTTCCATTTGTTGGCTGTTCCTTACTCAAGACTTTCCTATATTAATAGAGTGCTTCCGCAATTCGGCTCAATCGCTAGAAAATCTTTACTATGGTTAAGTTGATTGGGCAATAGGTAATTTTACACAATTAGTTAAATTCTAAAACTTTTTGGGTCACCTGTCCATTTATTGTCAGGTTTCTACATCACCTACAGCTAGGGCAGGGAGCAGGTGGGAAAATATCACATGAATAAATTTCTGGAAGTACCTTACCCAACAGAATCTACACTTTCCATTCGCCAAGTATTTTTCTTGTGAATATTTTATTCATTTAAATACGGGTATTAAATTTACAACAATTACTCGATTTACTTGATAAATTTTGTATGTGTACTATTAGCTTATATATATTTAGTAAATAAAATATTAGTATATTAAGCATCTAGATGTTCAAGCATCCAAATAATTAAATATTCAGATGTTTAAATATACAGTAGAATCTTGACATTATTTATTTGCCACTGGAAAATGATCATCACCGTAGCAGCATTCAAGGGCGGTGTAGGAAAATCTACAACAGCTCTACACTTAGCTACATATCTGCAAAATCAAGCTGACACACTGTTAGTTGATGGCGATTTAAACCGTAGTGCTTTGGATTGGTCAAACCGGGGTTGTTTGCCATTCAAAGTTGCTGATGAGAAGCAGGGAGTCAGTTTAGCAAAACTTTATGAGCATATAGTTATTGACACACCAGTTAGACCAGAAGCGGATGAGTTAAAAACTATTGCTAAGGGTTGTGATTTATTAGTCATACCCACTACTCCAGATGCGATCGCTTTAGCTGCAACTCTACAAATGGTGGAACTACTCAAACCATTGAAGACGAATTATCGAATTTTGCTGACTATTATCCCCCCAAATCCCAATAAGGCGGGAGAGGAAGCGAGAACGGCTTTGTTAAATGCAGAGTTACCTATATTCAAGTCAGGAATCCGCCGCCTGGCTGTCTTCCAGCGCGCTGCTTTAGAAGGAGTACCAGTCAATGCTGTCAAAGACTCTTACGCCCAAATTGCTTGGCGGTGTTACGCCGAGGTGGGAAAAGAGATAATTAATTCGTAATAGAGCCTACGGCACGCTAACGCGAACGTAATTGAAGATGGAGAATTGGTATTACTTTGAATAACAAAAAGAAAACTAGCCGTTTTGATGACTTAATAGATGCTGCTCGTAGTCGTCAAATTAGAGATCAGCCACAGCCTACGGAAGACAAACCCACTTCCTACAGTAAAAGTACTGACCCAGCATATACCCGTACCACTATTTATCTCCCTAAACAATTGCATCGACAACTAAAAACCGTAGCCGCTTCACAAGAGCGACAGATGAGTGATATTGTGGCGGAATTAGTGGAGCAATGGCTGTTATCTAACACTCAGGAAAAAAATTCCCCTAGTTAAACTTTGCATTTTAAAGAATTACTTCTTTTCCTTGTTCTGTAAAGCGAACTTCTTGGATTTTCCATTCAGTATTACTGGTTAAAGTTTTGCGGAGACTACCAAATAAAGCAAACTGTTCACAACTAGAAAGAGAAACTAATTTGCGCTTTGACTCTGGGGATAAACGCAAATCAACTGTAGCTACACCATTTTCTACGTTGACACGATAACCGGACAAGTTAAAATCTGCTGTATCTCGTTCAGCGATAATTTTACCCACTGCACCTGTTACAGGTTGTTCTGCGGCTACTGACACTTGTTGGGGAATCAGTTCTTGACATTGGAGATCACTTGTATATAGGGTGACGTTAGTGGTTTTGCTTGTGGGATTTGTCGAGGTGGCTGCGGGGGTTTTAGTAACTGTGCTGGGTGTGGTGGTAGGCGCTGGTGTTTCACTATCAATACTAGTGGAAGTAGGACTGGAACTACAGCTACTAATGCTAGCTGCGATCGCTACTACAATTAACGGTAACAGAAGTCTTTGGCTTTTCATAATTTATAGTTCGCCTGTGGTTGTTAATTAACTTCAATACTGCTAGTATCAATTCCGCATAAATTTCCCAAAACTTTGCTGCTTGATTATTATTAGCTATCTTCTCACTCCCAGAGAAACACTTATGCCTAGCAACGAATCCAGCACTTATAATGTCCGAATATCTGAATGGGATGGTATCCCCATTGAGCAGTGGGAACCAGCTAAATGGAAGCTATGGAAACCTAAATATCCGGCATCAGATGAGTATGCCAAAATTGAGCGTGAATATCTCCGCATTAAACATGCTATTCAGCAGGCTAACTCGGCTTTAAGTTTAGATAGAATCAAGATTAAATTGAAACTAACTAGCCCGAAAACTATCGGTTTACAAGGCACATTTCCTTGTAGACCTGGTGATGTGGGCAGACACGGTAGTCCTAATAAGCAGTATACCATTTCTTGTGCTTTTACAGCTAATGAAACTGGGGTAAAAATGGCAGTTTTAAAAGCACGGGAATTAGATTTACAATTAATAACTAAACAATTCCAATGGACACCAGAATTATTAGGGAAGCAGTCTCAAAAAATAGAAATAAAAAATCAAGAAAGAAAGCTTGTTGATGAATTAATTCAAGAATATGAACAAGAGTTTTGGAAAAATCATCAAAAAAATCGCCAAGGAATTCGTACTTGGGAAACTCATTACATGAGGCATCTCAAAAAACTACCCCAAGATGTGCCGATGTCTGAACAAGCGTTGGTAACAGCTTTAGAAAAGACGCAACCCAATACATCATCGAGATTTTTTTTGGTGTGGCAACTGAAAAAGTTTGGCGAATTTTGTGGTATTGATGACTTTAAGGCAATTTATGCTTATATGACTCCCAATCCTCATCCAACTATTCGGAAAATCCCTTTAGATGAGGAAGTTTTACAAGGATTTGAGAAAATCGGAATGCCTTTATCAGCATATGCTAGTAAGGAGAATGTAACGCAACCTGAACAATGGCAATGGATCTATGGTATGTTAGCTACTTATGGGTTAAGACCTCATGAATTATTTGCTGTAGATATAGCAGCATTTTTAGACCCAGCTAATACCTTTCGTTTAGTAAATTTAAATCCCCAATTAACAGAGGGTACTAAAACAGGTGAACGCAGTTGTGGGATTCCACCATTACATCCCCATTGGGTAGAGTTATTTAATTTAAAAAATATTCGCTTACCCGATAGTGAAGGTACACTTAGTAATAAAACTGCCAAGATTCAAATTAAATTTAGAACTTCTCAGCTAGGTTTTAGACCTTATGATTTACGTCATGCTTATGCCATTCGTGGTCATCGCTTGCGAGTCCCTATTAAGACGATGGCTGATTATATGGGACATACCGTGCAAGAGCATACTCGAACTTATCAAAGATGGATGAATGAAGATACTAACTTAGAAATTTACAAAGAAGTGGTAATTTACAGACAAGGTACGAGTAAGGAAGCCTTGAAAGAGAGAATTAGGGAATTAGAGGCGGAAAACGTGGCTATCAAGGCCGAAAATGCCACCCTTAGAGGTTTGCTGGTTCAACATCAATTAGGCGAATTATTGAGTTAATTTCAGATTTTAAATTAGAGATTGGGCAAGATAGATACTGAAGTTAACTTCAGTCCCTAAGCTGGGAATAAACGAGACTATGACTGGTAATCTCATTACTGTAGATAAAAATACTTATGAATCCCTTCAACAAGAGTTGACAGAGCTGCGTCAGCAACTAGGGCAGAATAATTTGCAATCTAGCCCACAACAGATGGGTGTATTTATAGAATATACCCCAGCTGCGATCGCAATCTTCGATGAGCAAATGCGTTACCTGCTAGTCAGTCGTCGTTGGCGGGAAGATTACGGTTTGGGGAATCAGGATATTATCGGTTGTTCTCATTATGAGTTGTTCCCAGAGATTTCCCAGGCTTGGCGGGGAATGTGAAAAATGTGATGAAGATGCTTTTGTACGTGTCAACGGCAAAATAGATTGGGTGAAGTGGGAAATCCGCCCTTGGTACAAGGACTCTGGCGCAGTGGGTGGAATCATCATGTGGAACTTTATCAATTACACTTCCCTTATCCCCCAGAAGAAATTCAAACAGAAATAGCAAATATCGACCTTGATTTTCGTAGCGAGTGCGTAAGTCCTAAATAATTATCAATTATAATTAAGCGTAATTAGGCAATAGGAGCCAGACAGTTATGTTACTGGAACTCAACCAACTAATTGTACCTGTCGGTCATCAGTTATTGATTAAAGATATATCTTGGTCAACATACCAACACATTTTGACTGATTTGGGTGAAAATCGTAGTTCTAGAGTATCTTACAGTCAAGGGGTGCTGGAAATCATGGCTCCATTACCAGAGCATGAGGTAGCTAAGGTTGTTATTGGAGATTTAGTCAAAGCTTTATTGGAAGAATTAGATATTGAATTTTGGAGTTTGGGTTCTACTACTTTTGATAATGAAATTATGGATGCTGGGGTGGAACCTGATGATTGTTTTTATATTCAAAATGAAGCGGTTGTGAGGGGTAAGAATAGAATTGATTTAACTGTTGACCCACCGCCTGATTTAGCGATTGAAATTGATATTACTTCCCGCACCCGATTTAATAATTATGCCGTATTGGGAGTTCCTGAATTGTGGATATGGAATGGGACTCAGTTAGAAGTTAATGTTTTAGTTGATGGTAAATATATAGAATTTAGTAGTAGAATTTTTCCTGATTTACCTATTTTTCAAGTGATTCCCGAATATTTGAATCGCAGTAAAAGTGAGGGGAGAAATGCGGCGATGAAATCTTTTCGTACTTGGGTAAGACAGCAAAATATATAGTTTTTTAGGTTTGGTTGATGTAAGGAAAACCAAAATTTATATGTATTTACTCGGTTTGATAATTTTAAGATGTTGGGTTGCACTGTGCTTAACCCAATCTATGGGCCATTAATTCTTCATTATCTTACACACGCTGACATTAGAAGCCATGAATGTATCCTTGACTCCAGAGCTTGAACAATTCATCCAAATGCAGATTGCAAGTGGTAAGTATGCTTCGGCGGAGGAAGTAATTGTTGATGCTCTCAAAATGTTTGCAACTAAAGGTTATACTGAAGCGCCAGTACAGGTAAAAACACCCGATGAATTGGGTTGGCCTCCTGGTTTTTTTGAGCAGACGGCTGGCTGTTTGCAAGATGATCCTTTGGTGAGATATCCCCAAGGTGAATATGAAGTACGGGAGCCGTTAGAGTGATTTATTTATTAGATACGAATGCTTGCATTGTTTATTTAAATCGTCCTATATCTGGTGTCAGACGACGCTTAGAGTCTTTATCACCAAGAGATATTGCTGTTTGTTCAGTTGTGAAAGCTGAACTATTTTATGGTGCGAGAAAAAGTAAAAATCCTCAACGTACTTGGGCTTTACAGTCAGCTTTCTTGAATAATTTTGTTTCTTTGCCTTTTGATGATGCAGCTGCTACATTTTTTGGCAATATTCGTGCTGAGTTAGCAAATTTGGGTACACCTATCGGCCCTTATGATTTACAAATCGCATCAATAGCCCAGGCGCATAATTTAATCTTAGTGACGCATAATACGGGTGAGTTTAGTCGGGTGAATGGGTTACAGATTGAAGATTGGGAACAAGATTGTTGAGCCGGACAAGTCTTCTGTTTTGCAACCTACCAAGCTATCCGACTCGGTTTTATGTTCGGAGGTCGTTACCTTCCTCACTGGGACAGGTATGGACTCACTGGTGTACGCTCGATAAATTCCCATTTACCGACTCTGACTTTGGGGAGCGCTCACGCAACAACACGAAAACCCACATCGCGGCTCTGAGTCGCACGCGCATCCCACGTGCGATTAGCAGAACGGCAACCCCAAGTGCGGCTGACCCAACAACCGCCACGCAGCAGCCTTATGTTATTATCTTTACCATTGATCCACGCACTACCATCTGTGGGCGCACCTTGGTAATTATCATTATACACATCTTGACACCATTCCCATATATTACCATGCATATCGTATAATCCGAAAGAGTTTGGCGGAAATTCTCCTACATTTGTTGTCTGTTGACGATATTCACCTTTGGGTGCTGAACCGTAGGGGTAGTTACCGTCGTAATTAACTAAATCTGTGGTGATGGTTTCCCCAAAATAAAACGGCGTAGTTGTCCCTGCACGACAAGCATATTCCCATTCCGCTTCACTAGGTAGTCTGTAAGTTTTTCCTGTCTTCTGGCTGAACTTTTGACAAAACTCTACAGCATTATCCCAACTGACTTGTTCTACAGGTCGTCTATCACCTTTGAAAAGAGCAGGATTTTTCCCCATTATTGCTTGATACTGTGCCTGGGTGACTGCATATCTACCCATGAAGAAACCGGGAACTGTTACCTGACGCTGGGGACTTTCACGATCAAGTCGTTCCGCCTCCCCTGCTGGTGAACCCATTGTAAATGTTCCCCCTGGTATCTGCGCCATCTCCAATGTGACACCATCCCCTAAGTCTTCAAAAAAGGATTCTACTTCAATATTACGGCGCTCTATGATTTTCCCAGTTTTATCTACCGTTACGACTTGTGAATTATCTTTAGGCAATATACGCGGTACTAAAATTGCCAAACCTAACCCAGTACCCCCAAATCCAACAGCTTGAATCACTTTTCGCCGTGACCAGTTAGTTATGATTGGTGGCTGTTTTGGAGTAATGGGTCTTTGAATTGCCTTTTCTCCAGAATTTTCATTCTGAGCAGTATTAGGAATTGGTGAATTTTGCTTCTGAAGTGGAACTTGGATTGGTTTATTTACAGGTTTATTTGTAACTGACTGAGAAGGCTTTGGAGTCTCTACCGACTTAGAAGGATTAGGGCTGTTGGCGATACTTCCACTGTTTTGCTTGCCAGATTCCAAATGTGTTTGCAACTGTTCAGTCCTATTTGGCAACCTCGCAATTCTTTTGATTGCCTTAATTGCTTCTGCATCTTGCCCTGAAGCCGCAGCTAACACCCGCATCCATAATTGTTCTGCTAGTTCAAGATTACTGTTTACTTCTGCTTGGTAAGCATCATTTTTGAGTGTGGCAATATCCGCTAAGGTGGCATATTGGGGTACAAGTATCAAATGCGATTTATTTACAGGCTCTGCAATAACATAAGGTGTTTGTGTGCCCTTTTGATGTTGACTCACAATTTCCGGCACACGAAAATTGAGATACTGATTCAACCTTTCAACTGTGGCGCATTTACCTTGGATTCCCAACCCTTCTAATAAAGCCGTAGTAAAAGCACCTTGTTGTAAAGCTGCAATCTCATAAGAATACTCCTGAGGACTACAGGAAAATATACTGATGACTCCTTGTTGACGTGCTTTCTCCGCCGCTTGTCTTCCTATCCCTTCCCCTCCACGAGTAGCCAAACTGCGACAAGCATCCAGAATCAAAACTACATTATCCGCACCACAGCGACGCAGACGTTCTGTAACATAATTAATGGCAATTCCTGTATTTTCGATATCTTCTGGGTCGCCATCACAAGGCATGAGATAATCACGTCCAGCGTGTCTAATACCATGACCACTGAAGAAAAACCAAAAATTGTCACCCGCTCCCATGAAGGAAATTTCAAATAACTGTCGCAAGACTCGCAGTAAGTTAGCACGGTTGGGACGGGTTGATTTTCCAGCAATATCAGGGGAATCATCGGAGAAGAAATATATGTTCTCGCATCCCACCTCTTGGCGAAGAAACTGCTGCATTAACTGTGCATCCCGCTTGGCATAGTTTAGCGGTTGCAAATAATCATACTGGTTAATGCCGATTGCGATCGCCCAATTTTTCGCCATCTCGCTTTAGCTATTGCTGTTGAGATTGTAGCTTATTACTTAAGTATATTTAAGCAGGTTTGTATATCTGGTTGATTTTGAGGGTTTTACGTGAGGCTGTTGGGTGGCGCTTTGCTTAACCCAACCTACGTGTCAGATTATATCGTTTCATGGTGGAGGCGATCTTGGAGTGAGCGGAGTGCGATCGCCTTTCGTTTCATTTTGACTCTTGGCGTTTAAATTTCAGTTTATATTAATTCCAAAACTCCTGCGCCATTGTGTCGATTGTTCTTTCTAACTCTGGCAAATACTTTTCAACCACACTCCAAACTATATCGAGGTCTACATTTAAATATTCATGAGTTAATCTATTCCGAAAACCAGCTATGTTATTCCATTCAATTTCAGGGTATTGATTTTTCCAATCATTTGGTAATTTCTGCACAGATTCACACATTACCTGAATATTTCTTAACACAGCATCTTGGGTTTTTATATCCTGAAAAAATATGTCTTTGCCATCAACTGTATATTGCTTAATTCTGATGATGCAATCTCGAATATGAATTAAATAAATTCGGCTATCTTTCATAAATAGATAGCCTCATGAAAAACTTGATCTCGAATTAAATCATGTAAAGATTTAGGTGTGACAACATCGACTTTACGATTTAACAAATTTTCTAAATCTACAATTAACCCACCTGGAAACCAAGGGGAAATTTTATCTAAATCGTAATCAACTAAAAAATCAATATCACTTGCTGCTGTTTCTTCACCTCTAGCTACACTACCAAAAATACGCAGGTTATAGGCTCCATGTTTAGCCGCAATATCGAGGATTTCTGCTCGTTTGGCTTGTAGTAGTTTTTTTAATCCTATTTGTCTTTCTTCTGTCATGAAGGAAACCAATACTCAAGGAAATAATGTATCTTAGTTAAGAGGTTAAGATGTTGGGTTTCGCTTTGCTCAACCCAACCTACGGGGTATATCGGTGAGTGCTGAAGGCGATCGCTTATTTTATGACTTTGACTCTTGGCGTTTAAATTTCAGTTTAATAGCACCTTTCCCCCCAGTTTTCACACCGCTACCAATTAATTTAATTTCTCCTTCGCCGCTAATTTCTACTGATAACTCAATTTCATCTAACTGCATCCCGGAGTTGACTTTAGCTTCTTGTTCTGTACGACTAAATAAGCGCCCGACAACTTGCAAAAAGCTAGTCATGTTTTTCTCTAATTTTTCGGCGCTAACGGGAACAGCATCACCTACAACTTTGCTGTTATCCCTGGTTGGTTCTGGTTCCCAACTTCTTGTATTTGTAGTCCCGCCTTTCACTCCATCTGGAATAGAAATTTGAGGTGTGTCATCGGTAACTATCCAAATGGTATCTGAAGGTGTGTCTAACATGTTAATTTAGATGTTTCTCTGAAAATTTTCCTACAAATATCTATACAACAGCAGAAACAATAATTTCCCAAAAATGTTAAACATTCTTAAGAGTACAACGGCCCACAATATCATCTATGATGTATGCTCCACGGCAGACGATGGTGTTCCATTTGCTCTGCGATCGCCTTCTTCAGCGACAATGGTTTATCTCTTTTAATTGATCATCTAAATACCACTATTAATCAAAAATGCCTATACTTTGCTGGCTATTTTTAATAAAAATTTACATTAAAAAGTAAGAAAAAAGTAAGAAACGCGTTTTTCAATAAAAGCCAAAACTTAGATATAGTAAGGAAAATAAATGGTAAGACCGCGCAAGTCCTTTGCTCAGCATTGGCTCAAAAGTGAAAAGGCTTTGGACACAATTGTCAAAGCAGCAGCATGTCAAGGGAGCGATCGCATCTTAGAAATCGGCCCGGGTACAGGCATCCTCACTCGTCGTCTACTACCATTAGTGCAATCATTAGTAGCAGTAGAAATTGACTTTGATTTGTGCAAACTGTTAGCCAAACAACTAGGTAAAAAAGAAAATTTTTTACTATTACAAGGGGATTTTCTGACATTGGATTTATCATCTAATTTGGCAGCATTTCCCAAGTTTCAAAAGCTTAATAAAGTCGTAGCTAATATTCCATATAATATTACTGGGCCAATTATCGAAAAACTATTAGGAACTATCGCCAATCCCAACCCAGAACCATTTGATTTGATAGTACTGCTAGTGCAAAAAGAAGTAGCCGAAAGATTGTATGCTCAACCAGGTTCAAAAACTTTTGGAGCCTTGAGTGTGCGAGTACAGTATTTAGCCGATTGTGAATTGATTTGTACAGTACCAGCAGCAGCATTTTACCCACCCCCAAAAGTAGACTCAGCAGTCGTGCGGTTGCGTCCTCGACAAATAGAAACACCAGCCATTAACCCCCAGAGGTTTGATACTTTACTCAAGCTAGGGTTTGCAGCCAAACGCAAAATGTTACGAAATAATTTGCAATCCGTCGTCGAGCGCGATCGCCTGACCCAAATCCTGGAACAATTAGAAATAAATCCCCAAGCCCGCGGCGAAGAACTCAGCGTCCAGCAATGGGTAAATTTAGTCAATATCCTAGAGGAAGAGACTAAAAGTTACCAGGAAACCTAGATTAATTACTTACGAATTCAATGCATTCCTACACCTTAATTGCTCCTGCCAAAATCAACTTGTATCTAGAAATTATTGGTGACCGTCCTGATGGTTACCATGAGTTAGCGATGATACTCCAAAGTATTGACCTCGCCGACCGAATTGAGATATGTTCCATTAGCACTGACATTATTCGCATCAACTGCAAACACCCGCAAGTACCCTTAGACAAGAGTAATCTGGCATACCGGGCAGCAGAATTAATGGCCAAAAAATTTCCAGACGCTTTTGCTCAATATGGGGGCGTAGAAATTACAGTTAAAAAAAATATTCCCGTAGCAGCAGGATTAGCAGGAGGTTCCACAAATGCCGCCGCAGTATTGGTAGGCATAGATTTACTATGGAACCTGGGACTAACTAAATCAGAACTAGAAGAATTGGGTGCTATCCTCGGTTCAGATGTACCATTTTGTGTAAGCGGCGGCACAGTCATTGCTACAGGAAGAGGCGAGCAACTTTCTCCCCTACCAAGTTTGGATACTATATATATAGTATTAGCCAAATATCGTAGCCTCGAAGTTTCTACAGCATGGGCATACACAACCTATCGACAACAGTTTGGCAGTTCTTATCTACGAGATACTGAAAATTTAGCAGCGCGTGCAGCCGCAGTTCATTCAGGAGAAATAGTCCAAGCAATTCTCAAACAAAACCCAGTAACAATTGCCCAAAAAATGCACAATGATTTAGAACGTGTAGTCTTGCCAGCGTATCCCCAAGTTTTACAACTGCGAGAACTATTTGCCACTGGTGAGGGTGTTTTAGGAACCATGATGTCTGGTTCTGGTCCAACAGTTTTCGCTCTCATGGAGTCTGAAAAACAAGCACAAGCACTAAAGCAACAAGTGAGGGCAGCAATTCCTGATGAAGATTTAGAATTGTTTGTGACTCGGACAATTACACATGGTATTCAGGTGGCTTAGGGAGTAGAGAATTTTGGATTGCAGTTTGATCCAAATTTGAGCCAAAATTTAAAATCTAAAATCTAAAATCTAAAATTGAATGACCAATGACTAAAGAACCAGAAACTCAAGAACAAGTGCCACCAACTCCCTTACGCTGTATCACAGGAGCAATCTTCTCTGGGGGACTAGGATTTGCTATGTATTCGCTGATGATATCTATTGCAACAACTTTTGCTACTAAACCTATCCATTCTGATAATCCAATGGCAGTGAATATTGGCTCTGCCGTTCGGACTTTAGTTGTCGGTATAGTTGCCTTGGGAACCGGGATATTTGGTATAGTGACGATTGGTCTATTGGCCTTAGCAATCCAATTATTGGTACAGCAGTTCACAAAGCCCAAAAACAGTTAGTTCAAACCTGAAGATGCATACTTCCCATGCTGAGAGCGAGTATTAATTACTGGCAATTTTTTTCTATGAGAAACTTGAGAAACTTGAGAAACTTGATTTTGGTTTCTCCAAGATTTGGGAGGTAGCCCGTGGTGTTGGCGAAACTGCCGGGAAAAATGACAGGCATTTTGGTAGCCTAGAACTGTAGCAATTTGCTCAATTGTCTGATTTGTGTCTCGCAATAAAGGGCGGGCTGCTGCCATCCGGCGTTTAACAATCCAGCCATTAACAGTTTCGCCTGTTTTATTTGCTACTCTACTGGTTAAGTAAGCTGGTGAATAACCAACAGCCTCAGCCACATCAGACAAAGTAATTCCGCGATCATAGTTAGCTTCAATATAATCAAAAACTTCCTTGAGTTGGGGAATAGAGGGAAAGATTGATTCAGGAATGACAGCGGGAACAGTGTTGGTGGGTAATGATTCGGAAGTAGCATACCAGGAACGCAATAGAGATTGCTTTTCTAATCGAATTGCGATCGCCTTAAGTAACTTCTCTACAGTAGAAGGTTTAGTCAAATAATCGTCTGCACCCAACTCCATACCTCTACGAACATCTGCCATCTGGTCGCTACCTGTCAGAAAAATGAAGGGAATAACAGCAGTTAGAGGATCTTGGCGCATTGTATCGAGAACACCGTAACCATCCATATCCGGCATAACAATATCACAAACCACCAAGTCGGGTAAATATGTTTGTGCTTTTTGAATACCAACAAGACCATTTTCAGCACCTATCGTAACAAAACCTTCAGTTTCCAGACCATCTAGGAAGAGATTGCGGGTGACAGCATCATCTTCAATCACTAGAATTGTTTTCGACGATTCGTGCATCATTTTTCTATTGCTTAAGATTTTACGACAAGGTCATCATCAGCAAACACTATTGAGCATTCAAGATTTGGATTTCATCAATGGCAACATAATAGTAACTGTTGTACCTACATCAATATCACTTTCTAAGGCAATATGACCACCATGTAAATCTACCAAAGTCTTGACAATCGATAGCCCTAATCCAGTACCGGGAAGATTATCTATATTCCTACCTCGATAAAATGGCTCAAATACTCGCTGTATATCTGCGACAGGAATACCCACACCCCTGTCAGTAACTTGAAAAATTATCTTCCCACATTCACAATACAGTTTTACATCAACCGGGCTGCCAGTGGGAGAATATTTAATGGCATTGTCAAGTAAGTTTCGCAGAATCGGTTCTAGTAGTTTTTGATCAATGTAGACAGTTAAGTCGCCACCTTGACTCATAAAATTGATCGGCTGCTGACTACCACTTTTCTGTATTTGTACAATTAAATCATTGCAGAACTGGACTAGATCAAGTGGTTGAGCCTCAAACTTGAGTTGTGCCATTTCCGCCTTCGAGAATAACAAAATATCATCCAACATCTTGGTGATTTGTTCCACCGCCGATTCAATGTGATCAACTAATGGTAGTGCTTTTACCTCCATCGATTCATGGATACGCCTTTTGAGTAAACTATTAGAGAATGAAACCACATTCAGAGGGGTGCGGAATTGATGGCAAACCATAGACATGAAGTGCGCTCTCACTTCACTGACTTGTTTGGCTTGTTCTAAAGCTTGATGCAGACTTGATTCTGCCTTTTTATAGTCAGTGATATCAATACCTGCAATAATTTTCACTGGTGTTTCCTCATAATCAAGCATGGTGACAACACAACCTAGCCAGTGTTCTGTGCCATTTTTTGCCAGAATCTTGAGTTCTTGGTATTGTAGTTTCTGATTATGTAACTTTCTGTGCTTTTTATTTTTGATTAATTGGCGTGGATCAATGCCACTTAACAGTTCCTGTTTTGTGTAGCCACTTAATATCTCCGCGGCTGGATTAATGTAGGATAAATTGCCACCTTGAATTACGAAAATGCTAGCATCAGTTGTTTCTGCCAAAGTATGCCATCTAGCCTTGTTCAATTGTAGTAATTCTTCAGCGCGCTTATACTCAGTAATATCCCAAACACTGCACAATCGACCAATAATTTTGTCGCCTAGCCACTGCGGCTGAGAATATTGAGCGAAAACTCTCCCATCTTTCAACTCCAAAATATCGTAGCTATCCACATCAGGTTGAGCAGACATATTCCCCATCACCTTGCGAAAGGCTTCTGGGTTTTTTAGTTGGCTCTCGAAAAAAGTTTGGCATTGAGGAGAGTTATTAGATAATAGCCGGGAATCTGGAATTTGCCACATACCCAGGAACTGCTGATTACAGCCGAGAATATCACCTTCAAGACTGACGGCAATAATTCCGCTGCTACTATATACACACCGAGAACGGAGTATGGAAATAGATTTTTTTAGCTGTGCCTCCTGTCGCTTGAGGTGATAAACTTCCTTTGTTAAATGCTCTTTAGCCTCTTCTAATTCATTAATACACATTCTGCATACTCAACTCTACTAATTCATCACTCTTTCGCACCCAAAAACAAGATATATCCAGCATTTAACTTTGATTATCTACCTGCATAATTCACAGATATTTATATTAAAAATAACCGATGCATTCGTGCTTATCAGATGATAATAGAGTCATGAATGAATAGATTATCATAGCTTCCTCAAAGTCTTGATTCTTCTAATTTTGATAAAAAAATTAAATTATTCACCATTATTATGAAATTCATTGTACCAACAAAAAGTAACTATTTTATTTTTTTTATATAAAGCAACAATTTATTTTTGTAAAAAAATCATAAAAAAGAAACTACTTTGTTGAAGTAGCAACAGAAACACCCATATTTTTTAAGGCATCGTAAAAAAATATATAAGTACCAGATACCTTTGATATGAATTTTAAAAAACTAATAATTATTACAGTTTCATTAATAAAAATTTTGATTATATGATTATAAAAATCTAGGCAAGAATAGATTTTTTTACAAATAAGGAATTTATTTTTAATAATTTTATTATTTTAGATATCTAACTATAAAATAATCCTCTAGGTCATCTGCCATAAGATATAAATTTTAATTTAATTCATTAGCCTGTGATTAAAACATCTTTCAGAAGACATAAATAATGTTAAAAAATAGTGTGTTTATTAACACATCCAGCCTCAGAATCTAGATAATAGACACTGTTAACATCAAGTTAATAAATTGATAAAATTACTCTATCGTCATGAAGTGAATTTCTTAGATGATAGCTGAAATTCATACTATTAAAGGGTTTCAACTTTATCGAGAGAAGTTATGCTATGCGTTATGGATTTAAAGTAAGTAAATAGTAAACTTTAATACCAGTATAATTTTGAAGATAATCATAAATTCTTGCCGGGTATAAGTTCTCTGGTATACTGTGGCGAAAATATAAAATGTCTCTAAATTATTTGTTGTTCCTGGAATTAATCGCAACATCAGGCATGACAATAAATCAGATGCCATAAATAGCAATAACGAAAAAAGAGATAACTTTATCCAAAAATTGATCATATATCTGTTGGTAAAACTTGAGTAGTCTTAGAAAAGAGGCTGCTTCTGCAACACGGGTTATGTGTAGGGGATAGTTTAACCACATATCTCTATGTTTCTGAAACAATTCAAGCTGAGTGCTGGTTAAATTCACTCTATTTTCACAACCAAAGGAAACTTTAGAAAATAAACCTCAAGACAAAATTGCATCAGTTCTACGTTGACAAAGTGGGACTTCGAGTAAAAAAGAGGGAAAAATATGCATCAAACCAATACTAGTTATAATTCACAAAACGCTAAAAAAATTAACACAGAGCAAATAGAACAGATTATTAAAGCAATCATTGCCGGCAAGTATTCCTGGGCCTGTGTGTTAATTCTCCGGTTTTCTGGCTACAACCCCATCGACTACATACCATACCGCACCTACATTCGGCTGCTCAAAAACAATTGTTTAGGAGAAAACTCCAAATCAAAAGACACAGGCAATAAAGAAGTTTTTGACATGAACTCAAACTGGCTTCGACTCTGAAAACAGTAGGAATAAAATTTTCCGCTTCATACTTTCTGAGTCACCCTATCTCCAGGTACATAGCAGCTAATGATTATTTATCCACCACTTACTACTGTTAACACCCGTTTGCAACCAATTCTCAGAGAGATTGTCTGGCATAAAAAGCAAGAAGTCACACACATACATCAGCAGATGTCTTTGGCTTCTTTGCAACGCCAGTTAACAGCTGCACCAACTGTGCGAGATTTCTTGACGGCTTTGCAACAAAATCCCTACAAACCCAGCTTGATAGCAGAAGTCCAAAAAGCATCTCCGATTCATGGTACTATCTGCACAGATTTTGACCCCATTGCCATCGCCAAAGCTTATCAGCAAGGTGGTGCAGCTTGTATATCTGTTTTTACAGAAACAGCTTTCTTTCATGGCAGTTTTGAAAATCTGCGGGCAATTCGCCAAAGAGTAGCGCTACCCTTATTATGCAAAGAGTTTATTATTGACCCTTGCCAAATTTATTTAGCACGAGCAGCCGGAGCCGATGCTGTATTGCTCATCGCTGCCATTCTTACAGACCGAGAACTTCAGGACTTTTTACGAGTAATTCACTATTTAGGGATGAATGCTTTAGTAGAAGTTCATAACTTACATGAACTAGACCGAGTACTCAAGCTTGATGACATCCGCTTAGTGGGAATTAACAACCAGAATTTAGAAGATTTTAGCATCGATGTAGGCACTACACAAAGACTCATGGCAGCCAGGCGATCGCAGTTTAAAGACTTGGGTGTAGTTGTCGTCAGTGAGTCTGGATTGTATACAAACGCTGATTTATCCCTGATGGCTGAAGCTGGTACAAATGCCGTGATAGTGGGAGAATCTTTAATTAAACAAGAAGATATCGAACAAGCCGTGCGTCGTCTACTTAAAGGTCACTAAGTACAACATTGAGAACGCCACCGCCACCTTGTCGGAAAGTTTCTAGGGATGCGATGCAAAAAAGCAATCCGGGAGAATGGGGATTTACTGGATTCTCTAGTATCCCCATGTCGCCTAATTGCATTGCTTCTCTATGTGAAGTACTCCGGCTTGCTTCGCTGAAACCGGAGCTTCAGTAAAACAACCATCATCGTTTCGCGTCTCATTCGTCGTTGCCACGTTGGGTATATCACAAAGATATTCGGGACTAAACCCGATCATGGTCTTACACAGCGTCTCTGGTATTGCTACCTTGATCTTCTCAAGGAAGAACCCGCGCAGCCATCCCACTTCCTGGGACAGTTTGATTACTTTCTCGTACACCTCTGTATGGCTTATTTTTACCGCAGGACGTAACCTTGCGAACCAGTGACCGAGGTCTTTCCCCCTTTCTCTCGCTCTTAGACTTGGTAAGCGTGCGACCGCTACTGTGACCGTTTGTGATGAGTCGAGTGGGTGGGTCAACAACCATTTATACACTAACATATAAAGACATACATTGTACGTCTTTATATGAAAACTGGAAGATTGAATTTGAGGCTTTCCGAAAACAGGTTGAACAAGCTACGACTTTATGCACAAAGCAAAGAAAAAACAATCACGCAACTTGTTGAAGATTGGATTGATAGACTGCCATCCCAAACAATTGGCGACTCCTCAACGACCCCACTCCCTCATCAACCTAGTAGTTGATATTAGTCGGGGGTCAATCGTCACCGCCCACTGTCCATCCCCACCTTGCTTCGCTGAAAGTGGGGACTTCCGTGATTCCGTTAAATAGGAAATATCACACCAATGCAGACTTTAATATCCGTTAGGCGTGGTAGAATATAGAACTGATTAATACAAAATATAACAAAAGCCTAACAAGCAAAGCCAAGGCTGGATTGTGAAGACTTAGCCCAAAAAAGGCTAAAATACCAAATATTTCACAACAAAGCAACACCTTTGCAACAAAACCGTCACAAATAATATCTACATTATTAGTAATACATCATAAATATTCTTACAGACAGCAATGAACAAGCAAGTAGATGACAGAGATTATTTATTAAATAATATTTCCCAAAACAATTCTCATCCCCAACCTCAAAATAAAGCACCCTGGAAACAAGCAGCAGCCTCCTTATCACTAGTATTGTTGGGATCAGGGATGACACTAGCAGGGGGCTATTTAGCTGGAAACCCTCAACAGGTAACAGAAAGAGCATCTAACCTCGCAGTGAGTCGAGTCAATGCGGCCCCATTACCCATCGCCGCAGGATCTAACTTTGTCACTCAAGTAGTGCAAAAAGTAGGGCCAGCAGTAGTGAGGATTGAAGCTTCCCGGACTGTCACCAGCCGATTACCTGCTGAATTTAACGACCCGATATTCCGCCGTTTCTTTGGTCAGCTACCAGAACAACAAAGTCGTGTACAACAAGGTACTGGCTCCGGTTTTATCATCAGTAATGATGGTAGCATTCTTACCAACGCTCACGTAGTAGCTGGAGCTAATACCGTCAGAGTCATTCTCAGAGATGGGCGGAGCTTTGAAGGTAAAGTGATGGGGCGTGACGAACTAACAGATGTCGCCGTCGTCAAGATACAAGCTAATAATTTACCCACAGTAGCAGTAGGTAACTCAGACGAACTGCAACCAGGAGAATGGGCGATCGCCATCGGTAACCCCCTAGGATTAGATAATACAGTTACCACCGGAATTATCAGTGCCACCGGACGCACCAGTAATCAAATCGGCGCACCAGATAAGCGAGTAGAATTTATTCAAACCGACGCAGCAATTAACCCTGGTAACTCTGGTGGGCCATTGTTAAATGCTCGTGGCGAAGTAATTGGTATGAATACAGCCATTATCCAAAGGGCCCAAGGATTAGGTTTTGCCATTCCCATCAACACAGCCCAACGGATATCCAATGA
The DNA here is from genome assembly GCF_963920895.1 of Anabaena sp. CCY 9613. Taxonomy (NCBI): domain Bacteria; kingdom Bacillati; phylum Cyanobacteriota; class Cyanophyceae; order Nostocales; family Nostocaceae; genus Anabaena; species Anabaena sp. CCY 9613. The sequence goes on from NZ_CAWUDE010000011.1 coordinate 23,297, forward strand.
ATTAATTGCTACAGGTACAGTACAACATCCCTATCTCGGCATTCAAATGGTAGGGTTAACACCTCAAATCAAGCAAAATCTCAATTCAGACCCCAGAAGCGGTGTTACAGTCAACGAAGATAAAGGGGTTTTAATTGTACGCGTCATGCCCAATTCACCAGCAGCTAAAGCAGGCTTACGAGCCGGTGATGTCATTCAACGACTGAACGGACAAGCAGTCGAAGATGCAGGTAGTGTGCAAAAAGCAGTAGAAAGTACCCAAGTTGGTGGAGATTTGCGTTTAGAGTTACGTCGCAACGGACAAAGCGTGAATTTAGCAGTGCGAACCGGTGCTTTCCCCGCGCAACAAGTGCAATAAGAATAAGGGGGAGTGGGGAGTAGGGTGAAGTTCTTTCCCAGTCCCCAGTTCCCTAACGTCCCACCAAATACCGCAAACCTAGAAGTAATAAAAAAACACCATACAGCTTTTTCATCACTTCACTGCTAATAAATGGTTGATTGGCAAACAGCGCTCCAAATAAATTACCAACTACCAAACCAAGAGCAATGATCACCGCATATTTAATATTAATATTGCCATTACGATAATAAACTGCCGCACCTAAAATCCCAATGGGTAAAATTTGGGCAGCAATAGAAGTACCAGTAGCAAACTTTTGATCTAGACCCACGAATAAGACCATTGCAGGCACCATAATTGCACCCCCACCGATACCGAACATCCCACCAGCAACACCGGCAACTAAGCCAATAAGCAACATTTGAACGACTATATTAGACATATTTCTTACTAGCTATAAACTGATTTGATGTGACAAAATAGCCTTGGGTAACATCCCATGCACGCCTTTTTGGGGACTATTGACAACTTGGGTGATGCGAAAATTTACAGCTAAACTACACAAAACATACGCATCTTCCGCCGATAAATTTGTGAAACCTTCCAAAAAATCAATCATATTTTTCACCGCCATTTCCAAAGCTGCATCTAAAGTTTGACCAAACCCCATAGTAATAATATCTGTTGGTGTTTCCGCTATCGGTGTTGACAGTTTTAAATCCTTACGCAGGTCGAGCTTGATTTTACCATTCATGGAAGTTTCAATGGCAGTGACATTTACTTCCCCATCGCCCTGGGCTGAATGCCCATCACCAATGGAAAATAAAGCCCCAGGGACAAAAACAGGCAAAAATAAGCGCGAACCTGCTTGGAGTTCACGATTATCGATGTTACCGCCATAACAACCAGGGGGAATAGAAATGCGGGAATCTTCTGGGGTAGCTACACCAAGGATACCAAAAAAAGGTGTGAGGGGAATTTTGATGCCACTGTTAGCAGGAAACTCGGCGATATAATTGATTAAATCAAGGGGAATAAATCTCAATGCAGGTTGAGTAAACTGTTGTGGTAACGCTCCCCAACCAGAACGAATCGCATTGAAACCCATAGGGAAACTAGGAGCGATCGCTTGTAATTCTACCTGTAAAACATCCCCCGGCGCCGCATCCCGCACATAAATCGGCCCTGTGAGTAAATGCGGCCCACCAGCCACCTTCCTTTCTGGCGGTAGATTTTCGCAGATATCCAAAAATTCTGGCGAGAGAAACTCCCCTGGGGCGTTGTGGTACACATAATAACCAGTGTAAGTTTCTACATCAATCGTATCGCCAGAATCAATAGTCAGTGCTGGTTTTAATAAATGAGAAAAACCACCCAGATGCACAGTTTCTCTAGTGGCTTTTAAAATATGGTGAGTCATCTCTGCAATAGGTGTTACTGGGTATTGTTACTTAGAATACCCGGTTTTATCTCTCAACGCTCAAGTAATTGCCCAAGCGATGGCAGGTGGCAAAAATGACAGCTATCTGGTAAATGATTAATTTGAAATGAAGTGATTACCCTGCGATCGCCGACTCCTGCCTAGTTCAGCAAATTCATATACAGTAAGCTTTTTGCGTTTCCCTATCCGTCGAATTCACGTTAAGTTACGTAATTGTTCATTAGCCATCGCTTGCAGAAAATAAATGCCGCCAAAAAAACACCCAGCGTGCCGTAGGCATCACCCGCTTTATATCTCGCCACTGAACCTGATCAGGTTCAGTGGCGGACTTACGGCGTAATACTTAAGAAGTGCTACCCCAAATCAACAGCGAACAAATTTTACCCGCGAGTTAAATTGAGCAGTTCTTTAGGAGAAGCAAGCAAATCAATCGCTACAAAGTAAATTTGGCCTTGGGGATCGAGTAAAAATCGCCAAGCAATATTCATTCCCACATTACCTCCAAACCAAGGAGTTTCGACCGTACCAGTAATTTTGTGCTGTGTATAACCATCTTCTATACTTTCCGAGATGCCTTTTGTTGGCTTCATTACCAATCCTTGTCCTTCATCCCGCAAGTATGCACTGATAGCTGGCCGACCGACAATCGGTTTCTGGAATGGTGGTTGTAGCGCACCGTTGTTAGCAAATAAAGCAACAGCAGCATCAACATTATCTGCATTCATTGCTTCAATGTATTTTACTACTGTCGGCTCTGTTACCCCTTCAATAGTGAATTGGGGACTTTGAGATGTGCGTGGAAATGTGAAGTTTATGACTTCTGCATCTTTTTTGGAAGCTAAAGCCGGATCAAACCCCATATCTACTACAGTATTACGTAGTACAGTAATTTGCTGACCTGGATCGAGTTTCTGGACTGCTTCTAGTACTGCTTTAACTTCAGCTGACATTTGATAACCAGCAGGCATAGGAGCAACAATACCTTCTTTCATCCACTCTCCCAATTGCCACCAAAATCCCAGTTTAGCGTTGACACCAAAATATGCATAAGAACGGCTGATAGGAGTATCAGCGTTCGTAGCCAGATCCCTCATTAATTGAGTTTGTTCTTCATGAGACATCTGCTTAATTTGGTTGAATATACCTTCCATTAGTTGGAGGTTTGCTTTTCCTGGAGCAGCAGGAGTAATTGTGCTACCTAGCTCGGTGTAGGCGTACCAGAGAAATGCGAGTTGGTCATCAATATTAAGTTGATCAAATTTTGCTGTAGTGGCTGGAACAGCATCAGCAACCTGAGTATTAGAGAAAATGCTGCGAGCAGACTCGATAGTATAACTCATGGTTGTCACCTCAGATGTACCTGATAATTGTTTACTTTTGGTTTTTTTTTGGAACTTAAGAGATAAATCTAGGATTTTTTTAAAAGATCACACAAGCAATCCTAGATATCTAAATCCCAAAGCTTAAACACTCTGGTATCGTAGCTTATAAAGCTTAACAAAATACTAAGATTTATCTGATGGATATCATTAAAAAAAATCATCTCAATTATGTTTTAATCAGGATTTATTCTTTAAGCAAAGTAAAACTTTTTGTTTCTATTTTCACTAAAAAAACACATAAAAAATAAATAGCATCTATCTAAATAAATAAATAAATAAATAAAAACTCTATCCCTTATGAGCTAGAAAAACATCAAATTGAGGTTGAATATCGGTCATTAAAACACTTCTTCTGTTATTCCTTGACCCCAGCAATTACAGCTAACGCATTTGCATACTTCGCCAAGTCCTTCCTTAAGGATTCCAGTTCTGCTCGCAGTTGCGGTTCCTCAGACCAATTACGCTCATGCTCCTGGGGACTGAGGTGAGGGGGTCGTTGAGCTTCCCATGTTTGCAATAGTGGATGCCACTTAGACAGAAAAGGACGCAAGCCATTATTCAAAACTGCGATCGCAATTCCTCCCACAGAATCATGAGTGGCTCCGACATCCGGCCCACCTTCTTTGAGAACTTGCCGAGTTACAGGGAACAAATTATACAATGATGACAAAGCTTCTCGCAGCAGTCCATTATCAGTTGCTAAAGGTTGAACAGCAATACGAGTGATAAGTTCAACATAAAGTGACCAAGCGGCTTTGCGTTCTGTTGGATCTGCTTCCCATTCCACAGAACCAATGCCGAAGGGAAGGCTGAAAGACACTTTTTTGATTTTCGCAGGGTCGGATTTAGGCATAAATTTAAAAATTCTCAATATAGTTGGAAATATTAGCACCACATACACAAAATTAATTACAGATATTTGACTTCCCTCTAGCGGTACTGTGAATCAAGGGAATGCCACAATACCAATTAACCGGACATTCCCACAGGCGATAGCGCAGCGCTCCGAAGGAATCGCTGGGATAATATCTGGTAAAATCCTTTGTGCTGAAAAGTTAACGCAGTAATTCCCGATTCCAAATTAATATGACAAGTGCATCTTACATTTTTTTAGCTGGGGCAAGTCGCGGCGTTGGTCGAGAAATTGCCAACTATTTAACAGCACAAAATCTCCCAACCAAAGCACTCCTGAGAAATGAGTCTGCTGTTGCTGAATTACAAGCCATCGGTATTCATACTGTGATGGGAGATGCTTTAAATATCAGCGATTTAGAACGGGCAATCCTCACCGATGAGCCTATCCACACAGTTATTAGTACCATTGGCGGTTTACCATCAGAAGGTGAAAGGGCTGATTACTTAGGTAACAAAAATCTCATTGATGTCGCGCTCAAAGCCAAAGTACAAAGGTTTATTTTGGTTTCTTCCATTGGTACAGGTAATAGTGCTGGTGCTTTACCTCCTCAAGCCTTAGCGACACTGGGGCCTGTATTAGTCGAAAAAGACAAAGCTGAACAACACTTAATTGCTAGTGGACTCACCTACACCATCATTCGTCCCGGCGGATTAAAATCGGAACCAGCCACAGGCAATGGTATTTTAACTGAAGACCCACGGATTGTTGGCAGTATTCACCGTCCTGATGTCGCCCAGTTAGTTTGTAAATGTCTAAATTCTCAGCGTTCTCATAATAAAACCTTGTCTGCTGTAGACAAAAATATGTTGGCTGGCCAACCAGAGTTTGTAGAATTTACGTTCTAAATCATCCTTATAAAGGCTACAGTGTACACACAAACGAGATAATTTATGTTCTGGTGTTCCCTATGGTCGCCCATATTTGGGTGAATTTCTTAATTTCCAGATTGCAGCGATCGCACCAGAATAATCACAGCATTCTGAAGTATGGTGATTTTGAGGCATTAGTCAAAAATCATGTGTCAGTTGCTGGGAATGAATTGCAATGTACCAACAGATATCTGCTTTTCTTTTGAAGGCTTTTGTGCTAGAGGTGGAAAAACTGATCAGCATCGTGATGGTTGGGGTATAGCTTTCTTTGAAGGTAAAGGCTGTCGGATTTTTTTAGATGCCAAACCTTCCATTGATTCTGCTGTAGCGGATTTGGTAAGAAGCTATCCCATCCATTCTACCCATGTGATTGCCCATATTCGTAAAGCCACCCAAGGTGAAATTGCTTTACATAACTGTCATCCCTTTCAAAGAGAACTGTGGGGAAGGTATTGGGTGTTTGCCCACAACGGCAATCTACCAGATTTTGCACCGCCAAACAAGGGATTTTTTCAACCCGTGGGCAATACCGATAGTGAAAAAGCCTTTTGTATGATTCTCGAAACCTTACGAGAACACTTTCCTGATGGCCAGCCTCCCCTCAATGAATTGTATTATTTATTACGTAATATTTCTCAAGAATTAAATTCAAGTGGTATTTTTAATTACCTGCTATCAGATGGAGAACACTTTTTTGCCTATTGTTCCACCAACCTTTGTTACATTGTCCGTCAAGCGCCTTTTGCAGCCGCCCACTTGATTGACCAAGACATGACCGTAGATTTTAGCGAGTTGACAACCCCAAGCGATCGCGTCGCCGTAATTGCCACTACCCCCCTCACCGACAACGAAGTTTGGACACAAATTCCACCAGGAGAACTGCTAGTATTTCAGGACGGGTTACCATTGAAATTTAAGTAAAAGTTGGAGATTTGAGAGGAGCAATAAAGTTTGTGGTCAATTCATCTACCAGACCTAAATTACCATTACCATCGCCACTTGTAGCTTCAGAAGATGGCACTTTTACTGAGTACACAGTTACTCAAAGAATGCCTGCAATTGCTCGCCAAATTATTGCCGAAAATAATTTTTCTCAGGAAATTAATGCAAACCTAGAAAATCTAGCTACAGAACTGAAAACAGGATATCTATCACCTCTAAAAAATGATACTGGTCAAGATTTTGCAGATTGGAATATATACCTAAAACCTTATCAATGTCAGCGTTGGCTAGATGTTCCCTGGTTCTTTGCTGAAACCTATTTTTATCGATTAATTCTGGAAATTACTCATTACTTTCGCCCTGGTATCTGGCAATTTATTGACCCATTTCAATTACAAAAAACTCAAGGTTTAGAATCATGTTTAGATTCAACTATTTTACTATGTACTCAGTTAAAACAATGGTTAGAGCAGCCTCAAAGTGATGTCATCTCAAAATTATTATATTTTGATTTGTGGGGAAATCGAGTTGACTTGAGTTTGTGGTCAGCATCCGAAGGTGATAGAAGCCGATTTGATATTCAAAATCAACTAGCTCATATATTAGTAAATGATGCTTCACAAGTCAGTAAATTATTAATCAGTTCCTATGTAAATCGAGTTGATTTTGTTGTAGATAACGCTGGCTTTGAACTAGTATGTGACTTATGTTTAGTAGACTTTTTATTAAGTAGCAACTTAGTTAATCAAGTTTACCTGCACTTAAAACCACATCCGACCTTTGTGTCTGATGCCATGATTAAGGATGTACATGACACCACAAGTTTTTTAACTGCTACTAGTCATCAACCAGTGACATCATTTGCCCACAGATTAAAAGAGCATATTGCATCAGGGCGCTTAGTATTATCTGAAAATTACTTTTGGACATCACCCTTAGCATTTTGGGAAATACCCGACACCCTGAAAAATGAATTAGCTAAGGCAAATTTGCTGATAGTCAAAGGAGATGCAAATTATCGAAGATTATTAGGCGATCGCCATTGGCATCTTACAGATAGTATTGCAGATATCGTCTGCTACTTACCTACACCAATGGTAGCCTTACGCACCCTAAAGTCAGAAGTCACAGTAGGTTTACAATCTGAAGTAGTCGAGAAAGTCGCAAAATCTGACCCTGATTGGTTAACTAACGGACAATGGGGTGTGATTCAGTTCGTAGCTGAGGAAATTTGAGTATGGCAAAGCAAGATATTCCACTTACAGGAGACGCGCTGATTAAAGAAGTGTGTCGGCGGATTCGGGTAGCCCGTAGCTATTGGGATGCTCACAATAACGCTGCTTGTCGGGGTGAGCGAGAGCGCGCATTAGCCCTTTACAACACGTTAACGAAGGAAGAAAAACAGCAGATTCCTCAAGTGTTAAGGGTGTGGTTGCGCTACCGTAGTGAAAAGTACTTCGGCGCACATCGCACACCACCCAAATCAGCACGAAAATTAAAATAGCCCAGAAATTAAGTCCTGGGCTTGATGTGCTTAAATTACGAATTGCTTAATTACGCATTCTTCGTTTTAATCTGAGTGCGCTCAACTACAGGAGTTAGGTTGTGGTGGTTGTGGTTTAGGGCCTAGCGGTTTTGGATCAGAAATATAATGGAATTCCCCTTTACTCATGCTCCGCAACGCATGTAGCTTCCCCGGCTCAGATCACCCTTCTTCTATGCCTCAGTGGTCATTGTACCTCACTGGAGTTTAACCTAGTCTAAAGCAAACTGTAGTTCATATCTTGAATACTAATTTCCAAATGAGTTAATTACTAATTCAGCCACATTTCTACCGAGTTGAACTTCGGCATCCTGTTCTACGCGCAGCAAAACAAAACCTTGATTAGTCTCGACGGTAAGTAATTCTTGCTCTTCTACAGTTCTAGTTTCTGTAATTATCTCATCTGTAGTTGGACGGTCTAGTGTAGTTTGACGATCTGGATTTAAAGATTCAACATTAGGTACAGGTGTACTAATTACTCCTGAAGATGGAAAATGAACACCACCAAAAATTCGGCTAACAGCATTAGCCTCAATAGCCGCACTAATGGTGTTGTAAGTGATAGCTTCACCAGGTAAATCTTGCGAAGGAACAGTAAAACGTGTAGCATCCCCAAAAAAATTAATTAACACTTGTCCGGCGGTGGCGCCAAATGCAGCGTGTCCAGAGTTGTAATCTGGAAAAGGCGGAGTTAAGGGAATCTCAAAAAACCGTTCAGGTTCATGATACGAAATCAGTGGTAGCCAGTGGCGATCGCTAACTGCGCGTGACACAAATAGACGATTGTCTTGACGAATGGCTTGAATCGGTCTTAATTGATTGTATGTATACTTGGAATCCCAAGTGAGAATACCGACATCAGCCTGTGCAACATTCAACTGAGCAAATAAAAGCGCATTTTGAGCTAGCGTAGTATTTCTATCTAAAGCAATTTGTTGTGCGTATTGGTTCCATTGACCAGGTGGTCTAAATGTGTTGGGGCGATCTAAAGCCCAGAAAATCGCAGTTTTAGTTTGATCAGAAGTGCGAACAATGTTTGTGACAGTAGTGTTACGGAAAGCACCTACTTGCCTAACAAGATTTACTTCATCTCTAAACTGTGGACTACCGAATGGTGTAGGGCCAGTCAATCCGAATTTTTGTAGCCGAGTCAGAGGATTAAGTGGGTCGCGAGGAGGGATATTAGATGAAAATGGAGTAATTGATCCCCACCCTGGTAATAACGCTGCTGAAAAAGTTGGAAAAGTGGGTTGCCATTCTCCTAACGAATTTCCGCCTGTGTAAACCGATTGTAGTGCTTGAGCTAAACCATCATTGCTTCTTAAAAGCAATATTTGATTAGCAACCTCTCTACCTACAGCTCTACCGTTGTTTTTAGCTCTACCATCAGGTATTGCTGCTAAAGAAGTTGTTAACTGTCGGTCAAATACAGCTCTAAGTTGGGGATCTGGAAACAGATTAATCAAGGCTGTATAAGCTGCTTGGATAGCCGCGGCACGCGCATTAGCGTTACCCGTTAGTCCCAGGCTAGCAGGGGTGACTGTCACAGCATAAGGTGTACCGATACGCTGAATCGAGTTGACAGCATCGTAAATTGATACGTGAACGATGGCCTGACTGCGTGCTGCTATTGGGGGTGGAGTTCCACCTCTGGCTAAAATAACGCCACTTGGGTCACGTTCAATACCTGTCATCAAGATGGCATTTAGAAGCGTTGCATTCCAAACAATTACAGGATTACCAGCATTCACCAATCTTTCGATGATTTTATTATCTTTAGTAGACTGAAGAATAGTAGTGTCAACCTCAGCAATCAGATGGTAAGCGCCTGGTGCTACAACACTCGGACTGACGAAATTAGAGTTAGCAAGGTTCACGGTAACAGTTTGAGACGCACCAGGAAGTAAGTTCACAGATGGAATTGTTCGAGTTCCTAGTAGTTCGTCCGTACCTACTAAAGGCTCGTTTATAGTAGTACCTAATGTCGATACTGTAGTAACGGTTTTAGGAGTACTCAGAGGATTTTTATCTAAGATAGCGTCTGGGGATGCGTAAATATTGATATTTAAGGCCCCTCGATAAATTGCCGTACCGCGATTAGTAATAACGATATCAAATCGACCTCTTTTCACATCTGCACCTAATAGTGTCGGTCTTTGGAACGTTTCACCAAAAGCGATTTGAATATCTGGGCTTGGCCGCGTTATTTGTGCATAACCACCAGGGATTACCGCAACAGTGAGTACAGATGCAACTGCTGTACTTTTAACAAATAACGAAACAAAGTTGGAGATGGTACCTGATCTCAAGTGAAAATATGTCATGAGGTTATCTTCTTCAATCTGAATTAGTTCTTGTTTTACGAGGGTGGCAAGACAGTGATCATACTTACCCTATCTGTCGGATGCAGGATAATTATGCAAAAACTGAAAATATAATTACTTGTATCGCACTGAGAAACTGTACCTTCGCTGACCTTGACCTGACGAGGAGGAATTATGTCTTACACAGCGTAGGTTCGAGATCATAAAGGAATTCAGGCATTTTCATTGCGGAAAGAATCTGTTTTTGAAGTTGAGTGAAAGTGACAGGCAAGTTTGTGGGAGTCAGAAGTAAGCAGTGATGCGATCGCTTACTGTCAAATTTGTCAAACTCAGTGTAAATGCATCCCTCAACTACATTACGGTAGCAATGACAGAATGTGGCATCAGTATATTTTATAACTGAACACAGAATTTCAAATCAATTTCATTTATAAAAATCCGTAATCTTCCCATTACTAGTTGAAGAACTCTACAGTGATGAATACGGAACCCGGATTTCTCACAAGTGAGAAAAAAACGCTTAGGTTAGCCAAAATCAAAATACCTCCAGAGATAGGTATCTCAAAGTAAAAGCCGAAGTACCCAAGGATATATCAAATACATTAAAAGTGATTAATACTGAATTGAAAAACTTTGAATAATAAAAATTGGCATACTAAATGAATCAACTATTTAGTCCCCGCATTTCCGTAGAAGAGGTGGAAGAAGGAATGCAGAGATTTACAAAGTGCGTTTAACGTTAGATTTCGATTTTGTCCGCTTGTGCTGGCTTTGAAATTCTTTACTATTGGCGTAATACACTGACCAAAGAAGAAAAACAGCAGATTCCTCAAGTGTTAAGGGTGTGGTTGCGCTACCGTAGTGAAAAGTACTTCGGCGCACATCGCACACCACCCAAATCAGCACGAAAATTAAAATAGCCCAGAAATTAAGTCCTGGGCTTGATGTGCTTAAATTACGAATTGCTTAATTACGCTTTCTTCGTTTTAATCTGAGTGCGCTCAACTACAGGAGTTGCACCAGAACCATTACCGCTTGTTTGCTGATTTTGGAGTGTACCGTGTAATTTTGGATCAGGTTGTGGTGGTTGTGGTTCAGGGGCTAGCGGTTTTGGATCAGAAATATAATGAAATTCCCCTTTACCATCCATAGAAGGCCCTTTTGCCCAACGACCATCGGCGCTTTCATTACCTTCTGAGTGATTCCAGAATTGATAAGCAAATTCACGCTTTTCTAATTCTAGAGGGAAGGAACTAGGAACAGGAGAGCTTTCTAATCCAGATTGCTCTAAATCTTCAATCGCTGCTAGCCATAGATTTTGGTGCATGGTGTCACGGGCAATCATAAAGCTTAAGGTATCTTTCACCCCAGGATCGTCGGACATTTCATACATGCGTACAGCTTGCAAGCGTCCTTGACTTTCAGCATGGAGATTAGAACGAAAATCGGCTAACAAGTTACCACTAGCAACAATGAAGCGACCATTCCAGGGATAGCCAACACTGTCAGCCGGCATAGCACCCAAACCAGAAACAATGGCATGTTGGGGGTTCATGGCTGCCGCCATAATCATGTCCCGTGGATTTGTACCACCCATCACCGCACCCACTACTGCATCTTTTGCCCCTTCTTCTTGAACTTTCACTGGGGCTTTATCTAAGAGATGGGCAATCATTGTCGCTAGCATCTCAATATGACCGATTTCTTCAGTACCAACATCTAGCAGCATATCTCGATACTTCGCAGGGCCACGGCAGTTCCAACCTTGAAATAGGTACTGCATCATTACAGTCATTTCCCCAAAAGTCCCACCAATGAGTTCTTGAATTTTCATCGCGTAGACTGCATCTGGTTTTTCTGGTGGCTTAAAGTACTGTAATTTCTTATTGTGATAAAACATTTTGTTTTCTACTTGATATTTCTTGAATGACACAAAATCAGATTTTTAGTTAAACTTTATCCTGATATTTGTGTTAAGGCTTTCTTCTAGGAAACTAACTATAACTTATAACTACATCAGACTTAAGGTATATAAAAAACATGGTAAAATTTCCAATATTTTCTAACCATAGATGCATAAAAATACCGATAAATTACCTGTGCTCATAAAATGATAATTGCTAAATATAACGACTAAATTAACGTGAGTCTCCAAGGAAGGCCCACCTGCGGGAAGGGCGAAAGAAAACCTTTCGTTTTCTTAGGAGTTCGACGGATTTTAAAACCCCCAGAGGTTCATCAAACTCACCTTAAATTAAATAATATCCCCAACTTCTGTGAGAAGCAGGGGATATATGTTTTTACCTTTCTCTATTAATTTTCATCGCGCCCATGAATTTGAGCAGGTGGACTAGTCGCCTCAACTGCGGTAAATGGTTCCAAAATTTTGTAACTATGGGTTGCACCTTTGGGTACTACCCAAGAACTTCCTGGTTCCAATAAAATCATTTGGCCTTCAATGTGCAACTCAGCACGACCTTTCATCGCATAACCAACTGTTTCATAATCACGGGCAGTTGGTTGTTTATCTTCACTTGGTTGTTCATCTTCCCAAAGACGCATAGCAATTGATTTACCAGAGGCCAGATATTTCTGACCGAGTTGTCCTTTGGGAGAATGGGTAGAGTCTATTTTTTTTACACTTGTATCAGACATATTTTATAACCACCTTATGGTTTGAGTACAACTTTGATGCAGTTATCTTTCTTGTGTTTAAAAATCTCGTAGCCTTGGGGTGCTTGTTCTAAAGGCAACTGGTGGGAGATGATAAATGTGGGATCAATATCACCGTTTTGGATGTGTTCTAGTAAAGGCTGTAAATACTTATGGACATGTGTTTGTCCCATTTTCAAGGTTAAGCCCTTGTTCATAGCCGCACCCATTGGGAATTTATCAATAAAGCCTCCATAGACACCCGGAATTGAGACATGACCAGCTTTACGACAAGATAAAATTACCTGTCGTAATGCAGTTGGGCGGTCTGTTTCTAGGCGTACTGCTTGTTTTGCTTGGTCGTAGAAAGCCATAAAATCAGTACCGTGTGCTTCCATACCCACCGCATCAATACAAGCATCAGGGCCACGTCCACCAGTCATTTCTTTGAGTGCTTCGCCTACATCTACTTCTTCGTAGTTGAGGACTTCAGCTTTGCCGTATTCTTTGGCCATTTGCAGACGTTCAGGAATGCGATCGCACGCAATCACTCGTTCTGCACCTAGTAAATAAGCACTGCGGATAGCAAATTGTCCCACAGGGCCGCAACCCCAAACGGCAACAGTATCACCGGGTTTGATATTGCAATTCTCGGCTGCCATATAGCCAGTCGGGAAAATATCTGTCAAAAATAATACTTGTTCATCCGTTAAACCATCAGGAATCTTGAACAAGCCGACATCCGCAAAAGGTACTCTGGCATACTCTGCTTGACCACCAGCGTAACCACCTAACATATGGGAGTAGCCAAATAGACCCGCTGGAGAATAGCCCATTTGGGCTTCTGCCATCCAAGCATTAGGGTTAGAGTTGTCGCACAAAGACCACAAATCACGCTGACAGAAGAAACAAGAACCGCAAGAAATTGTGAAGGGAACCACCACGCGGTCGCCTACTTGCACATTTTTGACTGCACTCCCTAATTCCACAACTTCTCCCATAAATTCATGCCCCAGGATATCACCCTTTTGCATTGTGGGAATGTAGCCATTATAAAGATGCAAATCTGAACCACAAATTGCTGTGGAAGTAATTTTTACAATGGCATCACGCGGGTTGAGAATTTGCGGATCGGGGACTGTTTCTACCCGGATATCGTTTGCTCCATGCCAGCAAACAGCTTTCATAATTATTATTCCTTAATTTACCAACAAATCGTTAGTTAATATCTGCAAAAATAGCCCTAATTTTTTTGTAGAGAAGGTGTTTTACCTACTAATCTCTAAGGACGGGCAAGATGCCCATCCCACATGGGATAATTATTCCCTGAGAGAATTATTTAGCGAGCTTGAGGAGGTGTTTGATAGTATCCCTCTGGAGTTTTTGTTAATGGTCTAACTGCTTTTTCGGTTCTTCTTTCGGTATTTCTCAAAAACTCCTTGGTACTTTGAGGTACTGGTTCATCAAGGTTGAGTTTTTCTCTGATATTATCAGCTGTATTTTGCAAACCACTTTGAGCATTCCGCACTTGTTGGTCATTTCTAATGGAGGCGTTACCGTCGGGTTTACCTTTGTAATAAACTCCCTCTGGAGTTACAGTATCAGCTTGGGCCACAGCTATGGTATTACCGTAGCTAATAAATCCGAAAAATGATGTGACTATCAGCAGAACTATTAATACCTGACGTAGAACAATATTTTTGAGTTGCGAGAATAAATGCTGCATAAAAAACCTCGATTGTGTAGTTTGTGAATAGCTAAAAGCTATTTCATGGTTTGAGTACAACTTTGATGCAGTTGTCTTGTTTCTGTTGAAACATCTGGTAGGCGTGGGTTGCTGATTCTAGTGGTAATTGATGCGTAACCACAGATGTATCAAGTTTCCCATCCAAGATTAGCTATAATAAAAACAGCTTTCATATAAATTCTAGATGTGATGTTTTAGTTCCCAGAAATAATCAACCTTTGCCTTTTGGTTGACCTTCAGTAGTGGCTATTTCACCAGCTTCCATTAACATTTTGAAACGGCGTAATTCATCACCAATTTGCTGTTCTGGTTCTTCACCAAAAAGTTTGGCAATTACAGATGCTAACGCTCCACCAGGAGGATTGTATTCTAGAACTACCTTGACTTCTGTGCCGCGATTACTGGGTGCTTTGCGAAAACGCACAAAACCAGAATTTTCAATGTCTGCACCTTCTACAGAAGCCCAAGAAATAAACTCATTTTCTCGATCTTCTAAAATATCGGCATCCCACTCAACATTATTACCCAAAGGTGCATTCGCAATCCAATGCGATCGCTTGTCGTTGTATACCTTCACAGATTTGAGATGCTTCATAAATGTGGGCAGATTCTCAAAGTTGTGCCAAAAACGATACAGTTCCTCTGCGGGCTTATTAATTGTCACCGTCTTTTCAACTTTGATGGGCTGATTAATACCCATTGCCGACTGTACTTGTTCAATTGTGCTGTGTTTCGTCACACCTTGATAAATCAAACCACCACCAGCTAATGCTGTCAGGACACCCCGTAAAGAGTTTTGTCTTAAACCTGTCAACACCATCGCCCCACCACCAATCAAAGAAGCCCAGCGCTCCATATCGCTAGCTTCACCTTGATTGGGACTTGGCTGATTTTCAGATATTGAAGTCATTGTTGATATCTCTCAATAAGTAGGGAACAGGGAACAGGGAACGGGGAGCAAAAAAGTCAAAATTAAACTTTTTTGACTTCCCCGCAGGGGTTTCCCTACTCGCATTACATAGAAGTAGCCGCCCCTGTAGTAGCTTTGGCAGCCTTCACCTCGGTAGCGGTAGCAGTACGGGCCCGATATAGCTGCGCCAATTGCTGCTCGTATTTCCGCAGATTTTGGTAAATCTCTTTGAAAATAGCCGTTGCTACGGGATCAGTGTACATGGCACACAAATTGCCAACATCGCCAACACCTGTTTGTGCATCACCTAAGGCGCTATGTAACTGATAGATGTCATCACTACCAGTCAAAGCACTTTTCACCTTGGCATATTGATTAGCGATATTAGCCGCTAAAGAAGGTTTTTCACCGAGGATGTCAAGATATGCCTCCAGTTTTTCAATGTGACGCTGCTTATGAGTAATCATCTCTCTAAACAGCGATCGCACTTCGGTATCTGATTCTTTTTCTGCATACTTTTCCAAGGCTTCCAATGAATAACGCTCACCACTTAAAGCAGTATTCAAGCCTTTAGTAATGTCACCTTTAGTAGAACCACCCCAAGCATCAGCCAGTTTCCACCAATCGGCGGTGGTGTCTTTTTCATCTGGAAGGGCAGCATCTTTGCCACCATAACCTAGACGACTTAACAATGCTGTGGAAAAAATTGCTAAATCTCCAGGTTCACGGGAGGTAATCAAATTACCATCAACCACCAACGGCTCATCAAGATAATTTGCCCCCGCATTGATCATGTCTTTGCGGATAGCAGTATAACCTGTGGCTTTTTTACCTTTGAGTAAATCGCCTTCAATTAAAAGTTGTGGCCCGTGACAAACCGCAGCTACCCATTTACCTTGTTGTATTGCCTCTTTTACAAAGCGGACAGTGTTGGGGTTACGCCGCATTGTGTCGGGAGCCATACCGCCCGGAATCACCACCGCATCAAATTCAGATGCTATTGCTTCGGTAGTGGTAGCATCTGCTTGCACAGATACTTTGCCTTGTTTACCCCTATATTTTTCATTCATGCGGGAACCAAGAACAACTACTTCCATCCCCGCTTGTTTTAAGGCATGACAAGGAATGGTAAATTCCATATCCTCAACCCCATTTTCAATGAGGATAGCCACTTTTTTCTTGCCAGAATGATTGTTAATATTGGTCATTGATTTTCTCTGTTTCCACTAATTGATTGCTGAATCGTGTAAGCCACAATTATGCGGCGCTTACTGGCTGATGCTAAAATTTTTTCATTTTTTAATCGCCGATTAGACTGCTGGCGCTTCACTCGTTGGCGCAGTCGTAAAGAGTTCTTCATAATCGTGAGAAAAATAAGTGTGCAACTTCGCAAATTTCTCAGGATTAACGGCGTTTTGTAGGACAGCAAACACAGCCCGCACATGAATTGCGGTCGTTGTTGGTTCTATATTTTCCTTTTGACTGACTCGCATAATAAATTCTTGCAAGTTGAAAGACTGCTCATTTTCCGCCTCCCGTTTTTGCAAACAATTGGCTAATTCCTGTGGTAATTGCCTTGCTAACTCTTGGATTTCATCACCTGAAACACGCTCTTTCAAGGTTTCCAGAGTAGCACGGGTAGCGCTTTCTGCCTCTTCACGAGAATTTGATTGAGCCAGGCTTTGTACATGTGTAATAAACTCGTTATATTCCACTTTATGACCTCCGCTAATCAAATCAATTATTATTGATTAATTAAACATCTAATACATCTAATAATTGATGAAACTTACAAACAGCTTTGAGGCAAAATAAATATTTTTATGACCTCATAACTAAATAGATTCAACTACTACTCGACATGAATATTGACACTTACAAGTGTAGGCTGTAAAAACTGTTTTATCTTCGTTCTCAGGGGATAGATAGTTTTATGACTAAAGTAATACAACCTTAGCCAGACAAAGTTTAGCTGCAAAAACGTTATTGTAAAGATATTGATAAGGTTAAATATTTATGGTGGAAAATCTTCACAATCAAGAAAATAACTCTGATGATTTACCGCAGGAAATTACCGAATCCTACGGCACTGGTGTAAAAGAGATGCCAGGAAACAATATTGGTGGGCGATCGCAAAGCGCTACTGCTTTCAGCAGATCGCAACGGCAAAGAAATCGCCAATATACACACACTAGCCCCGAAATCACTGGTGGTGATGTTGATGCTAATTGGCAAGAAGAAGACGCAGTGGGAGATGAAGCTGTCGGTGGTACAGCGCCTACACCTGATCAAAATGTGACTGACGAGTTAGGAGCAGCGGTAGGTTTGGAAATGAATGACAAAACCTTTCTCCGCACCAATGATATTTTAGAGGAGCGTGATGATGCTCGCTGGGAATTAGATCCCATGTCTGCTAATGACTATGAAGAACGCCAAGAATAAACGCCAATAAAAATACGTGTATTGCTTATCTAGCAATGGTTTTAGGCGTTTAGCTGGACATGAAAAATATTTTCTTTTCTTCCCTAGCTCATTTCAAGACGAACTCACGATGAACGCGTTGCTCTTCCCCAGCGTTAGTGTCGGGATCAACTACGGCATGAGCCTTTCTCCAAGTATCGGGAGGTAATCCATGATGTTGTCGAAACTGGCGCGAGAAATGGCACACACTTTGATAGCCCAACGCCTTTGCAATACACTCCACTGTCTGGTTTCCATTTTGGAGTAAGAAACGCGCCCCCGCCATCCGGCGTTTGACAATCCAGGCATTTACAGTCTCTCCTGTGAGCTTGGCAACTCGGTTAGTTAAGTAAGCAGGTGAGTAACCAACAGCTTCGGCTACATCACATAAGGTAATTCCTTGGTGATAATTAGCTTCGATAAAGTCGAAAATTTCTTGGAGTCGGGGAATGCAAGGGAAGATTGATTTAGGAGAGGTAGGCGGTAAAGTTTCCCCTGTGGGTACTGGATTCGGCGCTTGTTGGGATTTAGTAACGCACCAACGTTGAAGAACAGCTTGCTTTTGTAACCGGGTAGCGATCGCTCTGAGCAATTCATCTATTGTCGAAGGTTTAGTCAGATAGTCATCTGCTCCCAACTCCATCCCTTTACGAATACATGCCTTGGTGTTACTACCAGTCAGAAAAATAAAAGGAATAATTGCTGTAAGTGGATCTTGGCGTAACGTCGTGAGAACGTCATAGCCATCCATTTGCGGCATCATCACATCGCAAATCACCAAATCGGGTAAATGCTCTTGTGCTTGCTGGATGCCATCAAAACCATTTCCAGAACCGATGACATCGAAACCTTTGTTTTTCAGTCCTATTAAGAAAAGATCACGGGTAGCAGTATCATCTTCTATGAACAAAATTTTTTTTGACGCTTGATGTGTCATTTTTTTGCAACTATAAATTTTGGCAGACAAAGGGTATCAAAATCTCGATAATTTAAGTAAGAAAAACATTAACTACTTCCCAGAGTTATGATTATTAAAATAACTACTTAACATTCATAACTCGGAACAGCTAGCATTATCTTGAAATAAAGGTAGTCTCACAGTAAATGTAGTACCTACACCAACTGCACTTTCCACAGCGACTTGACCACCATGCAAGTCTACAAGGGTTTTGAGAATCGATAGACCTAAACCAGTACCAGCTATATTATTAATATTACTGCCCCGATGAAATGGCTCAAATAGTCGTTTTTGATCGGCTAAAGGAATACCAATTCCCCTATCTTGAACCTGGAAAACTACATTATCATTGTTACAAGCAAGCTTGAAATCAATCTCACTGCCATCGGGAGAATATTTACTTGCATTATCAAGTAAATTTTTCAATACAGGCTCTAGCAATTTTTTATCCATGTAAGCTGTTAGTGAGCAAACTGGAGTAATAAAATTAATGTGATTTTGGTTGACATTCATCTGCATTTGTGCAACTAAATCAGTACAAAACTGAACTACATCTAGTGATTTTGGCTCAAAGGTAATTTTGGCTGCTTCTGCTTTAGCAAACAACAAAATATCGTCCAACATTTGGCTGATTTGTTCACTTGCTGTTTGAATATGATCGAGTAATGGGCGAATCTTTTTTTCTGTGCGTTTGTCTACTTGTTCTTTTAATAAGCTATTAGAAAAAGAAACTATATTTAATGGAGTCCGGAATTGATGACAGACCATAGAAAGAAAACGCGCCCTCAGTTCGCTGAGTTGTTTTGCTTGTTCTAAAGCTTGGCTTAGTTCCGATTCTGCATATTTGTAATCAGTAATATCGATACCTGCAATCAATTCCACTGGTTGTTTGCCAAAATCTAGCACCCCATCTAAAGTGGTCACTGCACAAGCTAGCCAACGCTCTGTACCATTTTTAGTTAAAAGATTTATTTCCTGATATTCAAAATTCAGTGCTTCACTTGAGTTGCGTACCTGTCTGCGTTTTTTGCTTTTGATTAATCGGCCAAGATCAAAACCAGTTAGCAATTCTTCTTTGGTGTAGCCAGTGAGTGTTTCAACAGCAGGATTTATATAGCAAAGTCGCGTACCTTGAATTAAGAAAGTATTCGCATCTGTAGTTTCTGCTAAAGTCCGAAACCTAGCTTCATTCAGCTTTAGTGCTTCTTCTGTCCGCTTGGAAACAGTAATATCCCAGATACTCCAGACTCTACCAATAATTTTGTCCCCCAGCCAGTGAGGTTTGGAATAGTGTGCAAAAACTCTTCCATCCTTTAATTCCAGAATGTCGTAACTCTCGAAATCAGATTGGCTAGAAACTTCCCAAATCATCCGCACAAAGGCTTCTGGGTCTTTGAGTTGGTTCTCAAAAAAGGTTTTACATTGAGGACATTTTTTAGAAAGAATCAGGGAATCTGGAATCTGCCACATATCTAGAAACTTCTGATTCAAGCTCAGAATATCTCCTTCAAAGTTAACCGCGACAATACCAACGGCAGTAGATTCGAGAGTGGAATGCAGCAGAGATAAAGATGTTCTCAGTTCTGCTTCTTTGTTTCTTAGTTGAAAAACTTCTTGTTGAAAATGGTTTTTGGTGTCTTGTAATTCATTAATCCATTTTTGTACACTCAATTCGACAATTTCATCACTCTTTTCACGCACAAAAGCACAGCTAAACTCTATTCCTTGGTAGTTTACATAGGTCATAGATATTTCCACCAAAAATATTCGACCCCCCTTTGTTTGATAACGAGATTTAAAGATGAGATCATCTTGTGAGCCTTTTTTTATAAGACATTGCCATAGCTGTGACCAATTGTGTAAAGGAAGGTCTATATCTACATCACCCAGCGACATGGATAGTAATTCTTCGCGGGAATACTCACTCATGCGGCAAGTTGCGTTATTGACATAGAGAAACTGCGCGTCTGAGCCTAAGCAGAAAGCAGCTTCTACAGACTTGTTGATCAGAAAATAAGCAAATTCCAAATCTAGTTCTGGCTTTAGCACTAAATCAGAGTTGGACGAAACTACCCTTAAATGAGCGGCCATATTGTTCACCACCTTAATAGAGGCATCCTATCTGTTACTTATCTTTACATAGTTTAGTTTTTTTATGCCAGCCTAATAACCAGTTAATAAGCCAGTAATCACAGCCGGCTCAAGTTTTTTCGCATTTACCAAACACAGTTGAATATTTCTGAGAGTCCGGGGCAGTGATTTCCTCCAGAAAGAGGAAAAAATGTCATGTCAACAATATTTCATCCTCTAACAAGCCAATGACAGTAGAGGTTTGCAGCTATCGAGTCATAGACTTAAGCGCTTTTGTATCCTCTTAATTGGCTTAACTTTTCTTAACTTTATCTCTCATGAATCTAACTATAGCAGAATATGCTGAGTCATCCGCCAAAAGAGATACATTCTTACTGGTCACAAATTTTGATTATTAGTTGAAGCAATGTCGCTTTTAGTCTTCTTCCGTGGTTAAAAAATTAAGGTGATGGCAGTTACTCCTACCGTAAAGGACACATAAAATGTTGATTTATCAGCTTTGTAGGCTTACGTACGTATCTCATTTCATCTCTACTTATTATTAATAATTTTGTCAATAAGCAATATTACTTAAAATCTTCTGGGAAATCGGAGACAGAAACACAATTTTTAGGCAGGTTTATCGCCTAATTTTGATCCGCACCACGCATTGTGTCCCCCACAAATTCAGTACAAAGTTTAATTTAATACCTTTTGATTTTTTGGATTTTTAGCATAATTACTAATTTCAGACTTACGTATTGACAGAATTATGAATTATATGTGTTTGTCATATTTTTATTTTTTGTAGACATCTATCCCTAGTAGTAAACTTCAATTACTGGTATTACATAAGAGATCTACTAAAAGGCATAGATACAAAAAAATAATTACTGGAGTACTGAATAGTGATAACAAGATATTGACAATTTTGTGATTTTCAAATCGAAATAACCTCTATGGGTGAGTTAAGCGAAAGAATTGACACTCTCATCAAAAGATTTTTCATTGTGAATCAGTCTGTATGTCCTCTACTCTGGTTACTAGAAGCACATCCTTGATTGTTTTATTTTTCTCAATAGATTTGCCAATACTGGAGTTAAAAACGGCAATCAGCAAAAATTTGACTATCTCTACGATTGTCAAGCTCAGTCATAAACGTAAAAAACAACAGAGTTGTTTGTATTAGATATTCTCAGCAGTCGAAGTTTAGAATAACGAGCCTTGATGCAAGTTTCTGGAATTACTTGAAAGCAATGAGTAAAAATTATACTGGTTCAAACTCTCCCATAGTGACGACTGAAACATACAAAGAATTACCGGCAAAGAGCAAATACGTAGAATATCCATCAGACGATTCCCATCAGTTTGAGGATTTGGAGAAGGGCAGAGAAACGCAGCCTTTTCTATACGACGAAACAGCGCCAAAGCTCTCAGTGGCAAATGCCATCGCCCAAATGTTGACGACTTTAGGAGTAAACTACGCTTTTGGTGTTGCGGGTGGGGCCATGGCCAGCCTTTGGGGTGCCTTGTCCAATAGCAATATTCAGGTATTGAACTTTCGCCATGAAGCAGGGGCTGCCTTTGCCGCAGTGGAAGCATACTTTGCTAGCGATCGCCCGACAGTAGTTTTCACCACAGCCGGGCCGGGGATCACCAATTCCCTCACGGGTTTATTTGCAGCTCGTGGGGAAGGTGCAAAAATTATATTGCTGTCGGCTTGTACCTCAGCACCACAGCGTGGACGTTGGGCAATTCAAGAAACCAGCAGCCATACCTTACCCAGTGGGGGCATGTTTACCTCAGGCGCACTGTTTAACTATGCAGTCACCTTGGAATCTGCGGCACAACTCCCACAGATTTTTCGCAAACTGGCCTTGGCTTTAGCCCAACCAGGAGGATTTGTAGCCCACTTAAGTATTCCCACTGGTGTGCAAACAAGTTTAGTTGATGATATAGCTTGGCCCCAACTAGATATTGCCTATTCTCCCATCGCACCAAATAAAGAAGCGATCGCTAAATCTGTAGAGTTATTATCTGCTGGCCCCTTCGCTATCTGGGTCGGTTTTGGGGCGCGTGCAGCAGCAGAGGAAATCCGCCAACTAGCTGAAAAAACTGGCGCACCAGTCATCTGTTCACCCCGTGCTAAAGGCATCTTTCCCGAAGATCATCCCCAATTTGTCGGTGTCTCAGGCTTAGGTGGTCACGCTAGTGTCTTTACATATATGCAACAGCAACCGCCACTACGCACACTCGTTTTGGGAACCCGTCTAGGTGAACCAACTTCCTTTTGGAGTCCGGCCATGGTGCCCCCAAGAGGCTTTGTCCATGTAGATATTGACCCAGAAGTCCCAGGGGTAGCATATCCATCGGCGGAAACCTTCTCAGTTCGGGCTGATATTAAAACCTATGTGCAGGAACTGTTACAGCAGTTACCAGATGTTGCACACCGCCCCCAAATCTCATCCTTACCTCATCCAGAACGCGAAGAAGTTGCCCTAGACCTAGATATAGATTATCCAGTACGCCCAGAAGTATTGATGGCAGCAATTCAAAAAGTCATTGTTGAGGGTAGCGATGCCATCGTCATGGCAGAGTGTGGCAACTCATTTACTTGGTCAACTCATTACCTGCGATTTAATCAAGCAGATCGTTACCGAGTTAGCACAGGCGTAGGGGCAATGGGTCATGCTGTCACAGGAGTTTTGGGTGCAGCCCAAGCCCAAAATCGCAAAGCAGTAGCCATCGTTGGTGATGGGGCCATGTTGATGAATAACGAAATCAGCACAGCCGTGAAATACAAAATTCCTGCCATTTGGATTGTACTCAACGATGCGCGCTATAACATGTGCCATCAAGGCATGAAAGTGTTGGGATTAAAAGGTGCTGATGCCACAATGCCAGTGACAAACTTCACCATGATTGCCCGGGGAATGGGAGCCGAAGCCATCGCCGTCGTCAGAGAAACAGATATTGAAGCAGCTCTAGAACAAGCGATCGCCTCAACAGTTCCCTTTTTAATTGATGTAGTAATAGACCCTGACCGACTTGCACCTTCTGGTGGACGTAATAAGAGTTTGGCGGCTCAAGGAGTCAAATCTAACCAAGGGAAAAATCCCGCCAAGTCAGTTTCATTTCCATCTGTTTAAGACATCCAAAAAGTACCAAGCATCCCAATTTTCCCATTCATACCTAATTGGTATCACTAAACTCGCGCTCTTTCTAGCACTTTAAATTAGACAAAGCTCTGCATACTTGATCATTGGGACACAAAAATGCTGCTATTTGAAACTGTAAAAGAAATGGGCCATGAACAAGTTCTGTTCTGTCATGGCAAAGACCCAGATATTAAGGCAATAATTGCCATTCATGATACAACCTTAGGCCCAGCAATGGGGGCCACAAGACTATTGCCTTATGTCAACGAAGAAGCCGCCTTAAAAGACGCTCTACGTCTGAGTCGGGGTATGACTTACAAAGCTGCCTGTGCCAACATTCCGGCTGGTGGCGGTAAAGCAGTGATTATTGCCAATCCTGAAAATAAAACAGATGAGCTTTTAAGAGCCTATGGACGTTTTGTTGATAGTCTCAATGGGCGTTTTATTACAGGACAAGATGTTAATATTACCCCTGAAAACGTCCGAACCATTGGTCAAGAAACTAACTATGTAGTAGGCGTATCCGAAAAGTCCGGCGGCCCTGCACCCATCACAGCAATGGGAGTATTCTTAGGCATTAAAGCTGCTGTTGAATTTCGTTTGCAAACCAAAAACCTCACAGGGCTGAAAGTTGCAGTTCAAGGGCTAGGAAATGTCGGTAAAAATCTTTGCCAGCATTTGCATGAAAATGGGATGCAACTTTTTGTTAGTGATGTCAATCCAGCTAAAACAGCAGAAATTAGAAGACTGTTTGGTGCAACTGTTGTAGAACCAGAAGAAATTTACTCTCTTGATGTCGATATTTTTGCCCCTTGCGCTTTAGGCGGAATGCTCAATAGTGAATCCATTCCTCTGTTGAAAGCTCCCATTATTGCTGGTGCTGCTAATAATCAATTGGGTGACGAGCAGACACATAGCCAAATGTTGACAGAAAAAGGCATTATTTACTGCCCGGATTATGTAATTAATGCCGGAGGATTAATTAATGTTTATAACGAAATGATTGGCTATGACGAAGAAAAGGCTTTCCAACAGGTGCATAACATTTATGACACATTGCTAGCAATTTTCGAGATTGCCAAACAACAACAAATTACAACCAACGAAGCCTCTAAACGATTAGCAGAAGCACGAATCATGAATGCTAAAAAAATTAAGACAAAAGCAATTGCTGCTTAATTGTTAATTATTAACTTGTTAGGAGCCACAAATGGAAAAAAATACCTTTGCAACATCAGCTTATATCGCCACTTCACCAGAAAGCGCCTTTGAATACCTGTGTAGTCTCAAAAACTTAGATGATTGGACGCTTTTTAGCCGGATGCAAGAGCAAGTTGACGAAGACACCTGGTTAGGAACTGCTTCTGGATATCACAAAAATCTCTACTATCACGTTAAAAAACTAGAAAATCCGCTTTTTTATGGCATTGAGTGGCATTGCGGATTTGAGTATCAGAAATATTTTCAAGTTTACCCAGTGTTACTTTTTCCTCCCGACTACATCGAGCCGGGAACAGATGAAAAGGGTGTGTACTTTCACTGGTTGAGTTTTGTTGATCCCAAACGACAAACTCAAATGATTATGCAGGGAATACACACTGTACATACTTCCGAATGTCGTTCTCTTAAGGGAATTTTAGAACGTCAAACTGGTCGAACTACAGCCGCAAAAGGACGCTATTTCATCGATACCGACACCATCTATATTGATGCACCAATTGAAATTGGAGTTGAATACTTATCAGACCTCCGCAATTTGGATGAATGGGCGCATTTGGTCAGACCATCTGGTGAGATTACTCGTCAGTCAGGTGAATTTAGAGATGAATATGACCAAAAAGTCAATATTTCTGTAAAACTACATGCTCTGAGTAAATACTACTTACTGGAAGAAGAATACTTCTATCCAGATTATGAATACTATCAACGCTCCGTGGCACTGTTAATTCCCACCTCTTATGCTTTCGGTGACCCAGACGCGTCTGGTTTGATTTTGCATCGAATCACATTCTGGAAAGCCAATGCACCTCTTGATCATGGCAAACTCCAAATTGAAGACTTTGGCGCTGAGAGCATGAATATCAAACGGATGCTGGAAGCCAAAGCAGGTAACCTCCAATCTTTTGACCGGGGAATGAGTTATGTACCGAAAACTCCAGAATTAGTCACTAGTCATTAGTCATCTGACAAATGAAACTCAAACAACTTACTATTACTCTTTTTAGTTTTTGTGTTGCTGCTTTTTCTGCAACAACAGCTGCGGAAGCTGCATCATTTTCGGTAATTGCCGATGGACTTGATAATGCTGGAGGTCTGAGCTTTGGCCCTGATGGTAGTCTCTATGTTACCGAAGCAGGAATAGGGGGAAATGGAAATTGTGTTCCACCTCCTAGTGGTCAAGGCGACTCTTTATGCTATGGTACAACCGGTGCAGTTACCAAGATAGAGAATGGTAAGACTAAACGTATACTTACAGGGCTTTCTTCCTTAGCATTACCAGATGGTACAGGAGCTTCCGGCCCTCGTGATATCAAATTTGATGCCACAGGTCTGCCTTATATTTTGCTGGGGTATGGAGCTAATCCAGCCTTTGGCGATCGCCTGGGTGATACTGAACTAGGTAACATTATTACTGCTGATTTTCAGACTAATTCCTGGACAAGTATTGCTGATTTAGCTAACTACGAACTAGTTAACAATCCTGATGGCAGTGATATCAATAGCAATCCCTTAAGTTTTCTCATAGATGGTAATCAACTTGTGGCGGTGGATGCAGGTGCTAATGACTTGCTAAGTGTTAAGACTAATGGCAGCGATTTACAAGCGATCGCAGTATTTCCTCCAGATATATTAACTAATCCAGTCTTCCCTCCTTCCGGTTCTCCATCCAATGAACCTGCACAAGTTCCCTCTCCAAGTGAAACGCCATCGTTGCAGTTTCCCAGTCAAGCCGTCCCCTCTGGTGTTACCAAAGGCCCCGATGGTGCTTATTACATCAGTCAATTTACTGGTTTTCCCTTTCCAGAAGGTGGCGCCAAAATCTATCGCGTTGGTGCTGATGGACAACCAACAATCTATGCAGATGGCTTTACCCAACTCACAGACTTGGAATTTGATTCTGCGGGTAACTTGTATGCTTTGCAATACGCCAATGAGTCAGCTTGGAAGGGTAACTTAGAGGGTTCTTTAATTAAAATAGCTGCCAATGGCACTCGTACAACCATCCTCAGTGGCAATGAATTAGAGTCACCCAGCGCTTTTACCCTTGGTGCTGATGGGGCAATTTACATCACCAACCGAGGCGATCGCCCAGGCCAAGGCCAAGTACTCAGAATTGCAAATATCCAGTCTGTTCCTGAACCTAATTCTGCATTAGGTGCATTGACTCTTGGCGCGTTGGGCCTTGTTTGGTTGCGAAAAAGTCAATAAGTTCCTGGCGCTCAGGTAAAAAGTTTCCCATCCATATCAGTGTGGACTCTAAATGCTCTGAGGGCAAGAGATTCCTTGTGATCAAAGTTTCCCCAAATTATCAACTCTTAATCCTAAAAGTATGAAACTCAAGTCATTTGCTCTAACGCTTGCTAGTCTCTGCATTGCTGTTGTTTCTGTACCAAGAGCAGCTCAAGCAGCTACATTTTCCGTGATTGCGGACGGTCTTGATAATGCACGGGGTGTGAGTGTTGGCCCTGACGGTAGTATCTACGTCACAGAAACAGGTATAGGCGGAGACGGAGGATGTATACAATCCCCTAGTGTACAATTTGCCTCTTTATGCTCTGGTAATACTGCTGCCATTACGAGAATTAAAAATGGCCAACAAGAGCGGATATTTCAGGATCTACCTTCTCTAGCATTGCAAGGGAGTGGGATTGAAGGTGCTGGGCCTCAAGACCTCAAGTTTGATTCCCAAGGTAACGCTTATCTAGTTTATGGCTTCGCTGGCGACCCCACAAACCGTGACACAGTTTTCAATAATTCCACCTTCGGACAACTTTATAATATTGACTTGAACACAGGTGCGCTCAACAGTCTTGCCGATTTAGCACAATTTGAACTCTTCAATAATCCTGATCAGGGTGATGTCATCTCCAACCCTTATGCTTTAGCTATTCAAGGTGATACAGCTTATGTAGTTGACGCAGGTGCCAATACCTTAATTAGTGTGGCACTTGATGGCAGCGGCATTACAGATGTAGTGCCATTTTTTAGCCGCCCATTTGAAAATGCTGTTTTCCCAGAACTTCCACCGGGACAAGAGCCACCTCCAGGCGTAGATCCGAATGCACCAATAAACGAAATTCCATTACAACCAGTACCTACAGGTGTAGTAATTGGGCCAGATGGTGCTAGATATGTGAGTGACTTTTCCGGCTTTCCTTATCCAGAAGGTGGATCGCGTGTCTATCGAGTCGGGGATGATGGTATACCAACAGTCTTCGCTGATGGTTTTACACAAATCGGTGACTTGGAGTTTGACCAAAATGGCAACTTGTTAGTTTTACAATATGCCGATAAACCAGCATGGCAAAATGATTTTGCTGCTTCTTTATTTCAAGTAGCCCCTGATGGTACTCGTACAACTCTGATTAGTGCTGGTGAAGGACTAGAATCTGCTACTTCTCTAGAAGTTGGTTCCGACGGCACTATTTATATTACCAACCGAGGCGATCGCCCCAGTGTCGGACAAGTCCTCAGCTACAATCCTAACTTTGTGGCAACAAAAGTTCCCGAACCAACAACTGTCCTCGGTCTTATAGTGGCTGCTGCATTCGGCACAACTTCTTTGGCGAAGCGCAAACGCATTAGTCATTAATCATCCCTTTCCCCACCTTTCAGGAGCTTAACTCAGATGGCATTTGTAAAAAAATTATCAATCGCACTGGCTAGCGCTGGATTGATGACATTGGCAGTAGTCGGTGAAGCCGAAGCTTTAAGTTTAAAATATGAAACGAGTATTGGTAGACCTGCTACCTTTACCGATGGTGATTTTCCTGGTGTTCCAGGGGTAATTACTGTTCCCCAGGGCATAGGAGTACAGGATTCAACCCAGAATATTTTTGTGAGTAATGGTCGGGGTATCGACCGTGTAGATGTCTTTGATCAACAAGGTAACTATCTGAGAGGCATTGGTAGCACAGGCTCAGGCCCTGGAGAGTTCGACGAACCAGCAGACCTCAGATTCAACCCCATCACAGGTGATCTGCATGTGGGTGATGTTTTCAACAGCCGGATTAACGTCTTCGATGCCCAGGGTAACTTTAAAATGTCCTATGGCTCATTTGGTGGGGCTGTAGAAGATAGATTATTCTTTGGCCCTGGGGGTATGGATTTCGATGCGGCTGGTAATTTACATGTCACTGACTTTAGTGCTGATATTATCAAAGTATATAACTCAGAAGGCCAACAAATTAGAACTATTGGTAGTCCTGGCAGTGGTCCTGGTGAATTTTCCGGGCCTGGTGGTTTAATTATCTCCGAGAATACTGGCAGAATTTATGTTAATGACCAGTACAACGGTCGGGTTCAAGTTCTTGATTCCAATGGTGATTTTCTCTTTGCCTTTGGTTCCACCGGCTCTGAACTCGGAGAGTTTAGAGAGCCAATCGGCATTGATGTGGACGAGTACGAAAATATATATGTAGCAGACTCGCAAAATAGCCGGGTTCAAGTATTCGATCAAGACGGGAACTTCTTAACTACCTTTGGTGAACCAACCCGCAATTCATTTGGCGAAATTGTACCACCTCCCATACCCCCAGCTTTGGGTGGAACCACGCCCTACGGCACCCCCATCGACCTGTCTCCAGGCAAATTTAACTGGACTGCTGGTTTGCATTATAACAATGACACGGTTTATGTAGGCGATTTCTTTCAAGGTCGGATTCAAGTCTTAAGTGTAGAGCGCGCAGCTAAAGTACCTGAGCCTGCTTCAATATTAGGCCTGGGAATATTTGGTCTTGGGGCTAGTGTTGTGAAATTGCGGAAAAATAGGCAGAAGAAGAAACTGGAAATGACTTCTGTTTGATAACTTCGCAACCATAATCTTTCCCTGATTTAATTTGAGATTTTAAAAATCGAAATTGAGTCAGGGCAAGAATACAAAATATTGAAATAGTAATTATGTCTAATGTAATTTATTGTAAAAAAACCAGTATTACCAGCTTATTACATCACTGGATTGCTCAAAAAACCACTCCAGAAGCTGTTAATTGGCTCTCTAGAAAAAGAGAACAAATTAGTAACTGTGGTATTAGTCGAGACTTTTTCACAGCATTTAGTGCAGTGTCTCGTCATATAGGTAAAAATCAGCTTCACCTCCCTCCAAAAGATTTAAAAGCAGCCTCGGCACTCAAAAATGGTTGGGTTCCTAGTCATTGGAGTGTAGATCAAGCTGCTCGGACATTATTGTTACTAGCTCTTCCACAAGATAATCCAGAAATATATTTGCATACCCTAGAGCAAGTATTTGCAACGGCTGACATAGGAGAACTAATAGCACTATATCAAGCGTTACCCTTATTACCTTATCCAGAAAGACTGCAAAAGCTTGCCGCTGAGGGAGTCCGCAGCAATATGACAGCAGTTTTTAATGCTATTGCCTTACGAAATCCCTACCCAGCCCACTATTTAGATACCTTGGCATGGAATCAAATGGTGTTAAAAGCTTTATTTGTAGGTAGTCCGCTACATTTTATTCACGGTCTTGATTTTCGTGCTAACCGCGAACTAGCGAGGATGTTAATTGATTATATCCACGAACGTCAGAGCGCTAATCGTTCAGTCCCGGCGGGAATTTGGCGATTGGTAGGAAAATTTGCCGATGCTGCTATTTTAGTCGATTTGCAGCGAGCGATCGCCGACCCCGATCCTATTCAACAAGCCGCTGCGGCCCTTGCTTGTGCTGATTGTCCACTACCACAAGCTCAAATTCTTCTGGCTAGTTACCCTAACTTACAGAAATTTATAGATACAAAGTCTTTGACCTGGAAAAGCTTAAGTCCACAACTTTAAAGGTAGAAATAATGAGATTTATTGATCCTCATATTCACATGAGTTCTCGCACCACCGACGATTACCAAAAAATGCGGCAGTCGGGAATTATCGCAGTCATTGAACCAGCATTTTGGTTAGGACAACCCCGCACCAATATTGGCTCCTTCCAAGATTACTTTAGTAGTCTCGTAGGATGGGAACGGTTTCGGGCGGCTCAATTTGGGATTAAACATTACTGCACAATGGGGCTAAACTCAAAGGAAGCCAATAACGAAGCCTTAGCCGAGCAAGTAATGGAACTTTTACCTTTGTATGCGTGTAAAGAGGGTGTAGTTGCCATTGGTGAAATTGGCTACGATGACATGACCCCAGCCGAAGATAAATACTTTCGTCTCCAGCTAGAATTAGCCCAAGAACTGGACATGCTAGTGATGATTCATACACCCCACCGCGACAAAAAAGCAGGTACAAGTCGTAGTATGGATGTCTGCATTGAGCATGGCTTAGATCCATCACGGGTAATTATGGATCATAACAACGAAGAAACAGTAGAGGAAGTTTTAGACCGGGGATTTTGGGCAGCATTCACCATTTACCCCAATACCAAAATGGGGAATGCGCGCATGGTAGAAATTGTCCGCCAATATGGAAGTAATAACATCATCGTAGACAGTAGCGCTGATTGGGGGGTGAGTGATCCCCTGGCTGTGCCTAAAACTGCCCAACTAATGCTAGAACGAGGTATTTCCCCAGCGGCTGTGCAAGCAGTCTGTTATCAAAATGCCCTTGTAGCTTATAGCCAAAGTGGTCAAATGCAAGAGTCAGACTGGCTCAATTCTACCCCCATCGATCAACGACAGATGTTCAATGATAATTCTGTACTCCGGGGACAACAACCACTAATAGAGCCAAGCCGTGAATATGCCCTAATTGAGTAATGATTATGAATACTGCAACATTAACTTCCTATCGTTTATGGGCATATCTGCAATTAATGCGACCGGCTAACATTGTCACCGCATGGGCAGATATCCTCGCTGGGTTCGCGGCTTCAGGGTGCATTTTTGCGGACAATGCAGCAATTGGTTCATTGGCATGGTTACTGCTAGCAACCACTGGGTTGTATGGTGGAGGTGTGGTATTTAATGATGTATATGATGCCGAATTAGATGGTCAAGAGCGCCCAGAGCGACCGATTCCCAGTGGTAGGGCGACTCGGAAAGGAGCAATTTTACTAGGTAGCTTGCTTTTAAGTATGGGGGTAGCAGCAGCGGCTCAAGTCTCATGGTTGAGTGCTACTTTGGCTATGGGTATCGCCTTGGTTGCCCTATTTTATGATGCTTTCGGGAAGCACCATTCTCTTCTCGGCCCCATCAATATGGGAATTTGCCGGGGAGGTAATTTATTGCTGGGTGTGAGTGTCTTACCAGCAATGATAGGAGAGTACTGGTTTTTGGCTTTAATTCCCATAGTTTACATTGCGGGAATCACTGTTTTAAGCCGGGGTGAAGTGCATGGAGCCAAGCTGAGTACTGCGGTAGTAGCACTGTTGCTAATTTCAACGGTAATTGGTGGACTTTTAGGGCTGGGGTTATTACAAAACTATCAAGTTCTCGCAGCATTAGCATTTTTACTTTTGTTCGCTATCCGGGTGTTACTTCCTTTTATTAAAGCTGTATGTGAGCCGTCTCCAGAGCAAATTCGCATTGCCGTCAAGGCTGGGATACTATCACTAATTGTTTTAGACGCCACAGTTGCTGCGGGGTTTGCAGGTTTGC
Source organism: Anabaena sp. CCY 9613 (assembly GCF_963920895.1). NCBI lineage: Bacteria > Bacillati > Cyanobacteriota > Cyanophyceae > Nostocales > Nostocaceae > Anabaena > Anabaena sp. CCY 9613. The sequence goes on from NZ_CAWUDE010000011.1 coordinate 55,780, forward strand.
CCTATGGATTCATAGTCCTGAGCTTATTGCCGATTTCCACGGCATTGGCGCAAATGTTTGCTGTGACTTAAAGCATAGAAATTTTAATTTTGACTGAACAATCTTTTGGGAAATGATATTAGGTTTATGATCCCAGAAAAGCTGAAACAAACCGACCAAAACTTGATCGCCTTATTGAGCGATCGCCTATCATTACTAGCAGCATCAAAATGTCTTTCTTTAGAAGAACAACTAGCTGATGTGGCTCCTCTACTTGCTCAAGCTGGTATTCCTGAATCTGTTTGGGCGGGTGTGGTAAATAGTTGTCATGCCACAATTACCCCTGAATCTACATCGGTAAATCATCCTCGACCCCGACAAATTACAATCATCGGTGGACATGGTAGGATGGGAAGATTCTTTAAAGAGCAGTTTGTAGCGGTAGGTCACAATGTTAATATTCTCGAACACGAAGATTGGGAGTATGCAGACCAATTATTAAATCAGGCAGAATTAGTATTAGTCAGTGTGCCAATTGCATATACAGTTGGTGTTATTAAACGCGCAGCTAAATATCTATCTCCAACTACAGCGTTATGTGACATTACAAGTATTAAGAGTCTGCCGACTCAGGCAATGCTCAAACACCATTGTGGTCCTGTAATGGGATTACATCCTATGTTTGGGCCTAATATTACATCGTTCTTAGAACAAAAAGTTGTGGTATGTCCAGGTCGGCATGATGACTCTTTTGCATGGTTATTAGATTTAATTAAAAGTCAGGGTGGGGAAATAATCACCTGTTCGCCTGAAGAACATGACCAAATGATGGTAATTATTCAAGCTACCCAGCATTTTTTAAGATTTAGTTTAGGCGTTTTTTTAGCACAGGAAAATATTGATATAGAACGCAGTTTAACAATTTCTACCCCAAATTATCGTCAAGAAATTGATATTGTTAAACGGTTATTTTCTCAAAGTCCTAACTTATGCGTTGATATTATGTTGGCTACAGAGGAGAGATGTCAGGCAATTAGTTCTTTGGCTAATACATATAGCCGCTTGGCAAAATTGGTAGTAGGCAAAAACCGGGATGCATTAATTAAAGAGTTTGAAAGTAATCAAAGTTTTTGGGAAGGGGAAATTAACTATTCTCTACAAAGATTAGACATGATTGATCAAAAATATCAGGCGACAAATTTTTGATTTTTTGGTTGTGAATATAGAAAGAATATCACGCAGAGACAAGGCAGCGTGTTGGGCGGGTTCCCCGACTTGTTCGCGGAGCGTCTCGTTAGCGCAGCCTCTCGTAGAGAAGAGAAGCAAGTGGCGTACCCAGAGGCGCGGAGGTAAGAGGAGGATATTGTATATGAAATTTTCTAAATAGCTTCAGTAGTTCAACAATAATAATTATGCTTATAGATATTTTTCACGATACAGTATGTCCCTGGTGTCGAATTGGGAAAAAGCATTTGTTTAATGCATTGGCACAATTTACAGAACAGGCGGTGGATATTCGTTGGCATCCTTTTTTATTAGATGATAGTGTTCCTAATTCTGGTTATGAACTTCGTAGCTTTATGCAAAAAAGAAAGGGCATTTCAGCAGAACAAATCCAAAGTTTGTTTGATTATACGCAATGCCAAGGTGAGGCTGCTGGAGTTAAATTAGATTTTGATAAAGTTCGTTTGGCTGTCAATACTAAGCTTTCTCACCGACTGATTGAAATTGCACCAGTAAATATCAGAAATAATGTTGTAGAAGCAATTTATCAGGCTTACTTTGAAGACGGTTTGAACATTGGTGATATTGATGTTTTGGTTGACATCGGTACAAGTCACCAAATGGATGCAACTGAACTGCGATCGCAATTGCTAGATGATACCGCTTTAGAGGCAATTGTGACGGCATCAAAGTCTGCTCAGTTGAAAGGTATCACCAGTGTGCCGTTCTTCATGATCAATAACAAAATCAAGGTAGATGGTTCTCACTCGGTAGAGGTGTTCCTTCAGGCTTTAAATCGTGCCGCACTTATGGATATATCAGCAAAAATATGGTAATGGATATCAAGAAAACAAGTACATTTAACCTGCAACCAATTTGCCAAAGTGTTACGGTTAGTTTCAATTATGGAATTTACTTCACAAATAATTTGTTTGAGTTGAAAAATCCTACATTAGCCCAAGTGATTACAGCTGATGAGGAGACAAAACCGAAGAAAGTTGTAGCGATTGTCGATGCAGGGTTATTAGAGTTTTTTCCTGGTTTGCTTCAGCAATTAACGGCGTATACCAAGTTTTATGGGGAAGTATTAACACTCGCCCTTGAACCGATGATTGTTCCGGGTGGAGAAGCCGCTAAAAATAATCCCAAGTTGGTAGAGCAAATTCATCAGGTAATTGATACGGCTCGATTGTGTCGCCATTCCTACATATTGGCTATTGGCGGTGGTGCAGTGTTGGATTTAGTCGGATATGCAGCCGCAACTGCTCACCGGGGAATTCGCTTGATTCGGATTCCCACGACTGTGTTAGCACAAAATGATTCAGGTGTAGGAGTAAAAAACGGCATCAACGCCTTTGGAAAAAAGAACTTTCTCGGCACATTTGCGCCACCTTATGCGGTGATTAATGACTCTAGCTTCTTGAAAACCTTAGGCGATCGCGATTGGCGTTCTGGTATCGCTGAGGCTCTCAAGGTAGCGCTCATTAAGGATGCTAATTTCTTTGATTTTATTCATAATCGCAGTGCAGCCCTTGTCCACCGAGACATGGACGCCATGCAACAGTTAATTTATCGTTGCGCCCAATTACACCTAGAACACATTGCTAACAGTGGTGATCCTTTTGAAATGGGTTCATCTCGTCCTCTGGATTTTGGACATTGGGCGGCGCATAAATTAGAGCATTTGACAAACTACAATTTGCGTCATGGAGAAGCAGTGGCGATTGGTATTGCTTTAGATTGCACCTATTCTTATCTTTTAGGGCTACTTAGTAAAAAAAATTGGCAAAAGATACTGCATACTCTATCAGCTTTAGGTTTCACTTTGTATGTGCCGGAATTGGAAGATTCTCGTTGTTTATTTCGGGGTTTGACTGAGTTCCGCGAACATTTGGGTGGAGAATTGACTTTGACTTTGCTGCAAGGTGTTGGTAAAGGAATTGAGGTTCATGAAGTGGATCTATCTTTGTATAAGCAAGCAATATTGTTGCTGCACGAGTTTGTAGAAGATAAGCAGTCGCTGGTTGGGGTAAGCGTTCACTAGTTTTTTTTTGTAATTTGGTGTTTCAAAAATTAATTGAGGAGTGAGGAACGTAGATGCGTCAGCGGCTTTCCTGAGGATAGGGAGCAAAGTACACAAAGACCTCTTAGATAAATACTTTGGTGTGGCTACAAATATTCTTTAAGAGTTTCACGCAAAGGCGCAAAGACGCAAAGAAGAGTTTGGGAGAGTTCTTGCGTAAGAAGACACAAGGTATAGGAAATAAAGAGGATTGTTTACCCGCGTATTTTACATTTGTTAGGAATAAAAAAGATGAAAGTAGGAATTAATAATAATTTTCACTTAACCTATTGCTCTAATATTCACCCTGGTGAGGAATGGGAGCAGGTTTTTAGCAATTTAAAGCAGTATATTCCACCTCTTAAAGCCAGATTAGCACCAGATAAATCCTTTGGAATTGGGTTACGTTTGGCAGAGGTAGCAGCTAGCAAACTACTTCAAGGAAATGCCTTGAATGAGTTTAAGTTATGGTTGACAAAACATGATTTATATGTATTTACTTTGAATGGTTTTCCCTATGGTCAATTTCATTGGCAGGTGGTGAAAGACCAAGTTTATGCACCGGATTGGACTAAACAGGAACGGTTAGATTACACGTTGCAATTAACGAATATTTTGGCGGAATTGTTGCCTCATAATGTAGAGGGTAGCATTTCTACGCTGCCGTTATCTTATAAGCCTTGGTATGAGGGCAATCAACTTGTTCAAGCATTAGTTATGGATGATGCTAGTCTACAAATAGCCAATGTAGTAGCAAAAATGGTACACATCCGGGCGAAACAAGGAAAATTGCTGCACCTGGATTTGGAGCCAGAACCAGATGGATTAATTGAAAATGCTGCCGAAGTCATTGATTATTTCCAGGCGCATTTGTTACCTGTTGGTGGCGCTTATTTAGCCAAACATTTGGGAATTTCACAAGACGTTGCGGAAAGTCATTTATTAGAACACGTACGTATTTGTTATGATACTTGCCATTTTGCTGTCGAGTATGAAAACCCCCTCTCCGTTTTTCAGCAATTTCAAGCTGCGGGAATTAAAATAGGTAAAATTCAAATCAGTGCTGCGTTGCAGGTGCAGATACCAGAAGATATTAAACAACGCCACTTAATAGCAGAACGATTACGTCCTTTCGCTGAATCGACATATTTACATCAGGTAATCGCCCGCGAACCTAATAACAGATTGCTGCATTATTGCGACTTAGAAACCGCCTTACCCAACCTAGAATATACAAGCGCATGTGAGTGGCGAATCCACTTTCATGTACCAATTTTCATCCGCGATTATCAACTGTTACAGTCCACTCAAGATGACATCGCCAGCGTGTTAGATTTGCTGCAACATGACAACAGTTGCACCCATTTAGAAATTGAAACCTACACCTGGGATGTATTACCAGAAGCAATGAAATTAGATTTACTGGCATCTGTTCAACGAGAATATGAGTGGGTTCTAGCAAATTTATTAGCAAAACATTTAGTTGCTATTTAAAAAATATATGGGACTGTCGCAAAAACCCTTTTAATCTCTCTTTCCTTTGTGTCCTTCGCAGTACGTTTTCATGCAAAAAACTGTCGTTCTCAACATAGTAGGATTAACACCTAGCCTCATAGGTGAACATACACCTTTCCTTTCGAGTTGGTCATCCACCGGGATAGCATCAGTACAACCCGTATTACCTGCTGTCACCTGCACAGTACAAGCAACCTATCTCACAGGTAAACAACCAAGCGAACATGGAATTGTCGCCAACGGTTGGTACTTCCGGGATGAGTGCGAAATCAAATTTTGGCGACAGTCCAACAAACTAGTGCAAGCACCCAAAGTGTGGGAAATAGCCAAAGAACTAGATCCCAACTTCACCTGCGCCAACTTATTCTGGTGGTACAACATGTACTCATCGGTGAACTATGCAGTTACCCCCCGACCGATGTATCCTGCTGATGGCAGGAAAATTCCTGATATTTATACACAACCAGGAAAATTGCGATCGCAACTCCAAGCAGATTTAGGTCAGTTCCCATTGTTTAATTTTTGGGGCCCCAACACATCGATTCGTTCTACCCAATGGATTGCAGAATCAGCCAAATGGGTGGAAGAACACCATCATCCCACCCTATCACTTGTCTATCTACCACATCTAGACTACTGCTTACAAAAATATGGCCCTGATACAAACAAGGTAGCTCAAGACTTACAAGAAATTGATGCGGTTTGTAGCGATTTGATTCAATACTACGAAAATCGTGGCGTTCAGGTAATCGTTTTATCTGAATACGGAATTACATCAGTATCTCAACCTGTCCACCTGAATCGGATGCTGCGCGAACATGGTTTGCTAACAGTACGCCAAGAACTAGGAAGAGAACTGCTAGATCCTGGTGCAAGTAAAGCATTTGCAGTTGCCGATCATCAAATTGCTCATGTCTACGTCAACGATCCATTTTATATTCCTAAAGTGCGATCGCTTCTCGAAGAGACTGAGGGAGTTGCCTATGTTTTGGATAATGTCGAAAAGCCAGCCTATGGTTTAGATCATGCCAGATCAGGAGAATTAATAGCAGTATCTCAACCAGATACCTGGTTTACTTATTATTACTGGCTTGATGATAAAAATGCTCCCGATTTTGCCAGAACCGTAGATATCCATCGCAAACCAGGTTACGACCCTGTAGAACTTTTCCTTGACCCTCAAATCAAACTTCCCCAAGTCAAAATCGGTCTTAAACTTTTACAGAAAAAGCTGGGATTTCGCTACTTGATGGATGTTATTCCTTTAGATGCTGACTTAGTACGTGGATCTCACGGTTGTGTTCCACCTTCTCCCACTGAGGGGCCGTTATTGATTACCAAACAAACTCACTTGCTTGACTCTTCATCAATAAAAGCTAATGATGTTTGCTCACTCATTCTTAGTCATCTATTTTAAGATTGCCAAAATATCAGTATTTCTCGTATCCTGGCAAAACCAGGATTTTTTATTTCCCACATATACCTAAATATATAACTATAGGAAGAGGCAAGAAATCATAAATAGCATTCTTGAAAATTACTCATATATAAAAGTATAAAAACCAAATAAATTGTTACTGCTATCGAAGAATTGTTCATTTATTAGCTACTTTAAATTGAGTAGAATTTAAGAAATGATAAATAAATATTAATTGCATAATTTCTGGCAAACCTTCTTGAAATTGCCAAAACTTTAAAAAATCGAACTTGTTTAAATTTGAATTTAATCATGAGTAGCTTGTGACGAAGAACTAAGAAATATTCAGAGTAATTACCCATGATTGTTGACTCCCACTCCTACACAACACTTGGCAGTGTACATATCTTTCGCTCGGTTACAGAAGTTAACATGAATACTGCCCTGGAAAATATTCTATTCCACCTAAATTCTCAACGTGGAGGCTTGCTGAATAGCAGCTACGAATATCCAGGAAGATACAAAAGATGGGCCATCGGATTTGTCAATCCACCGCTAGAATTGACAACCAAAAAAAATACTTTCACTCTGACAGCATTGAACGATCGCGGTCAGGTACTTTTACCATTAATCTTCTATAATCTATCCGCATCTCCACAACTGCAAAATGTCATCCAAGATGATGATATTATCCTAGGTTCGGTAAAAAACACCCAAGAATTATTTACTGAAGAAGAGCGTAGTAAACAACCTTCAGCATTTACAGTAATTCGGGAAATACTACATATTTTCTTTAGTCAAGAAGACGAACATTTAGGATTATATGGTACTTTTGGTTACGACTTAATTTTTCAGTTTGAACCAATTGATCAGCAGTTAGAACGTCCCACAGACCAACGTGATTTAGTACTGTATTTGCCTGATGAATTAATCCTAGTTGACTACTATTTACAAAAAGCATTTCGACTTCAATATGAATTTGAAACAGCTGACGGTAGCACTAATAATCTGCCTCGTACAGGTGAATCGGTCGATTATCGAGGACAGCATCTCGTCCCGAATCAAACCGCTGATCATCAAAGAGGCGAGTATGCAAAACACCAAGTTGAGGCGGCACTAAATTACTTCCGTCGGGGCGATTTATTTGAGGTAGTTCCTAGTCAAAACTTTTTTGCAGCCTGTGAAGAACTACCCAGCAAACTATTTGCAACCTTAAAGCAAATTAATCCTAGTCCCTATGGATTTATTTTTAATTTGGGTGGAGAATACCTAATTGGTGCATCTCCAGAAATGTTTGTGCGGGTTGAAGGTAGACGTGTAGAAACCTGCCCAATTAGTGGCACCATTAGTCGGGGACAAAATGCTCTCGATGATGCCGATCAAATTCTTCAATTACTCAACTCACGCAAAGATGAAGCTGAGTTGACAATGTGTACTGACGTAGATAGAAATGATAAGTCCCGGATTTGTGAACCTGGTTCAGTAAGAGTCATTGGGCGTCGTCAAATTGAATTGTACAGCCACTTAATCCATACCGTGGATCATGTAGAAGGCTTACTCAGAAAAGAATTTGATGCTTTAGACGCTTTTCTCAGTCATACTTGGGCTGTGACAGTCACCGGCGCACCCAAAAGAGCCGCAATAGAGTTTATCGAACAGCATGAACGTAGCGCTCGCCGTTGGTATGGTGGGGCCGTTGGGTATTTAAACTTCAATGGCAATTTGAATACAGGATTAATCCTGCGGACAATCAGATTGAAAGACGCGATCGCAGAAGTACGAGTTGGTGCTACTGTTCTTTATGACTCCATCCCCCAAGCAGAAGAACAAGAGACAATTACTAAAGCAGCAGCCTTATTTGAAACAATTCGTCGAGCGCAGCAAAACGAAAAAACTGAAGATTGCAATTCCCTGATATCAAGCAAATGTGTCCCAGACGTTGCATCTGGTAAACGCGTCTTACTGATAGATCATGAAGACTCATTTGTGCATACCCTTGCCAATTACATCCGTCAAACTGGCGCAACTGTCACCACATTACGTCACGGCTTCCCTGAATCATTGTTGGATACAGAACAACCGGATTTAGTTGTATTATCTCCTGGCCCTGGTAGACCAAGTGATTTTCAAGTTCCCCAGACTGTTACCGCCTGTATGCGTCGTCAAATTCCCATATTCGGTGTGTGTCTGGGACTGCAAGGGATTGTAGAAGCTTTTGGTGGAGAACTAGGAGTTCTTAATTATCCCCAACATGGTAAATCCTCGCGGATTTTCGTTACCGATGCCGATTGTGTCTTATTCAAAAACTTACCAGAATCCTTCGCAGTCGGGAGATATCATTCATTATTTGCCCTACAGCAACAATTACCAAAAGAACTCAAAGTCACGGCGATTTCTGATGACAACGTAATTATGGCTATAGAACACCAGACACTTCCCATTGCTGCGGTTCAGTTTCATCCAGAATCAATCATGACTCTCACAGGAGAAATCGGTTTGGCAATGATTAAAAACCTGGTAAGTGCATATACGCAAACCAAAGAGTCATTAGTTATTAGATGAGCAGTTTATGAATATTCCAGTTGCCATTCATGGTCACATTCTCGAAGAAATTGTGTGGCACAAAAAGCCAGAAGTTGCACAAATGCAACAAGAAATATCTTTAGCATCTTTGCAACAACGGTTAACTGCTGCGCCACCTGTACGAAACTTCTTGACTGCGTTACAACAGAATCCCAGTCAACCCAGCTTAATTGCCGAAGTAAAAAAAGCATCACCCAGCCGCGGAATTATTCGGGCTGACTTTGACCCAGTAGCGATCGCTCAAGCATATGAACGAGGTGGTGCGGCTTGTCTATCAGTACTGACTGATGAAAAGTTCTTTCAAGGTAGTTTTGCTAATCTGCGGGCTGTGCGTTCTGCTGTAAAATTACCCTTACTGTGTAAAGAGTTCATCATTGACCCCTACCAAATTTATTTAGCACGGACAGTAGGTGCAGATGCTGTCTTATTAATTGCTGCTATCCTATCAGATACAGAACTCCAAGAATTTTTACACTTAATTCACGATTTGGGGATGAATGCCCTGGTAGAAGTCCATACCTTGAGTGAACTAGATCGAGTCCTAAGGTTGGAAGACCTGCGTTTAGTGGGAATTAACAACCGTAATCTAGAGAATTTTACAGTAGATTTACTAACCACACAGCAACTTTTAACACAGTGTCGGCAAAGAATCAAGAACTTGGATCTTACCGTTGTCAGTGAATCTGGATTGTATACACCTGCTGATTTATCCTTTGTGGCTGATGCTGGTGCGCGTGCAGTTTTAGTAGGAGAGTCTTTAATAAAACAAAGCAATATAGAACAAGCTGTACGTCGTATCTTGAGCTTATGAAAGCGATCGTGATCACAAACTTTGGCAGTCCAGAAGTATTTACACAACGGGATGTCAATAAACCCACACCAAAACCAAACCAAGTTTTAGTCAAAGTTTATGCAACTTCCGTAAATCCAGCCGATTGCGGAATGCGTCAAGGCTTTTTTGGACTCAGAGTAAAGCTACCCGCAATTTTAGGTTATGACGTTTCCGGTGTCGTTGAGGCAGTTGGTGAAAACGTCCAAGACTTTCAAGTCGGTGACGAAGTTTATTACGCCATTGAACTCATGAGTGGTGATGGTGCTAATGCTGAGTACCATGTTGCTGATGAATCAATTGTGGCGAAAAAGCCGAGAAATATCAATCATTTAGAAGCTGCTAGCGTACCTATTGCTGGTGGTACAGCCTGGGCTGCACTCATCACCAGAGCAAATATCAAAGTTGGTGAAACAGTACTAATTCATGGTGGTGGCGGTGGTGTTGGTACATTTGCTATCCAAATCGCTAAAGCCGCTGGTGCTTATGTTTACACAACCTGCGGTAGTTATGATGCCGAGTTTGTCAAGTCCCTCGGTGCAGACAGAGTAATAGATTACCGTAACGACAACTTTATTGAAATCATTCAGCAAGAAACAAACGGGAAAGGAGTTGATGTAACTTTGACTACCGTTGGGGGCGAAATTTTAGCTCAAAGTTTGGTAGTGACAAAAGCCGATGGTCGTGTTGTAACTGTCACAGGTGTTGAAGGTGATCTCAACGCCGCCATTTTCAAAAATATTACTATCCACTTCGTACATTTAGATCACACCCGTCCCAAGCTTGATGCTTTAAGAAACCTGATTGAACGGGGTCAAATCAAACCCGTGGTGGGGATGACTTTTCCATTAAATCAAGTCGCAGAAGCTCATAAAAAACTTGAATCACATGGCGAAGATGTCCGTGGAAAAATCGTGATTGAAGTTGCATAGAAACCATTTTTTGAGGTGAATTATCAAGATGGCTGCTATTTCTCATTCCTTTCAGACTTTACGCAATCGCCAACAGTGTGCTTTGATTCCTTTTATCACGGCTGGTGATCCTGACTTAGAAACTACAGCAGAAGCTTTACGCATCTTAGATCGCAATGGTGCTGACTTCATCGAGTTAGGCGTTCCCTACTCCGACCCCTTAGCCGATGGGCCTGTGATTCAAGCAGCCGCAACTCGCGCCTTGCAAAAAGGCATCAAATTAGAGCAAGTGCTAGAAATGTTGCAAGATGTTAGCCCTAGCCTCAAAGCACCAATCATTTTATTCACTTACTACAATCCCATTTTGCGCCGGGGGATTAAATCGTTCTTAGCAGAAATTGCTGTTGCTGGGGTGCAAGGGTTAGTAGTGCCAGACTTACCCTTAGAAGAATCAGAAGAATTAATACAAGCTGCCGCTGCCTTTGAAATTGAAGTAATTTTGCTTGTAGCCCCTACCAGTTCTAGAGAAAGGATAGAAGCGATCGCTCGTCAATCCCAGGGTTTTATCTACCTTGTCAGTGTAACTGGTGTTACTGGTATCCGCTCTCAACTCCAAGACCGAGTGCAGCATTTACTCACCGATTTACGCAGTGTTACCGATAAACCCATTGGCGTTGGCTTTGGCATCTCAGCACCAGAACAAGCACATCAAGTAAAAGAATGGGGTGCAGACGCAGTAATTGTTGGTAGTGCTTTTGTCAAACGATTAGCCGAAGGTAGCCCAACCGAAGGACTACAATCCGTAGAAAAATTTTGTCGAGAATTGAAAGCAGCAATTAGTCCCATATCTCTGCAACAACTTAGTGTCAAGTAAAAAATCCATCTCTCAAACTCTCACTCTCTGCGCCTTTGCGCCTTTGCGCGAAACAAATTCATCCTGAGTCCAAAGAGTAGCGTGCGCGCAGCACATACCGCCAAGGACACAAAGGAAATATCAAATTTTAAACAAAATAATTGCAGTAAGAGGTCTTAAACCGTGGTAAGTATATCAGACATCAAAAATACAATTGTGCAACCTGATTCCTTAGGCAGGTTTGGCAAATTCGGTGGGAAGTATGTTCCGGAAACATTAATGCCAGCATTAAGCGAATTAGAAGCCGCATTTCATCAATATCATAACGATGCGAGCTTTCAAACCGAATTGCAAAACTTACTACGGGATTATGTAGGACGACCCAACCCCTTATATTTTGCCGAACGCCTCACTACCCACTACGCCAAACCTGATGGCACGGGAGCGCAAATTTACTTAAAGCGGGAAGATTTAAATCATACCGGCGCTCACAAAATTAACAATGCTTTAGCTCAGGCTTTGTTAGCCAAACGCATGGGTAAACAGCGCATTATTGCAGAAACTGGTGCTGGACAGCATGGTGTGGCAACTGCTACTGCGTGTGCGCGTTTCGGTTTGTCATGTGTGATTTACATGGGCATCCATGATATGGAACGCCAAGCCCTGAATGTGTTTCGCATGAAGCTCATGGGGGCGGAAGTTCGTCCAGTTGAGGCAGGTACTGGCACTCTTAAGGATGCTACTTCCGAAGCGATTCGGGATTGGGTAACAAACGTAGAAACAACTCATTACATCCTGGGTTCGGTTGCTGGGCCTCATCCCTACCCGATGATAGTACGTGATTTCCACGCAGTTATTGGTAAAGAAACTCGCGTTCAGTGTCAGGATAAATGGGGAGGATTACCAGATATTCTCCTGGCTTGTGTGGGTGGTGGTTCCAATGCCATTGGATTGTTTCATGAGTTTATGAATGAACCTTCTGTGCGTCTAGTGGGAGTGGAAGCAGCAGGCGAAGGTGTAGATACAGAAAAACACGCAGCGACTTTAACGCGAGGCCAAGTTGGCGTACTGCACGGTGCCATGAGCTATTTACTACAAGATGATGATGGTCAAATCATTGAAGCACATTCCATTAGTGCAGGGCTAGATTATCCTGGCGTTGGGCCAGAACATAGCTATTTAAAGGATCTAGGTCGTGCTGAATATTACAGCGTGACTGATAAACAAGCATTAGCAGCATTTCAGAGGCTTTCGCAACTAGAGGGGATTATTCCCGCTTTAGAAACTGCTCATGCGATCGCCTATTTAGAAACTCTCTGTCCTCAATTAGATGGTAATCCTCGCATTGTCATTAACTGCTCTGGCAGAGGCGATAAAGATGTGCAAACTGTAGCCAAATTACTGCAATGATAGCCACAACTCAAGCTTTACCTCACAATATTCCCCTGTGTTTAGACTCCTACAACTGGTCAGCTTTATTGCAACAGTTACTTGACCGGCGATCGCTCTCTATTTCTCAAGCGGCGGATCTCATGCAAGGTTGGCTCACAGATGCCATTCCCCCCGTCATCTCAGGGGCGATTTTAGCGGCATTTCAAGCCAAAGGCGCATCCGCAGAAGAATTGGTTGGGATGGCTAGTGTTTTACAATCACAATCTTCTTCCCCCACTCCCAACTCACCACTCACCACTCCCCTGATAGACACCTGTGGAACTGGTGGAGATGGAGCTTCAACTTTTAATATTTCTACTGCTGTGGCCTTTGTCGCCGCCGCCGCCGGGGTGAAAGTTGCTAAACATGGCAATCGTTCTGCATCTAGTAAGGCTGGTTCGGCTGATGTGTTGGAAGCCTTGGGGATAAATCTCAACGCCAGTCCTGAGAAAGTGCAGGCGGCTGTTGCAGAAGTTGGGATTACCTTTTTGTTTGCTCCAGGTTGGCATCCAGCACTCAAAGCAGTTGCTGCTATGCGGAAAACTTTGAAGGTGCGGACTATTTTTAACCTGTTGGGGCCACTAGTCAATCCCATGCGTCCAACAGGGCAAATTATCGGTGTGAACGATCCACTTTTACTAGAAGCGATCGCGCAAGCCTTATCACAATTGGGATGTCGCCAAGCGATCGCCCTCCACGGACGAGAACGCTTAGATGAGGCTGGGTTGGCGGATGTGACTTACTTAGCTGTACTCCAAGGGCAAAAAGTACATTGCTTAACACTCAATCCTCAAGAACTAGGTTTAAGTCATGCACCAACTACAGCTATACGGGGTGGAGATGTCCAAGAAAATGCAGAAATCTTAAAGGCAGTTTTACAAGGCAAAGGCACTCAAGCGCAGCAAGATGTAGTTGCTTTAAATACAGCTTTAGCTCTGCAAGTTGGTGAGGCTATTGATGGCAACACAGATATTTTAGAAGGCTGTGTCAAAGGGATGATCGTTGCGAAAGAAGTTCTACGTAGCGGTGCTGCTTGGACAAAGTTAGAACAACTCACAGCCTTTTTGCAATAGTTACCAACTTCTATTAAGGATATTTTTGCGCCTTTGCGCCTTTGCGCGTTAGCAAAGCGGGGCGTAGCCCAACACAAATCATCCCACTAATCAGCAACGCCCAATTAATAATATAGAAAGGAAAACAAATGATTGTAGTACTTAAAAACGGAACACCCACTGACGAAATCACTCGCATTAGCGAAGATTTGCAAGACACTTGGGGAGTCACAGTAGAAAAAAGTGTCGGTGCGCGTAAAGTTATTCTGGGGTTAATTGGTGACACTACCACCATCGATAAAATGCAAATCCAGGAGTTCAGCCCTTGGATTGAACAAGTATTGCGAGTAGAAAAACCTTTCAAGCGGGTTAGTCGAGAATTTCGACATGGCGAAGCCAGCGAGGTTGTTGTACCCACACCCAATGGTCGTGTTTCTTTCGGAGAACATCATCCTATAGTGGTGGTAGCTGGGCCTTGTTCGGTGGAAAACGAAGCAATGATTGTGGAGACAGCAAAGCGGGTTAAAGCAGCCGGTGCAAAGTTTCTGCGTGGAGGAGCTTACAAACCCCGGACTTCACCTTATGCATTTCAAGGCTATGGTGAAAGCGCCCTAGATTTATTAGCAGCAGCGCGTCAAGCTACTGGTTTAGGCATCATTACAGAACTAATGGATGCTGCCGATTTACCAGCCGTAGCGAAAGTAGCTGATATCATCCAAATCGGCGCGCGGAATATGCACAACTTCTCGTTGCTGAAAAAGGTAGGCGCTCAAGATAAACCTGTGCTACTCAAACGCGGAATGTCAGCCACAATTGACGAGTGGTTAATGGCCGCAGAATATATCTTGGCATCAGGAAATCCCAATGTGATTCTTTGTGAACGAGGAATTAGGACATTTGATGGTAAATATGCTCGTAATACCTTGGATTTATCAGTGCTGCCAGTATTGCGATCGCTCACACATCTACCAATCATGATTGATCCGAGTCACGGTACTGGTAGATCTGAGTATGTTCCATCTATGGCTTTAGCTGCGATCGCAGCTGGTACAGATGCTTTGATGATCGAGGTTCACCCAAATCCCGCTAGAGCATTATCTGATGGGCCACAATCGTTAACTCCTGAAAAATTTGACCGCTTGGCTCAAGAAATGTCAGTTTTAGGTAAAGTAGTTAATCGTTGGTCTATACCTACATTGGTCACTTCTGTTTAGTTCTGCTCATACCTATTCTCCATAACATTGCACTTTTTAATATTAAGTGCATCATCATAGAGAATCAGTATCAGTTGCATTCAAAAGTAAATGTTGTGTAGCAAATAGCTTTATTAACTATCCAATATTTCTTTCATATTTGAATGCAACTTCTAGATAAATAATTGGCGCATGACATAGGACTATTATTTGCTTTTTGAAGGTGGGCATAGCCAAGCAAAAGGCTGATGTAATCAAGTACTGTTATCATGCGCTAAAATACGAAATTTTCTGAAATTGAAGGGAAAACGAGCCTTTAATTTTACATTTAAAGCTACCCAAATGATTAATATAAAACATAAAATATTATCATTAAAACCTAAAAATTATTCATTACTTTTCTAGCAAAAGCTTTCTAGAGTTGAATGTAAGATGAGCAAAAAATAATGAATATCTTGTTGTCAAACCAATAATTAAGATGTTCATTAACATGCATCGATTAATCTCAAAAATCTCATAACTAGCTAGAGAATTAGCAACAGAAAAGAATCAAAAAGCTGGTTAAATTTTCTCTATTTAATGTTCCAGCACTATCGAGATATTTATCTGAACAAGAGGAGAATTAATTTTCATGGAAGATTCAATGAATGGTGGTAACAGCAACTCCTCTCCTGGAGAACTACTTCGACAATCACCCTTTGGTGCTTTGTTCAATATTCCAGGTGTCACCGAAGAAACCATTATCCAGGGTTTTCTCAGCGCCACTGGTGGTAATGCTGGTGGAGAGAACCCTTTGGCTGGTGGCACCCCAAATGGAGGTGGCGCTCCCTCTGGAGGTAATCCCTTTACTGGCTTTGGCAACCCAAATGCTCCTGGTAGCCCATTAACTGGTGGTGTCAACCCTTGGGCTACTAATGGCGATTCCTTGACTGGTGGTGGCGGTAACCCCTTTGCTGGTGGTAGTGGTGATTCTTTGACTGGTGGTAGTGGTAATCCCTTTGCTGGTGGAGAGAACCCCTTTGCCGGCGGTAGTGGCGGTAATCCCTTTGCTGGTGGAGAGAACCCCTTTGCTGGTGGTAGTGGTAATCCCTTTGCCGGTGGAGAGAACCCCTTCGCTGGCGGTAGTGGCGGTAATCCCTTTGCTGGCGGTGGTAGTGGCAGTAACCCCTTCGCTGGTGGAGAGAACCCCTTTGCCGGCGGTAGTGGCGGTAATCCCTTTGCTGGCGGTGGTAGTGGCGGTAACCCCTTCGCTGGTGGAGAGAACCCCTTTGCTGGAGGTGGTGGCGGTAACCCCTTCGCTGGTGGAGATAACCCCTTTGCTAGTGGTGGTGGTAACCCCTTCGCTTAACCTATTTAACCAAATCCTTCCAATACCTTGTACACGGCATTGATGAAAAATTTCAATTGGCGTGGAATTAATTATGAACTACCCAGACTTACTTCATAGAGGTCTGGGTTTCTGCATTCAGATCACCAAATATAAAGTCTTCCAGACATTAATACATCATAGACTGCACTCTGTTAGAATACAAAGCTGCGGCACTTGCTCTGGGTCTTGGCGCTACTGCCCTTCAAACATTTATCCGTCCGCCTAAGACTGACGCCACCACAGGCGACAGGCCGATGTTAATTATGGAGTCTTATGTCTTTTTCTACTCTCGGCTTGTCAACTGAAATTATCCGTGCTGTCACCGAGCGAGGATACACCAAACCTACGCCAATCCAGATGCAGGCAATTCCTGCGGTGTTATCAGGTAGTGATTTGCTAGCTGGTGCCCAAACCGGCACAGGTAAGACTGCAAGCTTTACCCTGCCGCTACTACATCGATTGTCTTCTGAAAAGAATGTCAAAGGTACCTCTAATGGATACCCACCAATCCGGGCGCTGATTCTCACCCCGACTCGTGAACTCGCCGCACAAGTGGAATCAAGCGTACGCGATTACGGCAAGTACCTGAAGTTGAACACCATGGTCATGTTCGGCGGAGTCAGTATTGGTCCTCAAAAACAGCGTTTAAAGAGCGGCGTTGATATTCTGGTTGCTACCCCAGGGCGACTGCTAGACCATGTGCAGCAGGGTACGGTGAACCTGTCGCATATTGAAATTTTGGTGCTGGATGAAGCAGACCGAATGCTGGACATGGGCTTTATTCGTGATATCCGTCGTATTATCTCGCTCCTGCCTAAACAGCGACAAAACTTGCTATTTTTCGCCACCTTTTCCGAGAAAATCAAAGCACTCGCCGCGGGGCTGCTGAATCACCCGAAGATGATTGAAGTAGCACGCCGCAACGTTACGGCTGACACGGTGGTACAGAAAGTCTACAAAATAGAGCGGGACAGAAAGCGTCACTTACTTGCTCAACTGATTCGGCAAGATAACTGGTACCAAGTGCTAGTGTTTACTCGCACTAAGTTTGGTGCTGACCGTCTGGTGAAGCAGTTGAACTCTGAGCGCATTCAAGCACTGGCTATCCACGGTAATAAGAGCCAATCGGCGCGTACCTATGCTCTAGCGAAGTTCAAAAACGGCAGTTTACAGGTACTAGTAGCTACTGACATTGCAGCTCGTGGCCTTGATATCAGCGAATTACCCCATGTCGTCAACTTCGATTTACCCAATGTCCCAGAAGATTACGTTCATCGCATTGGTCGTACTGGCCGCGCTGGTGCGTCAGGTGAAGCTATCTCCCTCGTGTGCGCCGATGAATATCATCTATTGGCAGATATTGAAAAACTGATTGAACAGCGTTTGCCATTTGAAGTAGTCACTGGCTTTGAAGTCAATTCTCACACCAAGCCTGAAGCTGAAGCAATTCCAGATGGACACAAACACAAACCCAGTCCCAAAGGTAGCAAGCGTCCGGCTCGTGCTACTGCTAAACCTTCACCACAAACATCAGTTAAAAAATCGGCACCGCGAACCGTGGTAGGTGGCAAAAAAAAGTCCAATAGTAGTTCATCCGCATCACGCCGTGGGACTAAACGCGATCGCTGATCGAGTCATCAATACCAGATGCAATTGTCATCCTCCGCTCCCTATCCCTTATCCCCTCCCTACGAGTACGTTGAGGGTGGGGACTTCCTCGAGGCGTTAAACTCACTTTCAAAGTCGCTTTGATTTTTGATTAATAGATTCGATTCAAAATTCAAAAAAGGTCACTAGTCAGCGATCAGCCTTGCTTTCCTCAGCAGGAATTGAAGCACAGTATCTTCCCTAGAAATAATATCAACAGTACCCTCCATTCCCAGTTGGATCGCACATTGGTGTTGACTTTGACCTAGAGAAAGACTTTCTGGCTCAATCGTGATCTCGTAAAAGGCATTCATAGCAGATGTTTGTTGGCGAGTAGCTGTTATTGAGGTAGTAGTACTATTTCCTGGAGGTAAGGTCGCATCTGGAGCGATCGCCTTCACTTTACCCTTGAGAGTGCCATAATCTGGATACGGGCACGCAGAAACCCGCATCTGGACGTTTTGACCTGGTTTCAACTTGTTTCGATCTTGAAGCCCTACCATCGCTTTGACTTCCATACGAGCATTACTAGGGACAATGTGGGCAACCTCCCCTCCTGCAGGTACAGTTTGACCGGGGTTTCGCAGATTTAGCTTGAAGATGATACCGTCTGCTGTGGCTGTAATTACTGTCTGCTTAAGATCGTTATTAACTTGTTTAAATTCATGGGTATCGCGCTCTAGCTGTTTTTGAATTTCAATCCGGTTACTGATCAAAGCCTGATGTTCTTTATCTAATGTCGCGATCGCGGCTTCTCCCGCAGCTTTTTCTTGAGCCAGACGCTCAGAAGCGATCGCCACTTCTGCATTACTAGGATTGAGGGCAGTACGCAGGCGCTGTAATCTAGCTTTAGCAGCCTCAACAGCTTGTTCTTGCTGGCGCACAGCTAGTTTTGCGTCCTCAAATTGGTCTTGGGATAAAGCTCCCACTTTGACTACAGTTTCATACCTGTTGCGTTTGGTTTGGGCTGCTTGAAAACTAGCCATCGCCGCTTTAACGTTAGCCTCGGCTTCTTCGACATCAGCCGTAGTAATAATTTGCTTGTCTTGATAATCCCGGCTGCGGTGCGAAAGTTCAAATTCAGCAGCAGCAATCATGCGCTCAATTCGGTCAGATTCAGCTTGAATTTGACGAGCGATCGCGCTAATTTGAGAATCGATTTGAATCAGTTGTAATCGGCTCTGCTGCATGTTAGTTTGCAGTTGACTTTTTTTAGTTTGCAGCTTTGAGTTATCAATAGTAGCAATCACATCCCCTTTGTTGACAACTTGATTCTCTGCAACAAAAACTTGCATTACCTGACCCTCTGTAGCAGCTTGAACCAGTCGCAATTCCCCAGCCGGACGAACAGTAGCCTGTCCTTTGACTGTCACCTTATATTTAGTTACAGAGGCAATGGGGAGAGCTAGTCCCACAGCAAAGACAATAAACAATGCGCCGATAGTAGTCCAACGACCAATTGGTGGTAGAAACTCATTGTCTTGGATTGAAGGTAGGTAATCGGAGTTGGAAAGGTTAAGCATGATATTTTTATTTGCTGATAGCAGGAGATTTACCGTTCAGGTGAGAGTTGCAGTCTGGCAATATCAAGCTAGTGGTTGATAAAACAACACCGTCGAGGAAGTCCAAATGATCGCCAGATACTTGCCGTAGAGTTTCAGGAGTCCCTTGAATTTTCAAGTGTCCTTCCTCCAAAAGTACAATCCAATCTGCTCGCTCGATCACTTTGGGACGATGGCTAATTAAAATTGTGGTTTTCCCTTGTCGATGAGAAAGCAGTCTTTCTAGCACTTGGGCTTCACTCACTGGGTCGAGAGCGCCAGTAGATTCATCTAAAATTAGTACAGGCGGCTCGGTGACAATGGCTCTAGCGATCGCTAATCTCTGCTTTTGACCGCCAGAAAGATTCGCGCCAAATTCTCCTAAAACAGTTTGATACTTGTCGGGTAATTTAGTGATAAACTCATCCGCACCAGCAATCTCGCAAGCTTTAATAACTTGTTCAAAAGCAATTTGAGGATAGCTAAAGCGAAAATTTTCAATAATTGAACGACTCCAGAAATGAGGCTCTTGAGGAACTAAGACTACCTGTTGTCGCAAGCATTCCAAGGAGAGGTCTTGCTGATTGTACATCCCATAGCGGATATTGCCAGACTGAAGTGAATATAAACCAGCCATGATTTTGGCGAGGCTACTTTTACCACAGCCAGATTTACCAATCAAAGCCGTAACTTTACCACCTGGAATTGTCAGGGAAAAATCTTGCAGCAGGTCAACTCTACCTGCATGGTGGAAATTGAGATTAGTGCAAGTAATATCTGCATTGCCAGGAATTTCGCTCCAAGGCTTTTTGAAATCTTTTTCGTCTTCTGGAGTAGCATCAATCACCTCTGTCAGACGTTGGATAACAATTTGGGCAGTGATAAACTCATCAACTAAGCCAATAACCGAACTCAAAAAGCCGAGAAAGTTGCCACTCATACCGCTAAAGGCAAGCAACTGACCGATACTTAAGGTACGATTAATTACTAAATAACTACCTAACCAAAGTAAAGCGATACTAGTGCAACTAGAAAAAATACTAGTGATTGTGCCACTGTAAAGCCCTAATTTCATCGTACTCCAGCCCAAGTGAGCCAGACGACCGTAATTGGCCTGGTACTCTTGCCAAGCTTGGGGTGTGGCTTGGGTGGTTTTTAGCACCTGGACACCGCGAAAAGTCTCGACGAGAAAGCCTTGGTTTTCTGTACCTAAAACGATTTGGCTACGGGTTTTGGCACGTAAGGCAGGGAGAAACAACAGGTTGATTAAAGTGACAATCACAAAGGCAGCCAAGGAAGCTAAAGTTAGTCCCCAACTATAAAAGAGCATAAAACCCAAAGAAACCAAGGCGATAAAGAATTGGCTGGGTAAACCAAGGACAACTTCGGAAACTAGCTCATTAATGTGATCTATATCCGCAATGCGGCTGACTACTTCTCCACTGCGTCGCCCTTCAAAATACGACAGAGGCAAGCGCAACAGTTGTCGTCCGTATTCTAGAATTAGTCCTAATTGCAGCCGTTGACCAAAGTGACCGATTAAGTGAGATTGGACTAAAGCGATCGCACTGCTAAATAAATTCATGGCGATCGCCCCAATTGCAACTACAGTTAACAGTTGGGTATCTCCCCGCACTAGCACGTCATCGGTGAGCAGTTGCATCATTAAAGGAGAGACAAGGGAAAGTAGCCCAATGGCAATATTGATTGCAATGGCCTGAACGAGAATGGCACGATAGGGCAAAACTCGCTTCAGATAACGTCCAAAACCACCAATTTTTTCGTCCTGCTGCTCGTAAAAGCGGCTGTCATCTGGTATTAGGAGCAGCATCACACCATTACCCCAACCTTCGAGCAATTCTTTACGAGTGAGGTAGCGGATGCCTACAGCAGGGTCAGCAATTACATATTTTTTCCCTTTTTGGCCGTATAGAACTACCCAGTGATAGCCTTTCCAGTGAATGATTGCTGGTAAGGGGGCTTCATTGAGTTTGTCAATGAGTTGAGGAGTAGCTTTAACTTGGCGAGCATTGAATCCTAATGTTTCTGCACCTCGGCTCAAACCTAGTAGAGAGGTACCTCGCGCTCCCGTGCCGACTGCTTCGCGTAGCCGACTAATAGCAAGGGTGCGTCCGTAGTGTTTAGCAACTGTGGCAAGGCAAGCTGCACCACAGTCTTCTTCACTGTGTTGCAGAACTATTGGGTATTTCATCATCAAAGCTTTTAATAGAGAAAAAAGCTCGAAGAGCCACGAATTTATAAGCAGCCTTGCAAAAATAAATTGAATACTTTTAATTGGGAAGTAAGGCTATAGATTCTTCCAAATTAAATTTATCCAACTTATTTTTACATGATATCTAATAGACTTGTTACGTAATCGCTTAAAACACTTGTGGTATATTGGATTTATGTGCTTTTAGCACTATTTAGCAACAAATCTAAAGTCTTCAACTTGTTAGCTCAAAAATTTAAGTAGTTGGCTCTTCGAGTTGTATTAAACCAGGAAAATATAACCTGAGAGATTCAAAACAATAAATCCACTTGAGATTTACCTATTAAGCTACGCGATAGAGGTTGATATCGCCTCTATAAGAAGTTCTGCTGTCGGGTCGAAATTCATACCGACGATTATTGGACAAATTGTATCTGCGTAATTGGACTCCTGGGCGACGAACATCATAATCAAAAGCAACTATTCCTCCTCGTCCAGTAGTCCATCGTACTACCGAATTAGGGTTCGCGTTGAGTGTTCTTTTTCCATCAACTGTGTAAGGAATCCGAGCATTTGTTCGGTTAATAATAGTAAATCTCTCTAATGCACCTCCGCTAACTGTTTCAGCCTCTTTTTCATTTAAATCAACAAATAGGTCTTGATTAGCAGAAGTGCTTTCAGGTATTGCGTGATTTGACATGGTTTTGCTACTAATATTCAAGTGAATCAAAAAGCCTAAAGCTTTAAGTGAAGCGAGTTTAGGTTGTTTGGGTATTACCCATTTAACCTAAGCTCTTACTTATGTATCGGAGCCTAATTGAAAAACTATGAAAACTATTCAGCAGGTAAGTAATATATAAACGTTAGAAGCACATCTGCAAGCTACTTCTTGAGCTTCTGCAATGCTGCTGGGCAACTGAATTTAACAACTGGATTTCAAAGTTTTCATAATTTTTCGATTTATTACTGATATAGGAGTAAGGGCAGCTCAAGTGGTACTTACCATCTGGGCTACTGTCTTGCCAAACTATACCTTTTTCGTGCTAAAGCTTTTATGGACGAGCAGGAAGAACGCCTCCGCCAGTTAATTGCAGCTGCGTGTCAACACCCAGATGGCACTAAAGAATGGCGAAAAGCCATGAATCGGCTACTAATTGTGATTCAAGGACTACCAGAATTTAGGAAATACTCTGGACTAGACTGTCCCGACTATTTTTTAGATGCTTTAAATCAAACATGGGAGTGGTTGAGCCGCAATATAAGAAATTTTCAACCGCGTACATCTTCAATTCGCACCGATTTAATGAAATGGCTCAATACCTACCTTTACTGGCGATTGAAGGATTTAAAAACACCATCCTCCCTGACGGGAAAGATAAAATACTTATCTTTAGATGAAACTATTTCCGATTCAGATAGTGTAGAAATAGCAACTTGGCTGGAACGAGTATCACAAGAGGGACAACTGTTAGGAACACCATCTAACCCGCGTGTGCTCAGTGGGCTAGAAATTTATCTCGAACAACAGCAGCAACAGTCAGAACAGAACATAGTTACCAGCCTTGCACTTTACATTGAGCAAGATCCAGACAAGCAGCTACGAAATTGTTATCCTCGCCAACATCCTGAGTGTAATTGCCAGTTACTTAGCCAAAGATTACTGTTTATTTTTAAAAACCCACCAGACAAGCTGGCTGACATTGCCCATGAACGCAAAATCAATTACCAAACACTGGTTTCTCATTGGAAATTGAAGGGAATACCACTCCTGCAATCGATTGCCATTAAGCTTGGATACCAACCTAATTAACCGCCATGAATAGCTTAGAAACACAACGATATTTAACAGTCCCACTTGGACGAGAAGCCCATGTGATCGCTCACCAATTTGCTACTGAACAAATTACACCTCAAAAAGGAAAACAAATTTATTTGAATACGCTCGCAGTTTATGCGGTTCATCACTATCTCAAATGGCTACAAATCGATACGAATCTGAGTCAAAGTGATAGCTGGCATTCTCTAAAACGAGCATTATTTGATGTTGCCGATCTAGTTTTGACTGGTATTGGCAAGATTGAGTGCCGTCCTGTCTTGCCCGGAGAAACAGCATTTGCTTTACCTCTAGAAGTGACTGAAGACAGAATTGGTTATGTTGCTGTCGGTTTTAGCGATCGCCTCGATGAAGCACAGTTAATAGGATTTGTTAGGGTAGTTGATATTTCATCTGCTTTAGAATATGTAACGTTATCCGATCTCCAACCCCTCGATACTTTTCTTGACAGCATTCCCGATGTTGTAGAGCAACCCTTATCAAGTGTCAGTAAGGCGCGGGTGAACTTGAGCCAATGGTTGCAGAATGTTTTCACGACGGGTTGGCAGACTATAGAAGCAATGTTAAATGCAGAAGCTAGCAATTTTGCATTTGGTACTAGAAGTGTCGAGCAGTTGCGAGAAATTTACACTGATAGTCCAGCTATGAGTATCAGCGGCGCTAAGATAATCGACTTAGGAATGCAATTGGCAGGTCAGCAAATAATCCTCATTATTAAAATTACTCCGCAAGCAAAGCAGGAAGTAGACATTCGGCTGCGTGTTTGTCCGGCAGTAACTCAAAAGTATTTGCCGCCAAATCTACAATTAACGGTATGGGACGAAGTTGGGACTCAGTTGCAAGCTGAAGCTAGAAAGGGCGATAATTTTATACAATTAGAGTTTAGTGGCAAACTGGGAGAACACTTTAGTGCTAATCTAACTTTAGATAAGGTTAGCCTTACCGAAGACTTTGTGATTTAATATACTTATCGTATTTAAAAAATGGCCATGGGAAAGCAAGCCATCTTGACACTATTACGTGGTAGTTTTGAGCAGGGTTTCCCAGTCATTCTGCGGATTAGGGAAGATGGTGCTGCTGACACTGAAATTCAAGTTGAAGGTCATTTGCCTCCAGCAGTGGATATTCTGGAACCATTGGAAAATTGGCAGTCAAAATATCGCCAATCAGTAATATCACAAGAGCGCATTATTCCTCGACCAAATGCAGTGACTAACTTTTCTTGGATTGAGTTAAGCTCCCAGATGAGAGAGTATCTCAATAACTGGCTCAATTCCAGCTCTAGGGAATGGCGAAGAGTCCGCGATCAATTGCTTTGGAACTTGAGCGAAACTGATGATGAAATTCAGGTGCTAATTCAAACTAATGATGCTCAACTACGGCAATTACCCTGGAATTTGTGGGATTTATTCTCTGAGCAATACAGAAATGCAGAAATTGCCTTAAGTCTACCAGAGTTTAGACCGCCAAGACATAGATCGCTATCGGTTACCAACAATGTCAGAATATTAGCAATTTTGGGTGACACTACAAATATTGATGTCCAGCAGGATCGGGCAATACTTGAGCGATTACCGCAGGCAAAAATAGAATTTTTGGAAGAGCCTAAAAGAGATCAATTAAATAGGCAACTTTGGGAAAAACATTGGGATATTCTTTTTTTTGCAGGTCATAGCGATAGTAACGAGAGTGGTGAAATTGGTCGGATTTACATCAATCGCGATGACTGCTTAACCCTCGATGAGTTAGGGTATGCTCTAATAAAAGGGATTGAACAGGGATTAAAATTAGCAATTTTCAACTCTTGTGATGGGTTGGGATTAGCGCATAGACTAGCTACTTGGGGGTTGCCATACAGTATTGTTATGCGCCAACCAGTACCCGATGTAATTGCACAAGAGTTTTTAAAAAATTTTCTTGAGGCATTTGTCAGGCAAAAATCATTGTATATGGCAGTGCGGGAAGCAAGGGAAAAATTACAAGGGTTGGAGAAAGATTTTCCCTATGCTAGTTGGTTACCAGTGATTTGCCAAAATCCAGCAGCAAGACCTTTCAGTTGGTCTGAGCCTATGCATAATTCTATAAATGAATTGATTGCTTCTTCTGGGCAAGATCGGCTTGAGAATACTGACCAAACTTTGCTTTTTTCATCTACCCAGCCTGGGACTGAACTCTATCCAGTATCACCTTCTAATTCGCCAGAAAACTCAGATTTGGCTGCCGCAATTGCTCCAGATGAACCTAAACGTCACCAACCTCGCCAGCGTCATTTATATCATGTGATCTTTAAATATTTCACAATCTTATTGATAGGAGTGTCGATAGGATTGTTGACAAGGAACCCGTCGATCGTCTCTAACAGCCCTAACAGCCCTAGCCCAAGAGCTTGTAATTCGCCTGCGGCTGATGTCAGTGAAATTGCTTTTAGTCCGGATGGAGAGTATCTAGTCACAACTAGTTTAGACAAAACAGTCCGAGTTTGGAAGTTGAATGGAACGGAATTGACGCAAGTTGGTTGTGATGAGTCACACACAGATGGCGTAGTAGCTGTTAAATTTTCTCCAGACGAGAGAACAATAGCCACTGCTAGTTTGGATTCCAACGCACGCTTGATGCACATAACTGATAACGGCAGTATTGATAGTGACAGTTTCACACCTCTACGGCATCGATATCGGATTGATAATGACAAGTTTGTGTACCCTCCCGTGGTAGCACTGGACTTCAGCTCTGATGGAAAATATCTTGCTAGTGGTAGTACTGATGGCCGTGTCAGAATATGGGACACAAGTAACAGTGACGGAATCGCTTTTACACAAGAACTTAAGAATTATGTTAAGGGTGTTAGCTTCAGTCAAGATGGCAAATATTTGGCAATAGCTAATTTGAACAATAAAGCAAATGTATGGGACTGGGAAGCGAAAAAAATGATATCTTTAGCATCCGAAGATAATGTAATTGATGTTATCTTCAGTCCAAAAGATAATAATTATTTAGCCACAGTTAATGCTAACAGCATTATTCAAGTATGGGATATGAGCAGTAATTCCGAAATTAGCCGGCTTCCAAATCTTAACAATAACATCATCAATGTCAGCTTTAGTCCAAATGGGGAATATATAGCAACACTCAGTTCAGACAACAAGGCAGAATTGTGGAATTGGAGATTAAACCCAGACGCTATAAATTTGTCAAACAATGTAGCGGCAGTTGCTTTCAGTCCTACAAATGAGATTGCTACTGCTACAACTAATGGCAGTGTCCAAGTGTTGCAAGCTAATGGTGTAACAAGTAGAGACAAATCATTTTCTGATCAGGGCAATAGAAATAACAGCAAGGTAGTCAGCATTGCCTTTAACCCAAAAAATGATGACTACTTAGCTATAGCTAATGATGACGGCACAATAGAGATAAGAAAAAATGAGAACAATCAATCTAAATAATTCAATCACGACCACCCAAGTCTATCTTTAGTTTCTCTAGTCGCTTGATCCATTGCTTCATCAGCAGTGGAATCTCCTTTTATAGCTGCGCTGAGATGTTCTTGTAAAATCCTTGATGCCTCTTCATATTCAGGAATGCGTGGACGTGCCACCCAAGATTTATCAATCACATTCAGCAGTTCTGGATAATGATTGTATTTGGTCACAATTTTTGGCTCTAACAACAGTTTTCGATAACTTGGTACATATGGATGTGCTAAGGTAAATTGGCGTTGAACCGCAGCACTAGTGAAGAATTTAATTGCTTGTAAAGCTGCTTGTCTGTGTTTTGGTTTTATATTTTTAGCAATGCCAAAACCCCAACCTCCCAGGCAAGCACCACTTCTTTCTTTTCCAACTGCACGCACCATAGATGTAATAGCAATCTTGCCACGAACAGGAGAACCTGGTTTATTAGCCTCATCCCAGACATCGGGCCAGTTACGCATAAAAACTGCTTGACCATTTCGGAATAAGTCGCGAGTATCTTTTTCTTCATACTCAGTCATCTCTGGGGGAGAAATACCCTCCTCGATAGTGCTGCGTAAAAACTTAACTGCATCTTTTGCTTCTTGTTGGTTAAGTCCCACTGTTTTCTTTTCTGTATTAATCCATTCGCCACCATGGCCCTTAAGCACCTCAACAAACATTGCCGACAATGCTTCAGTTTTCCGACCCTGCCATAAGTATCCCCAACGAGCTTTGTTCTGTTTTTGCAATTCTTTAGAAATTTTTTTCAAATCATCAAAAGTTTTTGGCGGTGAGAACCCTGCCTCATCAAGCAAATCTTTACGATAGTAAAGCACGCCTACATCAGTGCGGAAGGGAATTCGGTACAACTTATCCTTATAGAACGCGTTGTAGACCTCACTCTCAAAAAATTCTGTTTTTAATTTATCCTTTTCAGGAAATTCTTTAGTCAAATCCATTAACCGATCATTTTCGACAAACTCGGGAACCCAAATAATGTCCATGTAAATCAAGTCATAAGACTGTGAGTTATTAAAAGCTGTGATATATGCGTTTTTTAACTCATCGGTGTTATCGCTATTAAACTTTGCTAGTTTAATCTTAATACCCTCGTTCTTAGCCTCAAATTGAGCAATTAGCGGTTGCCAATGTGGAGCTTCCTCCTGAGGCACAACAAAAGATAAAGTAACTGGCTCAGTTTCATTGTTAGCCCCAGCAAAAGGTAAAAGATCTAGCTTTAGGATTGTATTATATAGGAAAAAAATTAACGGGATTAACAGCAAAAAAAAGACAAGTCGCCTAAATTTAGGTAATCTGCGCTGGTGATGATTATTTTCCATCGTTGATACAGCCTGTAATAATCAAATAGTGAATAATTTTAATTTATTCATATCAGGACTTACTTTCACTGCATACTAATGAATGCGATCGCCTACTGCAAGCAAATGCAACATAAATTTAGCTAACTTAATGGGTAATGAGATGAAACTTGGATACTGCTGGCAAATATTTTTATCTTTTTGAGAGTAACTATAGCGTTTACTAAGCAACTGAGGTAAACCTGTATCTTCTTTAATAAGGTTAGTAGCTTTGAAAGTGTACCTCATTAGGTCTGGAACCGCTATATCAAAAGTGAAATAAATAAAAAGAGCATCAGAAAAATCAAAAACAAGAAAGAATTAAATGATTACGTTTAGTTAATCTGGCTGCCCAATTTAACTCCACAATAATTGTGCTAATTTTTTCCACAATAACGGCAGGGCCATTAATCTTATCTTCTGGTTGTAAATCTTCTCGTCGATAAACAGGTGTATCATGCCATTGGTCACCCGTAAACATTTTGACTATTTCAATACTTGAGGGAGCTGCATCTTGAGGTCGAGTACGAGTAATTAACGGTTCTTCAGGAGTATCCATTTTCTGAATTACTTCTACAGATATAGATTCGACAATTAAGGGTTTTTCTACTTGAATGAAACCGTAGCGAGATTTATGTTCAATTTCAAATTCTTGTCGCATTATCGCTACATTATCAGCAAAATTAATATTTAAGGTTGAGTTAGTTCCCTCATATTTTAAATTTAGTTTTTGGATAACTTCTGCTTCGCCATTGTCACCCTGTGAAGTTAATTCATTTCTTGCTTGGGTTTCTAAGGTTTTAATTAACTGCTGTAATTGCGGAATTAATGCTGGAGTTAAATGTTGTTCTACTCCTCTTTCTCTAATTGCTCGAATATCAGCCAATCCCATACCATAAGCAGATAAAACACCCGCGTAAGGGTGGAGAAATATTATTTTCATCCCTAAAATATCGGCGATTAAACAAGCAACTTGCGCCCCGGCGCCGCCAAAACAACAAAGGGTATATTGGCTGACATCATAGCCTCTTTGTAAACTGATTTTTTTAATAGCATTTGCCATATTTTCCACAGCAATAGCGATAAATCCGGCTGCTACTTGTTCGGGTGTACGATGATTTTGTGTAATTGCTGCAATTTCTTGAGCTAATTGGGTAAATTTGTCAAAAACAATATTTTTATCTAAAGGCAAATTACCATCTAAGCCAAAAACAGAGGGGAAATATTGCGGATGAATTTTACCTAACATCACATTGGCATCTGTAACTGCTAATGGCCCACCTTTGCGGTAAGATGCAGGACCAGGATTTGATCCGGCTGATTCTGGCCCGACACGATAACTAGAACCATCAAAAAAGAGAATGGAACCGCCACCAGCGGCAATGGTATTAATAGCTAAGACAGGAACTCTCATGCGCGCCCCAGCAATTTCGGAATTTAGTTGGCGTTCATACTCTCCTTTAAAATGGGCAACATCTGTACTGGTTCCACCCATATCAAAGGTAATAACTAACTCAAAACCTGCTCGTTGACTAGTTTGGACTGCACCGACAATTCCTCCAGCCGGGCCACTTAAAATACTATCTTTGCCTTGAAATTGTTGAGCCGCAACTAAACCACCATCAGATTTCATGAACATTAATTTGACTTCGGGTAATTGACTGGCTACTTGATTGACGTAGCGCCGGAGAATGGGCGTTAAATAAGCGTCAACAACTGTGGTATCACCCCGGCTAACTAATTTCATTAACGGACTGACTTGATGCGATACCGATATCTGCGTAAAGCCAATTTGTTGGGCAACTTGGGCTACCTGTTGTTCATGATGGTGATAGCGATCGCTATGCATAAATACTATGGCACAACTGCGAATACCTGTGTTGTAAACTGCTTGGAGGTCTTGTTTAACTTGTGAAATATTTACAGGTATTAATTCATTACCGTGAGCATCATAACGTTCATCAACTTCTATGACTTGTTCATACAACATGGTTGGTAAAACTATCTGCCGAGCAAAGATATCAGGACGATTTTGATAACCAATATGTAAGGCATCTTTAAAACCTTTGGTAATCAGAAGAACCACGCGATCGCCTTTTCGTTCCAACAGTGCATTGGTGGCTACTGTAGTACCCATTTTCACTACTTCTATTGCTTGTGTCGGCATCAATTCATTACTAGAAAGACTCAGGATATCCCGAATACCTTGAATCGCTGCATCGGCATATATTTCAGGATTTTCTGAAAGTAATTTGTAAACAATTACCCATTGCTGCCCAGGAATCGGCACAATTAAAAACCGCTCAGGATGTCGAGCAAGTTTATAAATAATTTCTGGATTATTAGTAATAGCAACTATATCTGTGAATGTACCACCACGGTCAGCAAATACTTTTAACATTTTTATTTCCTCAATGTTTGATATATCAAAAATTAAAATCTTGAGCAGCAACAATAATTTTGACCAACAAAACAAGTTTGTAATATTAATTTACATGAACCAGGTGCAAGTATTTGCTGATGTTGCCAGCCCGAACAGAACTGACACAGCAAGTTGTAAACTGACAAATAAAGAGCATTTTTAATAATTGAGAAGATGTCATTAACCCCTATTCCCTCGCTGCGTGAGCAACAACATCCCTTAATTCGCCAACTAGCTGATTGTATTGAAGCAGTTTGGCACAAGCACTTAGATCTATCACCTTACCACTTGCCTGCTGAGTTAGGCTATGTAGAAGGTAGACTAGAAGGCGAAAAACTGACCATAGAAAATCGCTGCTATCAAACACCCCAGTTCCGCAAAATGCACTTAGAACTGGCAAAAGTGGGCAATATGTTGGATATATTACATTGTGTCATGTTTCCTCGACCAGAATATGACATCCCGATGTTTGGTTGCGACTTAGTAGGGGGTAGAGGTCAAATTAGCGCAGCCATCGCCGACCTATCGCCTGTAAACTTAGAGCGTACCTTACCATTGGCATATAATACCCGACTCACAGCCCTGAGGCAGATCAACTTTTCCCAGCCACGTGAATTACCAGAATGGGGAAACATATTTTCCGATTTTTGCCTCTTTGTGCGTCCCAGTTCCCCAGAAGAAGAAACAACCTTTCTGTTACGTGTGCAAGAATTTTTAGACATTCATTGTACCCAGGCGATCGCCTCCAGTCCAGTTACCCCAGAAAAATCTCGACAAATCCTCGCCGGACAACGCAACTACTGCACCAAACAGCAACAAAACGACAAAACCCGCCGAGTCCTAGAAAAAGCCTTTGGCCAAGACTGGGCAGAAAATTACATGACTACAGTATTATTTGACCTCCCAGAATAACAGATGAGGGAGATGGGGGAAATAAAGGGGAAACTTTCTAGTCCCCAATCTCCATTAACCCTTATCTGTAGGTTCTGTTACGTTTTCCCAGAGCCGATGAATGTAGAATTTATTCAGCGAGAGTTTAATGGAGTAAGACAACATTAGTTTAGTTTTGGGATTAAATATCCAAAATATATAGATTGAGGTAAATAAACCTACAAATCGGTTGATCACCAATTTCAGGAAACTGTGATGTTTAGTACTTTATTTGAGATAAATTTGTAGTCTGTCGTTAACTCACTGAATACTCACTTCTGCCGTAAAAATGCTTTTTGAGACTGTTGGTATAGCCTCTCAAAAATCCAGCAGAAGTTATCGAAGTTTGAGAAAATGTTTGTCAATTTGTACTGGCAAATACTTATGTATGTAATGATATTTGCTGAATTTATACCAGGTTGCAAACAAAAATAGTTTTTGCATGATGTAACTCTCAATGATACTCAGAGCTACTGGAATGTCTTATTTACCAGGGTTGAGTGTTCATCAGGCAGTGGATTTTTAGCAAGACAAGCTCGAAATCACTGTTGTTTGTTTTTGTTGTTATCAGCTGGCCATTTACTAACAACTGTTTGGCGGAATTTAATTACCCCTAATTCGCTTTTTTTTATTTCCATCAGCACAATTCAAAAAGTGGGCAAAAACCATGTCAAGGGTGACTGAGAAGCCAAGCTCAAGAGAGCTGCTACTTGATCCGGAACAACCTAAGATTTGGTGGGGTATCGCTGTAGCCCTGCCAATTGTCATCGCCGCTGGGCTACTAACTACAGCTAAAGTTGAGCAGCTGAAAAAACTCGGCCCATCTGTACCCGTAAAACCATTGGCTAACAGCATTACTGCTGTGGGGCGTTTGGAACCCAAAGGAGAAGTGTTAAAGTTGTCGGCTCCTACGGCTGGATTGCAGTCTGCATCAAGAGTTCAACAACTCTTCGTGAATGAAGGCGAGCGGGTAAGGAAAGGTCAAGTAATTGCAATTTTAGACAACCATGACACTCAACTAGCAGCCCTAGAAGAAGCCAAAGCCAGACTACAAGAAGCACGGGCGAATTTAGCTCAAGTCAAAGTTGGCTCGCCTAGAGACATTGAAGCTCAAAATGCAATTATTGCTCGCCTACAAGCCCAATTAAACGGCGAAAGAGATGCTCAACAAGCAATGATTGCGCGGATAGCTGCCCAATTAAGTGGGGAAAAATTGACTCAACAAGCTACCGTTAATCGCCTAGAAGCCGAACTCAGAGGACAACAAGATAGTTTAAGCGCAACTGTTGCCCGCATCCGAGCCGAACAGCGCAATGCTCAAGTTGACGCTGGACGCTATGATATGTTGTACCGCGAAGGTGCTATTTCTCAGCAAGAACGGGATAGAAGAAGACTAAGTGCGGTAACTTCTAATCAGCAAGTTATTGAAAGCCAAGCCACCCTCAGACAAGTACAGGCGACTTTACGACAGCAACTAGCTGAAGCTAGAGCCAACCAGGTAAAAACTCTCGCAGTTTTAGAACAACAGTTGGTTGAAGCCAGAGTTAACCGCGATAAAACTCTAGTGAGTTTACAAAGGCAAATCGAAGAAGAACAAGCCAGACTGAATCGACTTGTAGAATTTCGCCCCACTGATATGCAAAGAGGACAAGCCCAAGTTAGTAATGCTATGGCTAATGTCAAAAGGGCAGAAGCAGAACTGAAATTAAGCTATGTCCAAGCACCAATTGCTGGCGAAATTTTAGCAATTCATACCAAAGCAGGAGAAGCCATAAACGCCCAAGGTATTGCTGAAATTGGACAAACCGAGCAAATGATAGTGATTGCTGAAGTACCTGAAGACAGTATTGCTCAAGTGAGATTGGGACAAACTGCTACTATCACCAGTGAGAATGGGGCATTTAGTGGAGAGTTAAAGGGAAATATCACGGAAATTGGCAGAAAAATTGGCAAAAGAGATGCATTAAGTATCGATCCTGTAGCAGATATAGACGCCAGAGTGGTGGAAGTCAAAATCGCCTTGAGTGCAGAAGATAGCCAGCGAGTTTCGGGTTTCACCAATGCCAGAGTAATTGCTGAAATTAGTAGACAAGTAAATACCGAAACAACAGTAACACCAAATTTTAAAAACAACACCACCGAGCAAAATAGTCCAACTCCCGATGAACCCTAACGCCTCTTAATTACGAATTAGCCTGTAAGCCTACCCAGCCGAAAAAATGAATCGTAAAATACCTCTATCGTGGTTACAACTGACGCGCGATAAAACTCGCCTAGCCGTGGCTTTGGCAGGAATTGCCTTTGCTGATATTTTGATGTTTATGCAAATTGGTTTTCGGGATGCACTCTATTATAGTAACGTCCGCTTACACGGTAGCTTACAGGGTGACATTGTGTTGATTAATAAACAATCCAATGCCTTACTAGCAATGGAACCCTTTTCTCAAAGGCGATTGTATAAGGCTTTAGAATTACAAGCTGTAGAGTCGGTACATCCAATATATTTGGATTATACAAGCTGGAGAAATCCTGTTACCGGTCGCCCCCGGAGCATTCTCATATTTGGTTTCAATCCAGAATCTAATTTGTTTGATTTGCCAGGTGTGCAAGATAATTTAGATAGATTGAAACTACCAGACGTGGTTTTATTTGACCGTTCTTCTAGGGAAGAATATGGCCCCATTGCTGCTGAATTAGATCAAGGAAATACAGTTACAGCAGAAGTACGCCGCAGGCGGATGAGAGTAGAAGGACTATTTACTTTAGGTGCATCCTTTGGCGCAGATGGTAACTTAATTACCAGCGACATTAATTTTTTAAGGATATTCACCGACCGTCAACGGGGATTAATTGATATTGGTCTAATTAAATTGAAGCCCGGCTCAAACCCTAATATTGTTGCTCAACAATTACGAAATTATGTGCCATCGGATATCAATGTTTTAACTAAGCAAGAATTTATCGACTTTGAGCGCAACTACTGGGCAGGTAGCACAGCTATTGGCTTTATTTTCACCTTAGGGACAATCATGGGTTTCATTGTAGGTACCGTGATTGTATATCAAATCCTTTATACCGAAGTTTCCGATCACCTGTCTGAATATGCAACTTTGAAGGCAATAGGTTATACACAAAGGTATTTATTAATAGTCATCCTCCAAGAAGCATTCTTATTAGCTTGCTTAGGATATATTCCTGGATGGATTGTGGCTATGTTTATGTATTCTAGCGCTAGAGAAGCTACATTGCTACCAGTATTAATGAGTTTTGGTCGAGCAACCACAGTGTTAATTTTGACCATAATTATGTGTTTTATATCCGGGGCGATCGCAGTACGTAAATTACGTTCGGCTGATCCAGCAGATATCTTTTAATAATTATCAATTACGAATTAAATATAAATGATAAATATTTATAGAGAAAAATCATTTATAATTTGTAAATGATATATATTCCACTCTTTACAGGCACTACAGTTCCGTCTCGGAACTATTAACACTTAACCAACCACTTTATCATGAGACAAGAACCTGTAATTGCCATTAAAAGCCTCAATCATTACTATGGCAAAGGCGCCCTAAAAAAACAAATTTTATTTGACATTAATCTCGAAATTTATCCCGGAGAAATTGTCATTATGACTGGGCCATCAGGTTCAGGTAAAACAACATTACTGAGCTTGATTGGTGGTTTACGGTCTGTACAAGAGGGAAGTTTAAAATTTTTAGGTGTCGAATTGTTTGGTGCTAGTCAAAATAAACTAGTGCAAATCCGGCGTAATATTGGTTATATTTTTCAAGCGCACAACTTGCTGGGATTCTTAACGGCTACGCAAAATGTGCAGATGGCGGTGGAATTGAATGATAATATCACTACCAGCGAAGCAATTGTGAAATCACAAGCCATGCTGGGTGCAGTTGGTTTACAAGACCGAATTAGTTACTACCCAGACAGTCTTTCTGGTGGGCAAAAACAAAGAATCGCCATCGCCCGTGCCCTAGTTAATAGTCCCCCACTGGTGCTAGCAGACGAACCAACAGCGGCTTTAGACAAACAATCAGGACGCGATGTCGTGGAAATCATGCAAGGGCTTGCTAAGGAACAAGGAACTTCGATCTTGCTAGTTACTCACGATAACCGCATCTTGGATATAGCCGATCGCATCGTCGAAATGGAAGATGGACTTTTAACCCGCGATTCGCAAACAGCAGTTATCGGTTACGATTCTGGAGTGGCAAATCATAATTCCTAACTCATACCATTGGGGATTTGAGACTTTAAATTGTGTTCAAGTTCGGATTGCTATTATATGGCAGCACCCTGAAGTCATAACTATCATTTAGCAGAGCCTGATTTTTTGACGCCCGGAGGATTCTGCGGTGCAGCAGCATTTCCTTGGCGACTAGTGCGAAAAGTCACATTCACGCCTTCATTAGATTGTTCCAGCACTAGTAAAGGCGTGGGTTTCGCTTTTTGATCCCAATGCATATAAGCAATCCGTCCTTGAATTGTCGGTTGCCAAGTATCCTCATCTTCAATGGGGCTAAGATAAGTTTCAATACAATCAATAATTTGGCTAATAGTCGCAGAAGTAGCTTGTGTTGGGAGCTTCATTAACCGGATTTGAATGCGAAACAATACTCGTTTAGCCGCAGTTGCACCTGCGCCAGTCTCATATTCGACATCAAAAATTTCATCTACCTGTCTTCCCGCACTACTAGCAATACCGACGATTCCTTGTTGGGCTTGATTGGGACGTAAAGCTTGAGATATTTTATCTTTGATCTTGATTTTAATTTGATTGATGATGGCAAAGTGAAATACTTCCTCTGACATCCGCATTCGCAGATAATCTAAATTAAAGTCTCGTGAGTTCACCAAATCAGGATTAGTTTCCATTTTGCGAATCGTTTCCAGCGCTAGCTTAAACTTCTTCTCGATTTCGCGCGATCGGAACTTTTCAAATTTGAGTGTTTTCTCAAACTTATCCATCTGAAATTTGCCATACACAATTAAAGCAATTATGCCTAAAGCCAGTCCTCCCGAAGTCATCACCAAAACAGGCGGTAGTTGGGCCTCACTTGCTTGTACTTGTTGAGATACGTTTTTTATCGGTGTCCTTGAGGATTGGGCCAGAAACATTGAAGTTAGCATGGTTGTCAAATATACAAAAGAGCAACAAGTGACTTATTATTTTTAGGATGCCCAAATCCTGAATCTCATCTAGCTGTATGATTATTATTTTTTACAGCATATGTATAGTCACTTAAACTCTCCTTCTCGGCAACCTCATCATCTCCCCCAACTGTCTCAGGCTTCTTGGAGCCAGATGCGTCTAATTGCTACAGATATGGATGGTACACTCACTCAACGAGGAAAATTTGCCGCCACTTTGCTGCAAGCTTTAGAAAATTTAGCGGCAGCTGATATCCAGGTATTAATTGTCACCGGACGTTCTGCTGGCTGGGTAAGTGGACTGAGTAGCTTAATGCCTGTCGTCGGGGCGATCGCCGAAAATGGCGGTTTGTTCTATCCATCTGGACAGGAGCAACTAGTAACTTTAACACCCATTCCTGATTTAGCAGCCCATCGACAGCGTTTAGAGTGGGCTTTTGCAGAATTAAAAACCAAATTTCCCCAAATTCACGAATCTGCCGACAATCGCTTTCGCATCACCGATTGGACATTTGATGTAGCTGATTTGAGTCCCAGTGAATTACAAACCTTGAGTAATCTTTGTCAACAAATGAATTGGGGATTTACTTACAGCAATGTGCAATGTCACATTAAGCCCCAAGGACAAGATAAAGCTGTGGGTTTGTTACAAGTATTGCGAGCATACTTCCCGGAATTTTTACCCAACCAAGTTGTCACCGTTGGCGATAGTCCCAATGATGAAAGTTTATTTAATCAAGATTATTTCCCCGTTTCTGTGGGTGTAGCCAATGTACTCAAATATACTAATCAGTTGCAACATCAACCTGTTTACATGACGACGGCGGCTGAAGGTGAAGGATTTTGTGAGTTATCTCAGTATATTTTGCAAAGTCGAAAAATCGAGCATTGAAAGCGATCGCCTGTTGGCATACTTCAATCACCAGAGTCAAAAGCTGCGGGAATATATTCTTGCAGATAAAATTGATATCCATCTGCTGATAAGCTAGCTAAAGGTTCTAGAGTCAGTCTTGATTCAGGGTATCGTGTTGAATAGTAGACAATAGCGACATCAAAACGACACAGGTACTCGGCTTTTTCAGGATACTGAGCTAAAAACATTGCCGCTGTCCGCCAAATTTTTACCTGCTTTTGTGGGGTAATGGCATTTCTACCCCCTGCATCCCAATTCCCGCAACTACGGGTTTTCACTTCCACAAAAGCTAATTGAGTCAGATGTTGTTCATGATGTTGGGCAATAATGTCGATTTCTCCCCAGCGGCTAGAAAAGCGACGATGCAAAATCATCCAACCTGTTGATTGTAACCATTGTGCTACCAGGTCTTCTCCTAATTGACCAATATCGCCATAATGAGAGGGAGGAGGGTTCGCCATTGGCTAAAAATTATGATGAATAATAGATTAAGTAAGGGAATTTGGGCAAGCATACTTAGTGTATTGCTTTGGTGTGTAGTTAGCATCACAGCTACTACAGGTTTTACCCCAACAGCATTAGCCCTCGAATACAACAAAGAAATTTTGGTAGAAGCTGATTTTTCTGGACGTGATTTAACAGACTCTAGTTTTACTAAAGCTAATCTGCGACAGAGTGACTTTCACAATGCTAATTTGCGCGGTGTTAGCTTTTTCGCAGCCAATTTAGAGTCGGCAAATTTGGAAAATGCTAATCTTTCATTTGCCACTTTAGATTCAGCTAGGCTGATTAAAGCAAATTTGACCAATGCAATTCTCGAAGGTGCCTTTGCTTCTAACGCTAGGTTTGATGGTGCAACCATTGATGGCGCAGATTTTACGGATATTTTGCTGCGTCAGGATGAGCAAGACAAATTGTGCCAACTTGCTAAAGGTACTAATCCCGTTACAGGACGAGACACGCGGGATACGTTGTTTTGTCCCTAACGATAAGGGAGGTAATCCTCTTTTCAAAAATTAAGAATTGTGTGGTTCATTGGTGTGAGAACATTAAAAATTATCAAGATGGTCTAAAGACGGTTAATGAAGTTTTAAGAAAATGGCACAACATCAGAAGTCAACAGTCGTGATCACGGGCGCTTCCTCCGGGGTGGGTTTGCAAGCCGCGAGAGCGTTTTCCCAAATGGGGCAATGGCATGTGGTGATGGCCTGTCGGAATTTATCGAAGGCGGAAGAAGCTGCCAAATCTTTGGGAATGCAGCCAGACACCTACACACTTATGCATATTGACTTAGCATCTTTAGAGAGTGTTAGGCAGTTTGTGAAGGAGTTTAGGGCCAGTGGTAAGTCTCTGGATGCCTTGGTTTGCAATGCAGCAATTTATATGCCTTTAATTAAGGAACCATTGCGTAGCCCAGAAGGATACGAACTGAGTGTGGCGACAAATCACCTTGGACATTTTCTTCTATGTAACCTCCTTCTCGAAGATTTGAAGAATTCGCCATCTCCAGAACCGAGATTAGTAATTTTGGGAACTGTCACCCACAACCCGAAGGAGTTGGGAGGTAAAATTCCCCCACGTCCAGACTTAGGTGACTTGCAAGGCTTTGAGGCAGGATTTAAAGAGCCGATTACCATGATTGACGGGAAGAAGTTTGAACCTGTCAAAGCTTATAAAGATAGTAAAGTATGTAACGTGTTGACCATGAGAGAGCTACATCGACGCTATCACGAGTCACACGGCATCACATTCAGCTCTTTGTATCCTGGTTGTGTGGCGACAACAGCATTATTCCGGAACCACTATCCGCTGTTTCAGAAAATTTTCCCCCTTTTCCAAAAGTACATTACTGGCGGTTTTGTAACTGAAG
Organism: Anabaena sp. CCY 9613; assembly: GCF_963920895.1. NCBI lineage: Bacteria > Bacillati > Cyanobacteriota > Cyanophyceae > Nostocales > Nostocaceae > Anabaena > Anabaena sp. CCY 9613. The sequence continues at coordinate 95,552 of NZ_CAWUDE010000011.1, forward strand.
AAGAAGCAGGCGATCGCGTGGCGGAGGTAGTCACAGATCCCGCATACAGCCAATCTGGTGCTTATTGGAGCTGGGGAAACAGACAAAAGAAAAACGGTAAATCCTTTGTTCAAGAAGTCTCTAATGAAGCCAGCGATGATGATAAAGCTGAACGGATGTGGGAGTTGAGCGCCAAATTGGTGGGATTAGCGTAACACAACAAGATACCCCTGACATTGGATTGCGCGACATAAAGTGATCTTTGGAATCCCCCGCTACACCATGACGTTATAGATAACTTCAGGGTTAGCGGTGGGATGATGTCAAGAGGAAATTCTCATCACGACAAAGCACCATTAAAAATTTGGTTAGCAGTCAGTTTCAAATCTGGAAAAGTAAAAGATGTAATAAATTCGGTATTTCTAAATTGAGTGACTTGATATTCTTCATCAACTAAACGATAAATAGAAATGGTTGGTTGTTTGGGATTCCCAATAAATTTTCTGGCCCCCAGAGCTGCATAATCAACAATCCAATATTCGGGAATCTTCATGGCTTCATAATTCCCTAATTTAGTGTAATAATCATCTTCCCAGTTTGTACTCACAACCTCAATGACTAAAGGAATTGATTCACTTTGAGTGACGGTAGATTCTTTTTCCCACAATTCCTCATTGTGTAAATTAGCATCATTGATTAAAACCACATCTGGTGAGTAACCTGATGATTTTCTTGGTGGTTTTACTAACGCTGTTTTGGGGATAAAGTATGGCAGTTTCAAGCGCTTATACTCAACACTAATTTCCCCTGATAAAAATCCCGTGACTTTTTCATGTTTTCCGCTAGGTTGAGGCATTTCAACAATTATCCCATCGTGTAATTCGTAACGTTTCCCTGTGTTTTCCGGCAGCCACTTAACAAATTCTTCAAAGGTAAATAGTTTGGGTAAAGTTTGAGCCATATCAAAACCTCCACTTGTTTTGACTCTATCATTAATTTATACTTGTTGCTTTATTGCCTGTTGTGTAAGTGGGCAATGTTGAGCATTTACTCAATTTCCTGTTGTTATGAAAAACAAATTGTCATAGTTCATCAAAGCAAATCTGTAATGGAAAATTGTCTTTGGCGATCTAATTCTTGCAAACGCAGTTTTTCATTGTAGAAAGACTGATAATACGATTGCCATTTTTCCGGTTCGGTTTCTGCATCTGTTTGTTGCCAGAGTTCTAAAAAGTAACGATAGCGCTTCTCTCTTAATACTCTTTCCATACAGGCGATCGCCGCTTGAACTACTTGGGGTGTCCGCAGCATTTCTTTCTTGCTTGTCTCATTTACATGAAACAAATGGGACACTAATTCTATTTCTTCTGATAACTCTAAGTACCTATCTTGCAAACTTGAAACAAAATCTTCCTGTTCCCCTGTTGATTCTAAAATCTTCTGCCACAAAAATCGGTGGTGGGAAAGGCTAAATTCTAAATCTCGCTCTTCTAAGGTGTCAATAATAGTTTGCCTTTGTTCAGGACAGTGGAGGTAAATTTTGAGTAGTAAAGCTTCTGCTAATTCTAAAAGACTACGTTCGCCTGTAACCGAAGACTGGGTAATTTTTCTACTATCGCCTTTTTTCTTACTTGTTAAGGGTTGAGAATATGCCGCAGTAGTCGGAGCAATTTGAGTTAATAGATTTTCCACGCGTAAAGGTATCAGTCTCAAATCCCCTAAGCTGAGAATTTCGGCGCAGTGAGATACGTAATAGTTGCGTGTATCGCTGTTATCTATATTTTTTAGTAATTTTACTATCTGTTGCGTAACTTGTTGAAAATCGGTAGCTTGTTTTAAATCCCTTCCCGCAATTATTTGTTGAATCTGCCAATCAAGCCACAATGGGGCATTTACTAACAGTTGTTGATAATCTGCTGGTGTATGAGTATACAAGTACTCATCAGCATCCTTACCATCAGGGATGTTGAGAATCTTCAGCTGCACTTCCCCTTTGTATGCTAAATCAGCTATTTCCCCAATGGCTCGTTCTGCGGCGATATTTCCGGCTTTGTCAGCATCAAAGTTGAGGACTAATTGTTTAGATTCGGTGTATCGTAAAATTAATCTGACTTGTTCAATGCTTAAAGCCGTACCCAAAGAAGCCACAGCGTTGGTAATACCCGCAGCATGGAGAGCGATCGCATCAAAATATCCTTCTACTATCACAGCTTGATCAAGTTGGGAAATCCCTGTTTTGGCTTGATCAAGGGCAAATAAAGTTTTACCTTTACTAAAAAGCTCAGTTTCTGGTGAATTGAGATACTTCGGTTGCTCATCCGTCAGAGTTCTCCCACCAAAAGCAATGACTCGCCCTTGGATATCGCGGATGGGAATCATCAGGCGATCGCGGAATACATCATAGTAACCACTTCCTTCTTTCCGTGGCTTAATCAATCCCGCCTTTTCCACCAGTTGCACTGGATAATGTTTGTCTTCCACCAGATAGCGATGCAGGGTTTCCCAACCTGCGGGTGCATAACCCAAGCCAAACTGCTGAATTGTTTCTTCCTTCAGTTGGCGATCAGATTGCAGATATTCATATGCTGTTTTTCCTTGGCTTTGTCTGAGGGCGTGTTGATAAAACTGTCCGGCGGAAGCGAGAACTTCATATAACTGTTCCCGTAAAGAAATCTGACGCTGTAATTCTTGGCGTTGTTCGGGAGCGAGAGTTTGTACAGGTACTTGGTAACGCCGTGCTAAATCTAACACCACTTCCGAAAACGAGTGTTTGCCCAAATCCATCAAAAACTTAATGGCGTTTCCCCCAGCTTGACAGCCGAAGCAATAGTACATTTGCTTGGTTTGACTGACTGTGAAACTGGGACTCTTCTCATCATGGAAGGGACATAAACCCACAAAATCTTTACCACGCTTGCGTAAAACTACGTGTTCTGAAACCACATCAACAATATCAGCACGTTGTTTAATTTCCTCAATTGTGTCAGGGTGCAAGCGGGGAATTTGCATTTTGGCTCATGGGTTCGTAACTATCACTGCTGTGGGCTGACCCACTGATAGCTATTATATTCTTGTTGCCAAGCCAACAATTATGTATAAAATTGCTTACGCTTAATTTTCTTAGAGGAAATACTGACGATGGGACGTATTTTTATTTCAGCGGCTCACGGAGGCAAAGAAGCAGGAGGTATCGATCCTGGCTCAATTGCAGGTGGTACAACCGAAGCTAGAGAAATGATTCTGCTGCGGGATTTGATTGTCACAGAATTGCGATCGCGGAGTTTTGATGTTTTGGCAGTTCCCGATGACCTCAGTACTGTAGAAACTATTGCTTGGATTAATGCGCGGGGTCGTCGGGTTGATGTCGCCCTAGAAATTCATGCTGATGCTGCTAGCAGTCCGGCTGTGCGGGGTGCAAGTGTCTATTACATTGCCAACAATCAGGAGCGTAAAAGTAATAGTGAATTGGTTTTAATGGGGCTGTTGCGGCGTGTACCCCAGTTACCAAATCGGGGAGTCAAGCCAGACACCGATAGCGGGTTGGGGAGTTTAGCATTTTGTCGTCAAGTAGCTATTCCTTCTTTATTAATGCAAGTAGGCTTTATTAGCAGCCCTGAAGACCGCGCATTACTACAAAATCGTCGCCGTGATTTCGCTTTGGGAATTGCCGATGGCTTGGCATCTTGGAGTCGGGTAATTGACCCCACTGCGGTAACTCCCGTTGAACCAACTTATCCAGCAATTAATATTAATATTAATGGGCAAAAATATGCAGAGCAAGGAATATTAGTTAATGGTAATTCTTACATTCCTATTGATTTGGTAGATCAGTTACGAATTGATTTATCTAAATCACCCAATATTAACCGTATTAGTTATCGGAGAATAGTTTATATTAAAGCAGTAGATTTACGAGATTTTAATGTTGCTATTGGTTGGGATGCAGCAACTAGTACAGTTAGTTTACGCTCAAATTTATTAGTTTGCGCTGATAATCTTGACCGCATTATGTCACGGGGTAATACTTCAGAAGTAGAGTTGCAACTATTTCTGAGAAATAATAATGAAAATGCTTTGGTGACTTTTCCTGATATACCTAAATTGTATCGAGAAGAAGGTAATTCAGAGGGTGTGAATTATGACATTGCTTTTTGTCAAATGTGTTTAGAAACTGGATTTTTACGTTTCGGGGGTGATGTCAGACCCCAGCAAAATAACTTTGCCGGCTTAGGTTCCATTGGTGGTGGTGCTGAAGCTGCTTCTTTTTCTAGCGCTAGAATTGGTGTCAGAGCGCATATTCAACATTTAAAAGCGTACGCTAGTTTGGAACCTTTGGTAAATGAAGTGGTAGACCCACGGTTTCGCTTTATCACCAGGGGAATTGCGTCATCGATATATCAGCTTTCTGGGCGCTGGTCAGCAGATCTAGACTATGGTACAAAAATTTTAGCAATGATGAAACGACTGTATGAATCAGCACGACTTTTGTAATTCGTAATTCGGCACTAGGCTGATTTAAAAAATCGGATAATTTCGCGGACATGATCGAGAAATTGTCCGTCAGATGAAAGTTGAGCGATCGCACTTCTGGCTTCTCTGGCTAAACGTTCATGTTCGGTTTGATTTGTGGCCCGTAAATCTTCTAAACTAGCAGTTACCCTGGCTAAATCTCTGCGCGTTTCTTCGGTAAAGCGCTGTTGGGTTGCGGGTAATGAGTAATCTAGTTCTGGGTTGAGTTGTTGTTCTAAGCGTTTAACTGTGTCATCTAATTCATAAAAGCGATTACGGAGTTCCATTACATCTTCACGGGGATACCGAAATTCTTGGCTAATCATCCTCAACCGTGCATATAAATATTCGTAGGCGCGGATAGCTGGACGCAGGACGGTTAATAATAAAGCTGCACCAGAACTGATATATCCCACAGCGCTAATACCAGTGGCCGCAAGGGTATAAAGACCAACGGCTGAGAATAAGTGTAAAGCAACGGCTACCCAGAGCGATCGCTTGGCTAAAACGCTGACATACTTAACTTGCTTTTCATCTACAGGAATTTGTTTTTCCGTAGATTGTGCTGCTTCTGCTAAAACTTCTTTAGCCTGAAAATGTACACTCCAAGGTACAGTCACAATTACCAACAACCACCAAAAACTGGCACCACCAATTACCCAGTCTAGGAAGTTACCAGTAGGTATTTGGAACCATTGCAATACACCAAAACCCAGCAGTACTACAACTACAATTCCCACAATGGAACTGATGAAAAAATTCACATACATATTGCATAATCCCTAGTGAAACTATTACCTCAATCATGGCTACACATAAGGATTTATACGCAAATGCTTGTGATAGTTGTTCTAGCTGCACATCTTTGGGAACAATGTAGAGCCAATTCTCACAAGGTGTTTACAGGATTAGTGAAATGGGAAAAAATTCGGTTAATAAGTTGTCTGGAGCAGATGCTAACCGAGGCGGCGCGCAAGTGCAAGGATTGTGAAGGTGGGTGAGTACAAAGGTCCGGTGGGAAACACCGCCGAACTAGCCACATAGAGATTGTCAGTACCGAACACTCGACAATTCGGATCAACAACACCCTCTTCGGGTCGCCTAGCCATACGAGTGGTACCCATTTGGTGAGATGCATCGGTCATGTTCTCCAAACACGGCGGATCATTCTCGAAGTTAAAAAATCATCTGTTAGGAAAAATGGTTTTGCCTGAAAAGCCACAATCCGAGAATTTAAGTTTATGTATTACTTCAGAGGCGTTATCGCAAACAACCCTACCCCCACCTGTGGCGGTGATTTCCGGTTTAGAGGAAGTCAACTCTCAAGGAAAAGTCCTGAGTAAGCGTTTACCGCCGCCAGTCCGGCCACGCGGTGTTCATTTCTTTCTCGAAGAACTCGAACCCGGCAAATCTTACAATACTAAACAAACCCTGGTAGTTGAGCGTGAAGTGCTACAAAAAATTGGTGGTTGGGATAACCAGATGCGATCGCGCGTTCACTCAGAACTTTTTTTACGACTCAACCCAGCTTGCTCAATTATTGGTCTACCTAACATCACCTACCAGTTATATAACCACGGGGAGCCAAGAGTTTCACGCAATCCCATACTCCGCCAAGAAAGTTTTTTACGCCTAGTGCATAAACATCGTTCACTTTTTCAAGCCCATCCGCAAATGTTTGCTAAGTTTGTCTATCAACACGCTAACAAATGTTACGAAATGGGTTTAAAACGTGAAGCTTTCTACAATCTATGCTGGTCAATGCAACTAGATCCACTGCACATAGTGCCTAATTTTGCTGTCAAAATTTATCGGGCAGCTTGGCTAATTTCCGGCCGCACAATATAGTTATAGGCTGCTACATTGCTAGGAAGCGGTTCTATTCTCTCTTGAGCTACCAAAGTTTGGTGAATAAAAGCCGCCGCAGTGGCTCGTCTTAGAGGTTCATTTGGATTCAATACTTTGGGGTTGGGATAATTGACTACTAAATTCTTTTGCGTTGCTATTCCCACATAAGGAATGGCAGATTCAGGGATTTGGTCAGCATCTGTATAATATTCTCTTACAGTCCTAGCTAAAGGCTCGGCTACAGGAGTAGTAACTGGAGGTGTGGCTGGACGTGCTGCAACTACAGGCTGCATTAAAGAAGTCACAGCGAAAGGTAAATATATAGGTCTTCTGGTTGCTCGTCTTGTAGTTGTTTGGGCAGTTCGTGGCGCTAAATTTAAACCTCTAACTAAAGTGGTTAATGCCTCTACCCTAGAAACTGGTTGATTTGGGCGAAAATTCCCACCAGGACCACCGCTCATAAATCCTTGTTGAGCAGCTTCTTCTATTGGCTGTTCTGCCCAATATCCTTCAGGGACATCTTCATAGGCACTGCCACTTTCTATTTGCCTTACTGGCTCTTGATCAAAAGCTTGGCGAATCATAGCTGCAAATTCATCACGTTGTACAGCCTGTTCTGGTCGAAATGTTCCATCGGGATATCCAGCAATAATATTTTTTTGCGCTAAACGGTTAATAAATGGTTGTGCCCAATAGTCAGGTGGCACATCAGGAAAACTAGTTTGTGCTAAAGCAACAGAACTTAAACTTGCTGATAATCCTAAAGTTAAAAAAGATGCACTTAAGGCTGATAAGCCAGATAAAAAAGACATTTAACTTTTACCTCCACCCTATTTTGTGTATGGATACTTTTATATATAATTATAGTTTTTTTGCTTGCCTCAGTTATCTCTCAAATGATTTAAAAAATTATATCTAAAGTGATAAATTATGGTAGCATCAATGATTTAAGATTATATCAAGAGAAGGAAGTAAAAATAAAATTAAAATCATAAAATAAGGAGTGTAGATTTGGGAAAAATAATAATATGGCTCTTTATAAACTAAGAGATTTTGCTGGCGACTATAGAGATGCTGATTTTGATAATTATGAAATCAGAGATTTTGATGTTTACTCAGATATCAGCAATGAAAAAGTTGGCACAGTCAAAGATATATTAGTAGATGATGCAGGACGTTTTCGCTATTTAGTAGTTGATACAGGTTTTTGGATTTTTGGTAAGAAAGTTTTACTACCTGTGGGGCGTTCTCGCATCAGCTATGGTGATCGAACAGTCTATGCTACAGGGCTTAGTCGGGAACAAGTAGAAAGCTTACCTGATTTCCATGATTTAGAACGGATTGATTACGATTATGAAGAGCAGGTACGCGGAGTTTATCGTACTCCATTGGCAGAGAGATCCTTAGACACAGCAACGCCTCTAGAAGCTACATCACCCTTGGATACCCCACCAGCTTATGCTGATACTACACCAAGAGCAACTACACCTGCACCTACTTATGATCGCAATACTTATACGTATGAACGAGAACCAGAGTTGTACGACATGAGTGAGCAAAATCACCAAAACCTCAAATTGTACGAAGAACGTTTAGTTGCGAATAAATTTCGTAGGAAGACAGGGGAAGTAGCTATTGGTAAACATGTGGAAACCAATCAAGCAGAAGTTTCAGTTCCCGTGGAAAAAGAAAGAGTCGTAATTGAACGGACTACACCTACGGATGCGGGAAGAAAAGTTGCTCCTGGGGATGTAGACTTCCGCGAAGGTGAAGTTGCGCGTGTAGAGGTTTATGAAGAAACTCCTGACATCCGCAAAGAAGCCTTTGTTCGAGAAGAAGTTAATGTGAAGAAGGTTACGGAAGAGGATACAGTTGAGGCTCGAGAAACCCTGCGCCGGGAAGAATTAGACATTAATAAAGATGATCAATTGCGGAATAGAAAGAGCTAGTACCGCTGCGCGGAAGTCAAAAGTCAAAAGTCAAAAGTCAAAAGTCAAAAAGCTTTTATTAAGGTTATCAATTTAATTGATAGCCTTTTTGCTTATTTACAAAAATTAAAAAACCCGCCGAAGCGGGGTACCACACAACAAAACTATGAACTTCTGATTTAGCGGAAATATTGAATTTCTGCTTCTAGTTGATGAATCAACTGGGTGTCGCCCTTAGCCTTGGCTACTTGCAAACGATGCTCTAGGCTCTTTTGAATATTCACTCTATGAGTTTCTTGTGCTGTTCTCAAAGTTTGTAGTCTACTTTGACTCATAGTAACTAACTCCTATAAGTTTTATTATGTCTTGTATTGTTAACATAGCATATATTTTGTAGCTGTCGATACAGAAAATTATGTCTTAATATATTTTCATTATTTACTCATGTCCAAGTATCAAATCAGTCCATCATCGCTTCTTGTCCTGACGAGCGATTTTAGCGATCGCGATGTCTATGTAGGTGTAATCAAAGGTGTAATTGCCCAAATTAACCCCCAGTTAAGTGTAGTAGACTTAACGCACCAAATTCCGCCCCAGAATCTCGCCGCAGCTAGGTTTTGCCTGATGAATGCTTATCCTTATTTCCCCGTGGGGACAGTGCATATGGCAGTGATAGATCCAGGAGTGGGAAGTCAAAGACGAGCGATCGCAGTAGAATTGACCCAAGGGTTCCTGGTAGGGCCAGATAACGGGGTATTCAGTGGTGTACTCAGTCAAAGTCCAGCCGTTACAGCCGTCGAACTCACAAATTCCTATTATTGGCGAACTCCTGAACCTAGCAACACTTTTCACGGTAGAGATATCTTCGCACCAGTAGCAGCACATCTGGCCAGTGGTGTGCCGATTACAGAGTTGGGACAAGAAATCAATCCAGAAACTTTAATACAGCTGGATATAGGTGAGTGCAACCAAACAAATACTGGCGTCACAGGATGCATTCAATATATTGATTACTTTGGTAACTTAGTCAGCAATATTCCCCGAAGGTATGTGCAGCGTAAAACTTGGTGTGTGCAAGCTGCTGGGCTGTCCATACCAGGATGTGTAACTTACAGTGATGTGAAAGTGGGAGAGGTAGCCGCTTTAGTGGGGAGTCATGGCTGGGTAGAAATAGCGATTAATGGCGGTAATGCCCATTCACAATTACAGATAAATTTGCAAGATGCGTTACAAGTCTTATTTTTGGAGAAAAACCAAACCCCAGAAAATTGATAGAGTTAAAGTATAGTAGCAGCAATTTTAACTATGACTACACAAACATTATCTACACCAGAAGTTTATCAAGGTCAGTTTGGCGACTTTACCATCGATCAGAGCGATCGCATCGGTGTAATTATCTATCGTACTGGTTTAATAGTAGCGGCAATCAGCTTTGCCATAGGCAGCGCTTTGGTTTTGTTTAACAATAATCCCACTACCATCGCTGCCTTGACACCTTTATATGCCTGTTTTAGCCTGGCCCTGGGCGTGAGTTTAATCACTATTCACATCTACATGGCATTACTGCACCGACTGTTACAAGTTTTTTGGATAATTGGTAGTATTGCCGCAGTAGTTTTTGCCTTTTCTAGTAGTGAACCTTTAGCTGTGACAATTTACAACCAACCTCTAACATTATTTGGTGTCGGTTTTACATTTGTGGCATTGACAGGTATCTTTTTTAAAGAAGCTTTCTGTTTTCATCGGTTGGAAACAAAAGTATTAACCTTCACAGTACCTTTGCTGTTATTGGGTCATTTAGTAGGAATTTTACCAACTCAAGGCGAACAAATTTTATTAGGAGTTTGGGCAATTTTGTTGCTAGTATTTGCGGCGCGTAAGTCTGTGCAAGCAATTCCCGCAGATATTGGGGATAAGTCTGTATTTGCTTATTTACACAAACAAAAATCCGCTAAGATTTAACGTAAAATCATCAAAAATCCAGTTCAGACAACATCGATAAATGTGGACAACTACGGCTCAGGGATGGTTAATATTTCTGGTAATCATCGCTGTTGCCATATTTTATATCATTACTCATTTATACTCATTTCTCGCCGTAACTGCTCCCATCAAATCAGCAGATGCATTAGTCATTGAAGGATGGATATCAGACTACGCCATCGCTCAAGCATATACTGAGTTAAAAAGCGGCTCTTATAAATATATAATCACCATAGGAAGTTCCGTAGAACAAGGTTCATATTTAATTGAATACAATAATTTTGCGGAAATTGCCGCAGCAACGTTAAATAAAATGGGTATCCCCAAAGAAGATTTGGTAGTTGTTCCCAGTCAAGCGGTGGTGAAGGAGCGGACTAATGCATCTGCCATATCATTACTTCAGTGGTTATCACAGGCCAATTTACCCATAACATCCATAAATTTATTAACTTGTGATGCTCATGCCCGCAGAAGTTGGATGATATTTAAACATAGACTAGCTCCCCAAATTAAAGTCGGGATAATTGCTACTGAACCAGCAAATTATGACCCTGAAAAATGGTGGAATTCTAGTGAAGGAGCGCGGATAATTTTATCGGAAACCATTGCATATATATATGCTCAGTTTGTTAATTGGGAATCCTAATTGGGGAATACTCAAACCAGTAGACTGAGGATGACAAAGTGGGAGAAGAAAGGGCATATTGGCTGGCTTGGGCGCAAATTTCTGGAATTGGCCCGGTGTTGCTGCGACGCTTGCATCAGCATTTTGGTACTTTATCTACAGCTTGGAATGCCAACAAAGCCCAGTTAGCAGCAGTGGAAGGTTTTGGTGGGCAAACATTAGAGAAAGTCGTTCAACAGCGATCGCGTTTACATCCCGAAACATTACTTACCCAACACCAGCAAGAAAACCCTAATTTCTGGACACCAGCCGACGCAGATTATCCCCGCTTGTTACTGGAAACGCCTAGTCCGCCACCCATGTTGTACTATCGCGGTGAAGTTGACTTACAAGAAAATTCCGGACAAAAACCGCTGGTAGGGATTGTCGGGACACGCCGCCCTTCCGATTATGGTATCCGTTGGACGCGGCAAATTAGCACAGCTTTGGCGAAAAACGGTTTTACAGTTGTTTCGGGTATGGCTGAGGGAATCGATACAGAAAGCCACTTGGCCACGATGAAAGCAGGGGGAAGAACAATCGCAGTTTTGGGAACTGGTGTAGATGTGATTTATCCTCAGAAAAATCGGGATTTGTATAAACAGATTTTGAGTCAAGGTTTAGTAGTCAGTGAATATCCTGGCAAAACTCCACCCGATCGCACTCATTTTCCCCGGCGTAACAGAATTATTGCAGGTTTAAGCCGCGCTATTTTGGTCATGGAAGCCCCTGTAAAATCCGGTGCTTTAATTACTGCTACCTACGCCAACGAATTTGGCAGAGATGTCTATGCATTACCGGGAAGAATAGATGATCATCCATCCCAAGGGTGTTTAAAATTACTCAGCCAAGGCGCTTCGATGATTTTGCGGGAATTAGATGAACTGTTAAAGATGTTGGGAGCCATACCACAACTAGATGCTGTTGAGATAACACCAATTCCCGAAAAGTTAAGTGTGCCTAATTTATCACCAGAACTGCAACAAGTCATAGATGCGATCGCCTGTGATATCTTACCATTTGATTTTATTGTCCAACATACAGGCATGAATGCTGGTGAGGTTTCCAGTGCTTTATTACAGTTGGAACTGATGGGGTTAGTCTCGCAACTACCGGGAATGCGATATCAAAAAAATTAAATCCTCTGAAAAAAATTGGATATAAATTCAGGAATTGAAATTCTCAAATGCGTATTTACCTAAAGAGAAAAATCAAATCTACATCTAAGCTTTATGAAATCTTTCACTCCTGATTTAATTCGTGCTATCACCCCCCTATTTCTGGCAAGTATTGGAGCTTTTATTGGTGCGGCTGTGTTATTTTCACCCAAAATTAGTGATGCAAAATGGTCGGCTGGACTGGGACTAGCTAGTACTGCGATCGCAGGTGCGGCTGGCTTGGCTCAAACCAGTAAAAATGAGACAGACTTTTCAGTAAAAAAGCACGGTGATGATTTGCAAATTGAAACTCCATCAAATCAACAACACGACTAAATTATTGGCCCTTTGCTCCCAGAACTATCAACCGTAACCACAGCCATCCTAAACCACTGCCAATAAAATAATAGGGGAAATCTGCCCAAGTAAAGGAAGTCCCGATTAACATTCTTCCCCACCAAAATGAACGTACCCAATTGAGAAATGGTGGATGCCACAATTGCATAAACTCCAATAAGCAAGTAATTACCAATACCCATAAAGGTATTCGCCAAACTGAAGAGCGAGTGGTCATAAATAGAAAGGCGAATAAGCACCAAAATATCACATAAAAAATCCCTCCTATCTCTTGGTTTAACCACCAAATAGAATAGCGATAGTGACTATATAAAAGTCCAATGGTGAGAATAATACCCAAAGAAACAATAGTTCGCCCGCGAATATTTGTAAATAGTGGCATTATTGAGGATTTCCAATTAATTATGTACCCTCATCAGGGAAGATTCTATATTTTAATCTTATTTGAACTGTATATAAGTTATAGGGATATGTAATGCAGAAATATTGCTCATAACTGTTAAAAACTCAACCTACTTATCTAACGGTTGGATATCATGAAAATGCTGATAGTCAATATAGCGATGTCCCTCGGCTGTATGGTGCATAATATCTACAAAACTATGATTCCAAACAATTTCATTAGCACCATAAGTGTGACGAGCATGAACAACTTGTGCAACTGTTTCATCGATACCACTCATAGAGATGATGAGCAAAGTATTAGTCTGGGTTAATGATTCTGTAGTCATGTCATACAGAGGACTAGACTCATCAATTACATGCATTACAGACCAAGTTAATGTGAAGCTAGGGGATTGGTTTCTCACCAGTCTCAGGTCGTGAATCCGACGCATAAATTGTCCTTCTGCGGTTACTTCATCACGCATTAAGTAAACCTTCATCTGTGCCTCCAGGATCATGTTACGGCGCTGGTTAGCGGTGCGAAACATCAAAGTAGGTACTCCCTCATGAGGTATGATGACCACAAATCGACTAAACATAACACGAGCAGTAGGTTTAGAGAACCTAGCAAATGCTAGTCCTGTGATCACAGCAATTCCCATTAGTCCAACCATCGCTTCAATGGTGACAATAATATTGGCGTAAGTGGTTTTGGGATACATTGCACCATAGCCGATGGACGCTAGGGTTTGTACGCTAAAGAAAAAGAGATCTAAAAATGAGCCAGGTTGAGCATTAGCAATACAATCGCCCCCTACCCAGTAAGCCAGGGAAAATAAGATATTAATAGTTACATAAAAAGTACAAATGAGGATGATAAAGCAAGTCCAAGGAATTGTCAGCAGCAAATGGTAGGGATCACGCCAGTAGGAATACCATGCACCCATACCCATAATCTCAAATAGTCCATTTTGGATCTTAATGTGAATCCGTGGAGTGAGAGATTGTTTTTGCTTACGTGAAAGTTTAGTCAATGGAAGTTTCATTGGGAGTATTCAAAAAAACGGCGAATAGTGAGTATGAGTGGAGTTGACAAGCCGCTCACTAAAAAATTTGTGATTATAAATCAATACGGTTCATTTAAGAGGAAAAGTAGTAACTCACCAGTAGCTTTGGTTAAGCCATAGGGTAACCCAACAAAGCCTTGAGGTGTTGGGTTACCCTGTGGGAAAATGTATCAACTTTCAAGTGAAACTGTATGAGTCCTATCGGTTATTGTGCTAGCCACAAAGCCACATTCAACACATACATCTTAATGTCTTCTAAGGCACGTGGTTCAGTTTTCATACCATCTCCCGGTGGTTCATCCACAAATGTCGGACAGCCTTTAGTGATGTCCCAGTTGTAATCCACGAAGTGATGGAAACTCGAATTAGCTACTACACGCCCTATACGATTTCCCTGTGCGTCGGGATAGTGATCGAGGGCTACCACTAGATTAAAATCCCGACCTGTAGCCAAACTTTTACTCAGTGCAATTACTCGTGCATGGGGATTATCTGGAGACACTCCTATACCACCCTCGTGGGGATGTGATGGGAAAAACTCAATGAACCCAGAAGGAGAAAGGGGATTTTTTAACAGTTCATGAATCGGTGTAACTGGGGTGATTTGTTGATAGTCACCGTTAGCGCCAGAATAGTAGTTAGGCCAAGAAATATAAGTTGTATGTGGATCATCTCGACTCCAACGAGAATTATCGGGATCGGGATTTTGGGTATTGAAATAATGTAAATCGCCAATGTCGATTAAACCGCACATCGAACAGCCCATATCCTGATGATCGCGTGTCGTGAGAATTCCCCTTCCACGCTGATGAAAGGCGTTAATACCAGCAATATCTTTATCTGTTAACCCTTCGCCAGTATCTAAAGCAAATAACCACAATTGGTTAAAATCTGACTCACCCAAACTACTCAAAACCGGGTCATTACCTTCTGCATCACTGGTGCGATCGCGTGCTATAACTTCAAATAATTGGTTTCCTGCTGCGTCTTGCATAGATGCTAGATAATCCTGTAACAGTGAAAACCGGAAAATGCTCCAGTCATCTTCAGTTGTAGGAATGGTAGTCTGCAAAAGAATGCGAATTGGTGTTGTCATAACTTCCGCAACTTGATGTTCGAGCCAATGAATTTATTGGTCGTTATTACTGAGAGTACTGTACGACAAATTACTCTCTTATTTTCCTGGAAGTTATATTTGCTAAGTTTCTCCGTATTCCATACCATTCGCCTCAGCATAACGATGCAGAAATCGCATGACTCGCTCCCAATGGTCATCTTGCTCAACTTCAAATTGACATTCTACCCGTTGTAGTTCATCACCTTCGTCACCCCCGAAAATGAATTTGGTTGCGGAAGGCGTGACACTAATTTCGCCTTCTTCATCAGTTAACAGCAAGGAATTTAAAGATGGCTTGGTGAAGCTATTGAATCTTTCCAACGCTTGCAATTGACTAAAGAGCATCACAACGACACGTTTACCAGTGCGGACTTCTCGCCGCAAACTGATATTACTCAGTTCTTCAAAAATTCCTGCAAAAAATTGAATAGAGGGGGTGATAGATGTCATAAGCCATTACCGAAAATTTACCTAGAAGGGAAAGATTGCGGAGTCGAGAAAGGAGTTTGATTTCCACCTTGGGGGAGAGTATTTCCCATTGGGTTGGGTGTCGGGGAATTGCTGACTGGGTTCTGATAACTCGTGGGGGGAATAGTACTTGTCGGATTATGAGGTACAGAATTTTGGCTAAATTGTTGATAAGCAACGCGAGAAATCGAGCTAATCAGTTTTTCGGCGGCTGGGTCATTATTAGGGCGTTGTACCATCACAGCAGCGATGTAGCGTTTACCTGTGGGAATATCAATTAAACCAACATCGCCCAGCATGGTAGCAATATCGCCTGTTTTGTGATATGTTCTGGCTCCTGAACCTAACCCAGAAGGCAATAAATGATTTCTTTCAGTGCGGCGCATGATATCTAGCATTAAATCACGCGATCGCATACTCACAAAATTGCCCCGATTCACCATTGCCATCAAGTTACCCAATTCTTTGGGACTGGTGGTATTTGTGCCTTGTAAATCTGGTAGGGGATTGCGAATGGTAGTATTTGTTAATCCCCAACTTTGAAAACGCTGATTTAACGCTTCCATTCCTCCTAATCGGGCAATTAGCATATTGGTGGCTGTGTTGTCGCTGATGGTACTCATGCGTGTAGCCACTTCTAGTGCAGTGTACTGGGTGCCTACAGGTTGCGATCGCATATCTCCCGAACCACCAGCCACCATGTCTTGTTCCATCGTTAGCATTTCATCCAGGCGCACTTTCCCGGTATCGACATCTTGGAAAAAGGCAATCAAAATTGGCACTTTAATCGTGCTGGCGGACGAAAAAGGGGTAGAAGCATTGACATCTACGTAAGCACCAGTATCTAAATCAACCAAAAATACACCAGGTGTCAGATTGGCATTGGCCGCCGCCAAATTTTGCACAGCCTCTTTCAAAGGAGTAATTTCTTGGGAAAGGTATAAACTAGCAGCCGCATTGGGGGTAGGTTGTGGCTGATTTGTACCCACATTACTAGTGTTAGATTGTACCGCCGGATTTGTGGGCATTCTAGTAGCCGGATCTAATATTGACAATACCGTACCCACAATCGCCCCGATACCAACTCCAACAATTAACAGCCGCAGAGCATACAATAAGGTTCTGGCCATTGGCTTTAACCGTGTTTTCCGCGATACACGTCTGGCTACTTTGGGTGATAGCTGCTTCTGCGCCCGTACTGTCTTTAACTTCATCGGACTGGGATTATAAGCTGGTATGCTTCGCTGCACATGGGGAATGGGTTTGACTGCTGTTGGCATGACTACCCTTGATTTTGACCGCTGCGCCCCAGTAGCGACGGGAGAAGGGGTAATCGCAGGGGAGAAGCGCGTCAGAGCCACTTCTTGTTTAGCAACACGTTGTGGCTGAATGGGAACCTTGACTTTTTTCTTAACGACTTTTTGGTCTGGACGCTGACGCGGGCGGCGATTTGTAGGTTGTCGCCGGGGAAAAGCTTTGAAGTTGTCACTTGACTCTGACACTGTTACTCCTTGTGACTTAATAATTCGTAATTCGTAATAGAGCCTACGGCACGCTAACGCGAACGTAATTAATGGAAATTTATTTATAGAGATTTTTCAGGGAGGTGATCCATTTTTTCAGTTTCCGGATTCATTCCTGACTTAAAAATTACTTCTGAAGTTGCTTGATGCGGAAATTACCCTTGGCTACTCAGTAGCATTTTTGTGTTTAGTTTAAGCTATATTCGCTATTTTGGGGGAATAATTTCGTACATATTAAACGAAGAATTATGAGTTTTCATTTTCTCTGTGGTTTTTTATTGCCCATTCTATTTGTCGGAGAATCCCTCTGAGCATAGCTACCTCCTGAGTTTGGAGGTGAGCGCGATTATATAGCTGCCGGAATTTTTCCATGCGACTAGCTGCTGTATGTGGATACAAGTAACCAATATCTAGTAGTAGCGATTCTAATTGCTGGTAGTATGTTTCTACAAGATCCAAAGGAGCTAGTTCAGTTTGCCTTGGGGTTGGCGTTGCTGGTGGTGCTGCATATTGGGATAGTTCATAACAGCAGATGCCCACAGCAGTAGCTAAATTCAGGGAAGCATAATTTTCATGTGTGGGAATGCGGACAAACCGTTGGGCATAGTTTAATTCTTCGTTACTTAAACCCCGGTCTTCTCTACCGAAAATCAGGGCTGCGGGTTGGTCTGGTGCTTCTAGTAACCAAGGTAATGCCGTCCGGGGTGCTTCTAAAGGTGTTTCCCAATCACGCACACGAGCCGTGGTAGCGATCGCTCTAATACATCCTTGCAATGCTTCTGGTAATGTGGTTACCAATACCGCCGATTCTAAAATCTCTTTGGCATGAACTGCCATTTTCAAAGCTTCCTCTGACAGTGGATCGCATTGGGGATTGACTAATACTAAATGATGTAGTCCAAAATTCTTCATTACCCTGGCGATAGACCCCAGATTTATCGGGCCAGCTGGTTCCACCAAGACAATTCTTAACCCAGCTAATCCCATTGTTTACCTCCTGCGATCGCTTGTGCTGATTTTGTGCATTCTACCTAAGAGTTACCTCACGGTGAAAGTTTCACAAAAAAAAGAGTTTAAGGTACAAATCATACCCTAAAGCTCCTGTGAAGTAACGGTTTAACTTCCGATTCTGCAACCTATAATTGACGCTGACGGCGACGCAGATAAGTTAGCCCCATTCCCGCCAACAATATACCGCCAATTGTGTTTGGTTCTGGGACGGTTTTGCTAACAGTTCTGGGTGTGAGTAAGAAAGCTCGTAACTCACCGTTTTGATTTCTCCCGGAGCCAACAATCTCACCCTTATTGTTAATTGCATTTGCCCTCTCTATGCTCCAACCTAAATTAGGGTCAATAAGATTATTGAGGTCAAGTCTACCAGTCTTTTCACTCCAAAAAAAACCGCCAAAACCCACTACCTGAGTTTTATCGTTAATGCCAGTAGGTTGTACACCACTACCAATCTCAGTTATGCCAGTATCTTCATTCCATAAAAATACCGTATCGTTATTGAAGAAGCTGTCCCATCTAATCCCCACGACCTGACCCAAATTATTGATAGCATAGGCCTCACTATAAATCTGTTCATCCGGTTCCCAGCTAGGACTAGGAGCAATGGAGGTAAAGCCATCGCTACGACTCCATAAAAAGGCTCCACCTGGTACAGTTCCCAGAGAACCGACAATTTGACTAGCATCATTGATATCATAGGCAATAACACCGATACCACTACTGTTAAGAAAGTTTATCGGTACGCCAATGTCTTCACTCCACAAATATGGTTGTGCGCCAAAACGTCCACTAGCACCTACAACTTCTCCACGATTATTAATAGCATTAGCAAAGTCCCCATAGATATCACCCAGCAAGTCACCGATGGAGAACATACCCATGTCATTACTCCAAATAAATGATCTAGGTGCTGGCCTATATCCAAAACAACATTCAGCAAAGTCAACAGTAGAAGTTCCTACAACCTGACCTAGATTATTTATGTCATAGGCGACACTATCATACCTGAGACTAACAGATGAAATATCATAATCATCACTATATTCATCCTCAGGTAGATCTGGCAGGAAACCAAGGTCAGTCATGCCTATGTTTGGACTCCATAAAAAAGCTCGACTACCATTGCTGATACTAGAAGTACCCACCACCTGACCAAAATCATTAATCCCATAAGCGGTACTACTCGTCCCGCCTGGTAGAGTACCAAGGTCTGTCAGGTTATAGAAAATTGCTGCCATTGCAGAGGCATTCATACTCAGTGTCATCAGCACAGCACTACTACTAACAACAGCTAGTTTTTTCACTACTGCTTTGAGACTATTTATCTTCACCATATAATTTACTCCTCTCTCAACTCACAATAAACCGTAAGATACAGCTGAATAACCAGCTGTATCACCAAGCGAGGAAGGAATAATTCTAGGGTGCTTAGGGTTTTTGGGTAGAGATAGCTAACTTTGCTCCTTTTACCTGACGTACCTGATCCATTATTGTCACTACTTGACCATGCCCTACTTTTTCGTCAGCATTAATAATTACCAATGCTTCTGAGTTAGAACCAATTAAAGTCCGCAGCTGCTCTGCTAATGCATTAACGGTACTAGGTTCACGATTAACGCTCATAGCTCCTTTTTCGTCTACCGTAATGGTAATTCTCATGGGAACTTGCTGTTGTGTTGCTGTTGTTGCTGACGGTAAATTTACTGGTAATCCTTCAGACCTAGTTAAAAACAGCGTTGACATGATGAAAAAGGTTAAAATTGCAAATATGACATCAATCATCGGTAAGATGTTGATCTGTGCTGGTATATCAGCTTCATCTGGTAGACGCATAGCTTTTCTCTCCTCTTTCGTAGCGTCGGCGGTAAAGTAATTCTAATTGTCCCCCATACTCCTGAATGAGTGCTATTTGACGTACATATAGCCCCCGAAAGGAGTTGGCAAATAAAAGTGTAAATATAGCAACTACCAAGCCTGTTGCTGTAGAAACTAACGCTTCACTAATCCCAGCTGTGACTCCTGCCGTTTTCGTGCCGCCCACGTCACCAATATCTAAAGAAGCAAAGGACGTAATCAGTCCTAAAACAGTACCCAGTAGACCCAATAGGGGGGCCAGACCGATGATTGTCTCAAAAATGTTTTGAAAGCGTTTGAGTAAAGGTATCTCAGCTTGGGCTTCACTTTCTAAGGCTAAACGAAATTCTTCGGGATTTGCTTCTTCCAATTCCAAAGCTGCAAGAAAAATGCGTGCTAGAGGCAAGTCTGCATTTTTCCGTAGTTTATCCAATGCACCAACTACGTTATCTAGCCGATAGAGATTCAACACGTCTCTAATAACGCGGCTTTGACGGTTATTGATTCTCACCCAAAACCGGACACGCTCAATAATCAATGCCACTGCCAACACGGAAAAACCGAACAAGGGCAGCATCACAACGCCGCCTGCTGTAAACAGATTATTAATTCCCATCTAGTGCCTCTTTACAAATCAGTGATACACAGCCAGATTAGCAGAATTCCTGGGTAAATTGAGAGTCTTTATCAATAGACCTTAAAATATAATGTAAGTCTTTTTCAAGTACATGTTATTGTTATTTCTAATAAAACAACAAAAAAATTACATAAAATTACGTGTGGAAAAGAGTTTTGGCATACTCTGAGCAGTATTTATGTCAATAAATTCTCATTTGTTGTGGTGCGTTGCGTTGAACGACAACACACCTGGTATGGAAGTCTGACTAAGTTAATGGTAATGATGTAATTGTTGGCAAGAGCTTTTTGGATATTGTTATCAATTGTGGTTTTCAACCAGCTAGCGCTACTACCCACTGCTAATTTTCGCGGAAAAACGTTGATTTGTCCCAGTATTAGGGTGTTGATTCAGATGTCGATGATGGTTGCAAATTTCTAGCTTTGTAAAATAATTCTAAGCTATGGCGATCGCCTACAAAACGCCAGTGCCAAGGTTCATAACTCACGCCTTGGGGGTTATCTTTGGGAAAGGACATCTCAAAGCCAAAACGGGCAGCATTTGCTTGTAACCAATTAAATGCCTTGGTATTTTCAAAATTGCTTTGGAGATTAGTGGCTGGTACTGCTCCATCGCCAATATCTACAGCGTAACCAGTGTGATGTTCACTGTGACCTGGAGGCGCACTGAGGGCTGCCCTTTGTGATGGAGTTTGATTGCGTTGGGCACCAACAGCAAAAAACAACTGTTCCTGCTGCTTCACCGAGCGAAAGCCAGATATTGGCACTAAAATTACACCGTCTTTGCGTGCTGCTTGTGTCATTGCCTGATACCTTTGGGCAGCCGCTTTTAGCATTTTGATCCGCCCATCTGCGGTAATGGCCATGAGTTCTGATTCTGGTGCTTCTGGGTATTTTAAATGCCCTAGCAGCGCATCGCTGGGTTTGGCTGGTGGGTTGACAGAATTACTAGTATCTGTGTCTGGTGCAGTTGCCGTACTAGTTGATGCCGGTTGCGGATCAATGGCTGTTTTGGGGGCTGTTACGTAAAAGAAAAAACCAGTGATTAAAGCCAACAACAGAAAGCCCCCTACCCCTCCCATGACTAAAATTAGGGTTCGCAAAGATAGCTTGCGGGTAGCATCAGGAGTATCGCGTAAAGCCACTGGAATATCTTCACCAAAGACACCTGATAAATTTTGTGGTTGTTCAGAAAATCCAGCTTTATCCAAGACTCAACTCCTGCTTGTGTGCAATATTCATAACAGATTGTAGACTAGACAGAAATAAACATATTGGGTAGCATTTTACATCTATAATTCTTAGGCGCAATCTTGGCAAATCTCCTAGAACTATACGTCAAATTAGTGGGATTAGTCCTAGTAGGTTTTATTCTGGGACGTAAATTATCTAACACAGTTCCTAACCGTGTAGGTCAGTTGCTTTTTTGGGTGGGAGTACCTATAAGTATTGTAGCTTTTTTACGGGGAGCCGACTTGTCTGGGCAAATTTGGATTGCGCCGGCCATCGCCTATATAGCCATTTTTTTAGGAGCATGTTTGGCTTGGGTGGGCATTCAAGGACAAGCTTATTTCACAAATACCATTTCCCAAAAGCCCACTCAAGGTAGCCTAATTTTAGGGGCTATGGTAGGTAACACAGGTTATCTTGGCTTTCCCATCACCCTAGCGATGGTAGGACAAGAATATTTTGCCTGGGCTTTATTTTACGATTTGTTGGGGTCACTGTTCGGGGCTTATGGCTTAGGAGTAGCATTAGCATCTCATTATGGTGGTAGTACTAGTAATTATGGGCACATGACAAAGGCCATATTAATTAATCCTGCCCTGTGGAGTTTTGGCGTGGGCTTACTATTTCGGGAAATAAAACTTCCCAACTTTGTAGAATTTAGTCTGGAGAAATTAGGTTGGAGTGTCGTTGCTTTGTCTCTAGTATTAATTGGGATGCGACTTTCTCGACTAAATTCTTGGCATAGACTACCACAGGCAGGGATCAGCTTAGTAATTAAAATGTTACTAGTTCCCTTAGTTGTTGGCAGCACATTACCACTTTTTGGTGTAACTGGTGAACCAGCCCAGGTGATTGTCTTACAAATGGCTATGCCGCCAGCATTTGCCACACTAGTAATAGCTGAAACCTTTAATCTTGATCGTGACCTTGCAGTTACCTCCTTAGCCGTGGGATCTATGGTATTACTGGTTACGCTTCCTGTGTGGTTATGGATATTTTAATGTACTCTTTGCCATGTTAACTATTTGTTGATTTTTCCTGCTGATATTGCATTGCTTTAGCATAGTCTCCCAAGGCATAGCAAGCGACTTTTAAACTGGCTAGGGCTTGGTCTTCAATCCGGTGGTCTTTAATTTTTCTGGCTAACAATAAACGTTCTTCATAATATTTAATTGCCTTTTTATAGTCACCTAAAGCTTCACAAGCAACCCCTAAACTACCAAGAGACTGTTCTTCACTACGCTGATCTTTGAGTTCTTTGGCTAATTGCCAACGCTCTTCATAATAAAGAATAGCTTTGCCGTAATTGCCTGTAGCATAACAAGCATTGCCGAGATTTTTGAGTACCTGAGAAGCACTACGAAGATGGTTAAGTTTGCGGGCTATTCTCACACACTTTTCATAGTAGGCGATCGCTTGCGGATAATCATCCAACGCATAGTAAGCATTACCGAGGTTTTTAAGTACCTGTTCCATGCCCCAATTATCTTGAAGTTCTTGGACAATTTCTAAACTTTGTTTTTGATACTCAATGGCTTGTTTAAAGTTACCCACAGCTTTATAGACTAATCCGAGATTATTTAATGCGGCAACTTGACTGCGCTGATTAGACATCTGACGGGTAATTTTCAAACACTCTTCTAGATACTTAATTGCCTGATTATGGTCGTTCAAATGACGATAAGAATTACCCAAGTGAGAAAATGCCTGCATCTGTATGGATAAATCTTGGTTAGCTTTATCCAAGGACAGACATTGTTGGGAGTAAGCAATAGTACTTTTGTAATCCCCTGAGGCATAGGTTAAAAGTGCTAGACAAGAAAGTGCTTGTTCTTGATTTTCTATATCTTCAACTGCTTGAAACATTTCTAGGGCTTGTTGTAAAGACTGTAAAGCAGCTATTACTTCACCAGCTTGCTGCTGTTTCATGCCTTGATGCAGTAGCTTGCTTGCTTCCGATAACTGGTCTTCACTTTCCTGTGACAAAACCATTTCCCCCAATGAATTTTGGTCAAATTCATGAGTAATTGTGTTGCGTTTGATTTGTTTCAAGTGTTTTGCAGGCACTTGCAGAGGAAGTGTTTTGTTAATACTCTGGCTAGATTCACCGTTGGGCATCGACCAATTCCTGTTAAGTTTGGTGATAAACCTATTGTTCCCAAAACTGTAGTTTTATTTTCATTGGCGAAATAACAGGGAGATTAATCATGCAAAGACTGTTGGAACCAGAAGTTATGGATACCTGGGAAGAAGCCATTGAGTATGATGCAATGGACTTCACTGAAGTAAATACAGCTTTTGCGAAAGAAGCGATCGCTTTGGGGCCAAAAGAACAGGGTTTAGTCTTAGATGCTGGTACTGGCCCTGGGCGGATTCCTCTCTTAATGTCTCAAATGCGTCCCCAATGGCAAATTATTGCTATTGATTTAGCAGCAAATATGTTACAAATTGCCTCACAACATGTGCAAAAAGCTGGGTTACAACAGCAAATTCGCTTGGAATTGGTTGATGCGAAACAATTACCTTATGACGATGGTGTGTTTGATCTGGTTATTTCCAATAGCCTAGTTCATCATTTACCCGATCCTCTACCGTTTTTCCAAGAACTGAAGCGCGTCACCAAATCCTACAGTGGTATTTTCATCCGCGATTTATTGCGCCCAGTTGATGAGGTGACTATGAATGGCTTGGTAGAAAGTATCGGTAATGAATATGACGCCCAGCAGAAAAAATTATTTCGTGATTCTCTCCACGCTGCACTGACAATAGATGAGGTGAATCAGTTAATTTCGGCTGTAAATTTGACTGGGGTGGAGGTTTATCAGTCAAGCGATCGCCATTGGACGGCTAAACGAGGTGAGAGTTGCCAATGATGAAAAATAATTAGGTGCGTTTTGTCTACACAGACTGCACTACGCACCTTCCCTTTCTATGGGGTAATTTGACAAAATGCTTAATTTCAGCCCGCCAGTTTTATCGATTCATAGGTGTTTTTGTACTCCACACTTGTTCAAATTCAGCTTTGGTAATGCCAAATTCTTGAAGATCCTCTGCACCTAAAGGTTTATCGCATAACATGCCATGATTATCTGAAAAGTGGCTACCGTCATAAAATAAGACATTGCCATTTTCATAAACCTCTATTTGTCGCACGGCACATAAATCATGGCCCACTTCCATAAAATAGGTGCTGGTACCCCAAGCATCATAGTCACCGCCGAGAGATTCATCCCAGAACCATTTGCAATATTTCTTGATCTGTGTTGATAGAGACATAATTTCTTTACTCCTATAAGGGATTGCTGCTTTGAAGCTACTCTACGAGAATCTGCTTTTCTGATGTTGAGACAAGTGTGTCTTGAAAACTTGTGTGCAGCAACACGCTCTTGCAAGATAAGACTCTACGACAATTGGGTGGCTATCAAGATTAGTTTCACACTTTGAGATTGCTTTCCTCTAAGATACCCTTTGAGACGTCTGCAAGAGCAAGCATTAACAACAATAGTATTATTTTAACGTATTATTCTCCCCCATTGTCTTGTTGGTTAGGATGACACAGAATCTCACGCACTTCCATTAATATGATGCTCAACATATTTTTGCCGCTATTATTAGCACCACAACCCCAATAGTAGTCTTATCTTTAGCTATTTAAAACAATTATTTAAAGGAAACAACAACAACCTTGATAGTAAAAGCTTTACATCATAGAATACTAAAATAAAGTTTTTCTACGATGTAATCAAAGTTTATAAAGTAGGGAAATCAGTTAGAAGCAAGTTGATTAAATTAAAATAACCAAAGCGTATTCCAAAAACTCTAAATCAAGAACAGGTCAATCGTTTCATTGACGGATGTGCAAGAATAAGAGACAAATTTTTAATAACTCTTTTGTGTGAAAGTGGAATGCGAATTGGTCAAGCTTTGGGTTTAAGACATGAAGATATTCAGTCTTGGGATAATTTAATTACTATTGTTTCCAGGAATGATAATACTAACGGTGCAAAGGAGAAAACCAAAGACACTTACAACATTCATGTTTCTCAAGAGCTAATGGATTATATACCGACTATTTGCTCAAAGAATTTGATGAATGCGACAGCGATTATGTTTTTGTTAACTTGTGGGATGGAGTAATTGGACAGAAAAGATTATTGAAACTGCCAAGGCTAATGGCTGGCAGCGCCAAGTTGAAATGAACCAAAAAGTAAAAGAAAACTTAGAGCATATCATTTCCGCTCTGGAAGAAAACGACAATGAAACACCAGCGTAATATAAATGGATTGCGTCAAAATGCTCAGAAGAAGAGAGAAGAAGCATTTAACAGAACAGAAGATGCAATAAAGCAACTCATCAAAGATGGACGACCAATTAACTTTAAATCAGTAGCCGAGAGGGACAACTGTACACGCAGGAAAAGATTGAGGTGTTTGACCATGATTGGCCTATGCTGGCGACTGGGGTTGCTATTCCCCACGGGCTGTACGACATGACAGACAATGGGGGCTATATCCAGATTAGCATCAGCCACGACACCAGTGAATTAGCCTGTGACTCAATTCGCTACTAGTGGAACACTTATGGTAAGGTGCGCTATCATGCAGCAAACTCGATTCTGCTGTTATGCGATGGAGGCGGCAGCAATAGCTCTCGCTATTACATCTTCAAACAGGACTGACAGACGTTGGTCAATGAACTGGGCATCGAAATTGGCATTGCTCATTATCCGCCCTACACCTCCAAGTGCAATCTGATTGAGCATCGTTTGTTTCCAGTTATATTAGGATGCACAAAGTAGAATCTACACGACAAAATCAAGACTAAAATGACCTATTTAGAAACAGCCGCACAATTTTATAGTGAAGTTGCAGAAACTCCACAACTGGGACTTTGTTGTGTTCAAAGTACTCCCTTGCAATTACCAGGACTAAAGATTCCTCTGCCAATGCAGGAAATGAACTATGGTTGTGGTACTACTGTTCACCACACTGAACTCTCAAACCAACCCACCGTATTGTATGTAGGTGTTGGCGGTGGCTTAGAAGCACTGCAATTCGCTTATTTTTCTCGTCGTCCGGGTGCTGTGATTGCCATTGAACCAGTTGCGGCTATGCGAGAAGCCGCTACACGCAACCTCAAACTGGCCGCTACCGACAACCCGTGGTTTGACACCAGCTTTGTGGAAATTCGGGAAGGGGATGCCTTTAACCTCCCAGTGGCTGACGCTACCGTCGATATCGTGGCGCAGAATTGTCTTTTTAATATCTTTGAACCAGAAGATTTAACCCGTGCTTTAAAAGAAGCATATCGGGTGTTAAAACCAGGTGGACGCTTGCAGATGAGTGATCCCATTGCCACTGCGCCAATTCCCGCGCATTTACAGCAAGATGAGCGACTAAGAGCCATGTGTTTATCAGGGGCACTCACCTATGAAGAGTATACTCAACGCATTATTAATGCTGGTTTTGGTCAAATTGAAATTCGCGCTCGTCGCCCTTATCGTCTACTAGATACTCAGACTTACAACTTGCCCGAAAATCTACTTTTAGAAAGTCTCGATTCTGTGGCTTTTAAAGTCAATATTCCTGAAGATGGTGCTTGTATATTTACAGGCAAGACGGCAATTTATGCTGGTACAGAATCCTTTTTTGATGACTCGGCCGGTCATCTGCTACAGCTTGGTATTCCTGCGGCAGTGTGTGATAAAACTGCGGCTAAACTTGCCGCTTTACAACCAGCAGAAATCATGATTACTCCCTCAACCTGGCACTATAGCGGTGGTGGTTGCTGTTAACTTTTAACGCCACAAAAATGTTAATAATTAGTTTATTTCTAGCTACGCTGTTTTTAGCTTATGCAAATGGAGCCAACGACAATTTCAAAGGTGTAGCAACGCTGTTTGGTAGCCGGACAACTAGTTATCAAACAGCCATTTTGTGGGCCAGTGTCACAACTTTTGCTGGTGCAGTAACTTCTGTTTTTTGGTTAACAGGAATAGTTGAAAATTTTTCTGGACAAGGCATATTTGACGATAAGATAGCTAATGTACCAGAGATCCATTTAGCAGTGGCAATAACTACTGGTTTGACTGTGTTAATTGCCGCCCTACTGGGATTTCCCATTTCCACAACTCACACTATAACAGGCGCACTACTGGGTACTGGATTAGTTGCTATTGGACTCAAAGTTAATTTTTCAGTTTTAGGAACTTTATTTATTTTACCCTTATTTCTCAGTCCTATTATTGCTATTTTATTAGGAGCAGGAATTTATAAAATATTACAATATATTAATACAAAATTGCACTGGCAAGCTAACGAACAAGTAGTTGATACATGCCATTTTATCAGTTCTGGTTTTATTAGTTTTACTAGAGGATTAAATATCACGCCCAAAATTGTTTCCCTCGTTCTAGTTATTGATTATTTCTCTGTTCAAGGGGGAATGCTGACAATAGCAATGGCTATGGGACTTGGTGGGTTACTAAATTCGCAAAAAATTGCCCAAACCATGAGTGAAAAGATTAGTTCCATGAACAATACTCAAGGTTTATCTGCCAATATTGTTACTGGAATGCTGAGTATTGCTGCTATTTATTTGGGACTTCCTGTATCTATAACCCAAGTTTCCGTTAGTTCTATATTTGGTGTGGGACTGATTACTAAAAAATGTAATACGCGTATTTTTTATCAAATTTTGATTTCCTGGATGTTGACTTTACCTGTGGCCACAATTATTGGTGGTATAACCTATAGATTATTACAATAAATTCACTTCCTAAACTTGAAGTTTACCAATCCCCATAAAATTAGTTCCTTATGCAGACTATATCAACCACTCCTTTTCAAGATAAACTGAATTCTCCTTTGACAAAAAAGCAGATTTCAGTTTTACAAATTAATTTAGGTAAGCGTTGTAATCTTGCCTGTACACATTGTCATGTCGAAGCTAGTCCCAAACGTACCGAAGAAATTTCTCTCCAAATTTGCGAAGATTTAATTTCTTTAATTCATAAATTTCCCCAAATTCAGATTGTCGATTTAACTGGTGGCGCACCAGAAATGAATTATGGTTTTAAGCCATTAGTCGAAGCAGCAAGAGTTACTGATAAACAGGTAATTGTTCGGTCTAATTTAACCATTTA
This sequence comes from Anabaena sp. CCY 9613, assembly GCF_963920895.1. NCBI lineage: Bacteria > Bacillati > Cyanobacteriota > Cyanophyceae > Nostocales > Nostocaceae > Anabaena > Anabaena sp. CCY 9613. The sequence goes on from NZ_CAWUDE010000011.1 coordinate 124,411, forward strand.
TTTTGAAGAGGGATTTGATGATTTACCCGAATATTTTGCCCAACATCAAGTAAGGGTTGTGGCTTCCCTGCCTTGCTACTTAGCAGATAATGTCGATAAAATGCGCGGTAATGGTGTTTTTGATAGATCAATGCAAGCCTTGCAGTGGCTTAATAAATTAGGGTACGGGAAGCAAAAAAATTTAATTTTGGACTTGGTTTATAATCCGCCTTTGCCCACAAATGACAAATTTTCCTTGGCACCGGAACAAACTAAACTGGAGCAAGATTACAAAATATTTTTGCAAGAACATTTTGACATTGTATTTAACAACTTATTCACCATTACCAACCTGCCAGTTGGCAGAACAAAAATGCACTTAGAACGTCAAAAGTTGCATACTAGCTATTTGCAGTTTTTAGAATCGCATTTCAATGGCAGTACAGTTGAACATTTAATGTGTCGAGATCAACTGTCAATCGACTACCTGGGCAATGTGTATGATTGCGATTTTAACCAGATGATGCATCTACCTGCTAAAACTCATAATGGTGAGTTGCTTACAGTTGCCAAATTGCTAGAGTTTGATAATTTAGACTTAATTAATGAGATCCAAACGGCTAGCTATTGCTATGGTTGTACTGCTGGATGTGGTTCTAGTTGTGGTGGCGCTTTACTATAATGTCATCAAACCCAAACTGTGTAACAAATTCTATTACGTGTGCATCGCTAATAATTAAATGAGTTTATGATGAGGTGAGTTAAGTCTCCTCACACCACAGTAAAAAACCGTAGAATTTGATAATTTTCTACGGTTTTTATTTTTTATTGAGGATAAAATCAAACATTAACTAATAAATGTTAAATCAAAATGCTTTCAGCATTTTCGCCTGTTGGCATTCTCAAAATGCCCTTGGAGTATAGCTTTTACTAACTACGGAGTATTCGTTACTTGCAACAACAAAAGTAGCGTAGCCACACTAGCGACTGGAAACAAGTATCCAGGGAGGGGGCAATGTTAATTTGCTTAAGTAATGCTAGCGTCATCGAGTCAAAAAATTTCGTTACCAAAATTGTTACGAGCAACTTGCCACTTTGGCATTACTTTATGATGGTACTTAGTTAAGCTCCTCACACTACACCAAAAGCTATGCAATATTATTTTGCATGGCTTTTTACTTTTTACTACCGATGCTCAGGTTAAAACACTGAATTGAGTGTTGTGAGAAATCATTCAGAAAAAAGATGCAGCAATAATGAAAAAAGTAGTGTAAGAATTACCACTCACAAAAATTGCAAAATGAGTTAAATTTGTCTGTGGTACGCTGAAAAGCCAGACCATACCCATGACTCTGTTCCCCGTTGCTCGTTCCCTATTTGCTGGGAAATAACTCATACTAAGTTAAAATCTCAATTCCCACTCAGTGTTCTAGGCTAAAGTCCTTTTTCCTATAGCTTGTACAGTGTTTGAGGATAGTTGAGAAGATTTTCGTTTAATCAAATCAATACTAAATTAGCCTTGACATCCTGGTTTTCAAATCCTTACCACCAAGAACCATTCATACCTGCCGCCGAACAAACTCCTCGACAATTTCAAATTCGTGCGGCTACAACTGCTGATTTGCCCAGTATTGCTCAAATTATTGCCGAAAGCTTTCACTCACAAGATGGTTTTTGGGGATGGGCTTTTCCGCTGCTACGTTTGGGTATTTACGAAGACCTAAGGTATCGCTTATCATCACCTGCACCTCATCATGTTTGTTTGGTGGCCATTGATACTACCGATTCGACTAGTAAATTAGTGGGAACTGTAGAATTAGGTGTGCGCTTCAGCGATACATGGATACCCATTGGCAGGAGTTGTCCCTATCTATCTAATTTAGCTGTTCACCCCCAATATCGTAGACATGGTGTGGCTTCAAAGCTACTGATTAGCTGTGAGAACTTCTCCCATGAGTGGGGATTCCAAGATTTATACCTCCACGTTTTGGAAAATAACCATCAGGCCCGGCAACTTTATTTCAAGTTAGGATATAAGGTGCATAAATTAGAATCTAATTGGAATAAATTTTTCTTCAGGCGTTCCCAGCAGATATTGTTGCACAAGCACTTAAGACTTAATTCAATTATTTGAAATTATTTTGTTGATATACATCAATTGTTTGGTAAACAAAGTGTTCTGAATAAAATCTCAATGAGCTAATGTCAGGTTTCAGGTCACAATATCATGACTAATGCCATTGTGACGACACTCATTGTTTGACTGAAGATTTGGTAAATTAGCTGACATTTACGTAAATAAGTTGAGGGTTATTTGCTAGCTACAACTAGGATATACTCCCAGTTTTCCCCGCAAATCACACCTAAATTGTAGAGATTATATTTTTTATGTAGGCATAATAAATAGATAAATTGTTAGTACTGCTATATTTAAGGCTATTTTTTACATATTTTTGTTATGATAATCTTATGAATGTATTAAAAAATTAACCAAACTCTGTGTCTAATAGTTAAACATTTTATGTTACGCAGATTTGGAAAAACAGCGAAATAGTCAATAATTTTAAATATTCAAGACAGACTATAATGGGTCAACCGTGAAATTACGCTTAATTACATTTAAATTTCTCATATAGGACTACTATTTGATTTTTGTTGGCGTAGCCTGTGTTTTGTGCTTACAGATGTGTAGTGGCATGACACGACTAAAAGGATGCAAAAAATTGGAGGTTGGGGAGCCACTGCTTGGGGCAGCTTTGCCAACTTGTAGCAAGTGGCGTTTGACTTCAGGAAACCCAACATCATTGGCAGCGTTGGGTGGCGCTGCGCTTAACCCAACCTACGTTAAATACACTATTTTAGCTTTGTCACGTCATGACAATACTTAATTTTTTTTATAAATCAAACCTAATTCCTATAATAACTTTGTATTTTATATATTCATCTTTATAAAAACTTTAAAAAAATCAACCTTTTTACAGCGACAAATCCCATCAAATCCCATAGAATATGATTAATTATTTGCTGATTCAAAGCTTGTTTTTTAAAACTTAAGTTAAAGTAAGCAGTAAATTTTGATCACCAAAAAACTTTAAGAAACATCAAAAATCTAATTTAGTTTAATGGCAACTTCCTATCTGAAGTGCATACAACTACCAAATTAATCCCAAGTTCAAGAAAAATGGATAGCGAAAACTACCAACGCTATCAAGCTGCTATGGTATCCACTTACTGCCCTGACACTAGTTTCCTTGACCATCTTGTCATGCCAGATGGAACTGAGCAATCATATGGCTCGGATATCCTGACACTTCTGCACAGTGGAAAGGTTTTCGTGGTCAATAGTCGTAAGCGCAATGGATTAATACTCTTTAAACGCTACCATGCAGAATTTGCTGGGCCAGGTGCAGCCGTGGGCGGGAATTACGATGGTGATTGTGAAATGGTATTGCCTATAGGTAATTTGTCTTTATTAACTCCGGAATCGTATGAAGAGCGCCAGAAGGCTTATTTGATTAGACGACAGTGGATTCGGTTAATCAAGCAAATTACAGAAAACCCGCTGCCTCAGCAGCGAGTCCAGAAGATTTTAGATCAATTTGAACAATACTTTCCCTTAGAAATGGTGGCACAGATGCCTGATATTGTCTTTGCTCTGTTAGTGGGGGTATTGCCACAAACTGTAGGAACAGTACGTCGTTTGGGCAACACTGTAGACGGTAGACTGAATTACTGATTAAGATTTGAGATTAGCTAAAGCAGCTTGTATTCTATTTAAGGTGCGAGCATTTTCTTGGGCTGTGCCAATTGTAATTCGCAATCCTCCACTAATTTGGCGGACAAGAGTGCCAGAAATTCGGAGTTTTTGGTGAAAATTGTTTAAAGTCGCGTTTTGTGTGTCCGAGCCATTTGGTTTGAGACGCAGGAAAATAAAGTTAGCCGTACTTTGTGTCACTTGTAATGCTGGATATACTGATAAAGCTTCTATAAGTTTGGCTCGTTCATTTAAAGTCGGCGGAATTGACTCTAGCAAAAGTTGGCTATTTTGCATAGCAATTAAGGCCGCAGCAATTGAGAAGCTGGGGAGGTTGTAGGGCAAGCGGACTTTTTCTAAGATAGCGATCGCCTGCGGATGAGCGATACAATAGCCAACGCGCAGAGCTGCTAACCGAAAGGCTTTGGAAAAGGTGCGGAGTACAACCCAGTTAGGATACTGTGCTAATTCACCCACTAAAGTATTTTGGCTAAATTCAAAGTAAGCTTCATCAATCACCACCAAAATCTGTTCACTTAAACTTCTTAACCATGTTAATTCCGCCGCAGTTAAACAATTACCTGTCGGGGAATTGGGATGCACAACGAACACCACCCGAATCGGCGGATTGTCAGTTTGTTCTAGGGCCGACTGTGCAGCTTTTAAGTCAATTTCAAAATTCTCTGCATTTCTGTCTACCGTCACGACAGGAATCCCCAAAGTCTTGGCCAAAATCCCGTACATCGAGAAAGTGGGATTGGCGACTAAAATTGAACCTTCTCCTCCCAGACAGGTGGCGATCAATAAAGAGCGAATTAGTTCATCTGAACCATTGCCCACAGAAATATTAGCAGCAGTGAATAAAGATGAGGCAACAGATGCTGACTGATTGACATATTGAGCGATCGCCTGTTTCAGGGTTTCGTGTCCACCATCTGGATAACGATTAGTTTCAATTACCTGCTGATACATCCAAGCTAGCTTTTCTTTTAACTCAGGTGGCAAATCATAGGGGCTTTCGTTTGTATCCAGCCGATCAAGCTGCGCGGGAACGGCTGCGTCTGTATCGCTGCTGGGGTGGGGCTTATACGCGGTGAATTGGGCTAAATCTGATCGGATGAAGGGAAGCATATGATTTAATTCGTAATTCTTAATTGATGGAGTTATCAGGAGAATATATATTTGTAGGCTTTTTTGAGAGAGTTGGTTTTATATTGTAGAGCTTCCGGGTAACTGACAGAATCGGTAAATTTCTGACCACATTTCTGCCATGACGTTGCCTAAGGAGTGATCGCTATCGAGTTCTACTAATTCCACCCAAGGACGCGATCGCCTAAAGTCTCGACTGGCTGTAATGGGGATGACTTCATCCTGTTTGCCATGCAAAATCAGTGTGGGTATGGGGCGTTGTAATATATTTTCTTGGTATTGAGCTGCGTCGGTGACGAAATCGTAACTTAGCGGTAGCGATCGCCCTTCTCCATAGTGGTAAATCATCCGATATTTTTCCTGTTGCCAACGCTTGATTTCTGCATCGCCTAGTTTGAGCAACCAATGGGATAAAAAACCAAAAGCTGGTGCTAGCAAAACCAGGCGTTGTACTTGTGGATATTGCTGTGCCAAGTGGGCAGATGTCAAACCACCTAAGCTTGAGCCTATTAGGGTTACTGGTACAGAATCATGAGGAAATTCTGCTGCTACTTGTTGTAGCTGACGCGTGATGGTTAGGTGGGAAAAATCGCCAGCATTTAGATCAAGAACTTGAAGTTTTAGAGAAATTTGGGCAAAGCGATCGCTCATATCCTGCGCTTTGGCAGATTGAGGACTGGAAGCAAAACCGTGCAGGTAGATGTAGTAATTCACTGATTAGCTTTGAAACTATTACAGGTGATTAGTACTAAATAATACTTTTGACAGAGGAATCAGTCAGGCATAACCAGATTCTGGATAGATAAATTTGTACTCCTGAACTGCTTAAAATGATGCCAACAAGATTAAATCACGGAATTTCATTAGTTATGTCTAAAGAGAAAAAACCAAAATCTAACGAAGAAAATACTACTCCCAGCGCTTCTGGCGGTTATCAAACTCCGGTTGAGCCAAGTATTCGTAAGACTGGCAATGCTGCTAATACAGATACAACACCCGGTTCTGAACCAGAATCCCCCGGTGAAGACACTGTAGCGGGTAGCCCTAACCAGGGGACTGAATCCCGTTAAATTGTTGGAAATGACCCAAGTTGCCATAATTTCATTGGGTCTTTTCTCTTACATATCATGGGAAAGTTTAATTAACAAAAAAATATTAAAGGGTGCCTCAAACTCCATGGCCGTTTTCAAATAAAAATATTTTCTGATGACTTTTTGATTTCAGATTTTTCAGCTTGATTTTTTTGGCTGATTTAGGCGATCGCACTACAATTTACCGACCAGTGCGATCGCTCATACGAGAGCCTTAAATTACAGCTTCATCACGTTGGCAATCAAAAACAACCATGAAGGTAGCGTTGGGTGTGGTTTGGCTTAAATGCTGCATATAGCCATCTGCATCAGAACGAGTGCGAAAACGAGCCACAATTTCTCGTTGTGTATCAGGAAGGAAACGAGCGATCGCCCAAGAATTAAGGCGTGCTTTGTAAGCAATTGGTTGAGTTTCTGAATTGGCAGCTTTGTAATCAGTATTTTGTGGCATGGTTTATGTTAATCGTGTGAAGTTTAGTTAAGTACGTAACTGAATCTTGTGGCAGGGGATTTTAATGCATTTTTTTAGTGATGCTGCCACCTTGTTATTCGATTATTTTTAAATTGTCAATACTGAGGGTTACATTTGAGACTAGATAACTTTAAATTTTTAATTAGCAATAAATTGCCCAGCTTTAATTTGCAACTCAGGTAAAGAATCAAGCTCGATATGTGACAATTTTTCTCACTGAAAAACTGCTGAGTTTCTTGAGCTTAAAGAAGCATAATCTTTGCCGTAGAGGTTTATGCAATCTGCGGGATAGTTTACGTTTGTTATTGGTATACTCAGGGTATAAAGTCTACTTAAATATCAACACATATAGTTAGCACCAGTAACCGTAGTCCAAATATTTTTTTGTCTCAAAAAATACTACTCCTTTTAAATTTTATCAGAGAAACTAATGTAATTACTTAAGACTAATCTGCACTATAACATTCATAAGTTATTAATGAAAGCAAATAAACTAAGTTGATAGTTTTTATCGCTTTTTAAAACGTCAAAATTAATTATCTATTTTACCTGAAAATATCCAAATATTACATTAGTTTTTCACAAGATAAATATAATTAATTATTATTTATAAATAACAATTTTCTGTTTTTTGCTTGAACAATTCTTAAGATATCTATCAACAGGCTTGCAAAAATCTGTTGATATGAATTTATTTTCTGAAAAATCTGAGCAATGACAACTAATAGGAAAATACACGCTTTAATTTATCAGCGTGAATCTAAAAAGTGTGTCGTGGCTTCTTAGTACAACTATATTCAAAGACTGTAAAAAAATGAAAATATGGCTATATTTATATCTATAAATGAGCCATTTTTTCTGAAAAAGGAACCAGGGAGTGGGAACTAGTATTTTTTCCTCAGCACTCAGACTCAGCAGTTTTTCATTTTATTTCTTGCGGCGTTGCAATTCTGTTTGAATGGCTTCTACAACTGTTTCTATTACTTTGACTCTGGCATAGTATTTGTCATTGGCTGCAACAATTGTCCAAGGAGCCGTAGGCGTGCTGGTGCGCTGAATTGCCTGATTAACTGCCACTTCGTAAACAGACCAATTCTCCCGATTACGCCAGTCTTCATCAGTAAGTTTGTACTGTTTAAAAGGATCGTTTTGGCGCGCGGTAAAGCGATTGAGTTGTTCTTCGGGGCTAATGTGTAGCCAAAACTTGACTAAAACGTAGCCTGCACTTGTTAACTGCGCTTCAAATTCATTAATTTCTCGGTAGGCTCGACGCCATTCGATTTCCGAGGCGAATCCTTCTACTCGCTCAACGAAGACCCGGCCGTACCAGGAACGATCAAAAATGCCGATGATACTAGCCGTGGGTAATCTTCGCCAAAATCGCCAGAGGTAATGATGAGCTTTTTCTTCATCTGTGGGGGCAGCAAAAGGATGAACGAAGTAACTCCGGGGGTCGAGAATATCAGTCAACCGCTTAATTGCTCCGCCCTTACCTGCTGCATCCCAGCCCTCAAATATCACCAGTACAGGAATTTGATGTTTGTGGATGCTTAACTGCAATTTGCGTAGTTGTACTTGTTCGGTGGCTAATTGCTCTTCGTAATCTGCTTCGGTAAGACTCAGGCTCAAATCAACTGATGCTAGTACATCCGAGTCTGTGGGTTCTAATTGTGTCTGTGTAGGCAAGCTAGGGGTGGGAATCTGAATTTTTAGTCGATCTAGGGCAGCAGTCAAAGTGGCAGCCAGCTGACTTAGCACTTTCACCTGTGCCCACCGTTCGCAGTTCGCTTCCACTAAAGTCCAGGGAGCAACACCAGTACTGGTTTGCACGAGCATCTCTTCTGCATAGGTGGCGTAGCGGTCATAATGTTTTGCTTGTTTCCAATCTTCTTTCCGTACCCGCCAAGCAGTTAATGGATCTTTGGCATATTCTTTTAAACGACTTTTTAATTCTTTGCGACTGAGGTGCATCCAAAATTTAGCGATCGCAGCTCCATCATCCACCATTTGGCGCTCAAAGGCGTTAATTTGCCACATTAGTTGAGGCACTGAGGGAATTTGATCAGTTCCTACCCGATCAAGTAAACGTTCTTCTAGAACATGAGTATACCAACTGTGATAAAAAAAGCTGATTTTGCCTTGGGTGGGGAGTTTTTCCCAAAATCTCCACATGAAGGGATACTTGCGCTCCTCTTTTGACGGCGGCCAAATAGGATGTACTTGAAATCCCCGCGGGTCCATATAGGAAACCATTTGCTTTACCAGCCCACCTTTACCAGCGGCTGCCCACCCCTCTAACACTACAATTACAGGTAATTTTTTGTCCCAACAGGCACTTTGCAGTTCTCGCAGTTGATGCATGAGCCTGTCAATTTCTGATTTATAAGTTGCTTTATCCAAAGAAAGGGTTAAATCTAATGTATCGAGCATAGAAACTTTGATATCTAGGTGTTACCACAATACCGTTCAGTTAAGGATAAAAACTACAACTGGCGTAGTGGCGTGACAAGCTTAATTCTTCGTTAGTAATCAAGGATATTTAAGCCCCTTTCCGCATCAAAGAGGGGTTGGGGAGAGGTTCATCGAACTCACGTCAGTTTAAGATTAGGGTTATATCTGTGTAAGCAAATTATCAAAGCTCACGGTGGTGAAATTGGTGTCAGCAGTGAATTAGGTACAGGAGCAACATTTTGGTTTACATTACCTAATAGTTGCCAACAAATATCTATAACTTTACCCGCGCCTGCTTCACCATTGCAATCAGAGTTTGGTGAGCATCTTCTGCATCGGCTAAGACATGATCAAACTGAATGCGAACCGGCACTGTTTCCTCATTTACCTGGGCTGTTAAATTCATCCCTTCAGCATCGATTGACAACATTTCTGCAGCCGTCGCATCTGTAACACCCCCAAAAGCCTGAGCATAAATAACAACCGCATTAGCATGATCTTCGTTCATATGCTTACAAATGCGTGAACTAATTTCAGCCGAGAACTGATCAGACATGGTGAGTGAGTGGGTTAATAATACAGCTATTTTCTTAATTTTAAGCTAATCTGAATTAAATTTGCATATTTTGACATAACTTCAGCCAATACTCAGTCTTACCTCCTGCTGACGGCTGACTCCCCACTTTCAAGTTATATTCCCACAGACGTATTTTTAATACCATCTGATTTCACAAGATAACAATTAAAATAAGATAAAAGTTAAATTTGTCAAGTGCTTTTTATGATTGCGGAAACCAAACCACTTAAACTGTAGCCAAATTATTCAGCTAAACTATTGAAGCTAAGAGCCGATGAGCGAAACTAGCCAACGTCGAATTTTTATTGGGGATGTGCATGGACACTACGAAGGGTTGATGAAATTGATGGAGGCGATCGCCCCGGCATCAGACGATGAAATTTATTTTCTAGGGGACGTAATTGATCGTGGCCCGCAAAGCTGCGATGTCATAGATTTTGTCATCCAGAACAATTATGTCTGTCTGCTGGGAAATCATGAGCAGATGTTATTAAACATTCTCACCAATGAAAATACTGCTACAGCCGCAATGCAAGCATGGTTGTATGGTGGAGGCCAAGCAACCATAGCCAGTTACCAAGAAGCCACTATTCCTGGCGAGCATTTGGATTGGTTAAAGACACTACCTACATATCTCGACTTGGGAGATATTTGGTTAACTCATGCTGGTGTTGACCCTTACCTGCCTTTATCAGCCCAAACTGCCGAGCAATTTTGCTGGATACGTGATGAGTTTCATAGCATTGAGCAGCCCTACTTCTGTGATAAGCTGATTATCATTGGCCATACTATAACTTTTACATTTCCTGGCGTTCCCCCTGGCAAACTAGCACAAGGACAAGGATGGCTAGATATAGATACTGGTGCATACCATCCCCGCAGTGGTTGGTTAACTGGATTAGACATGACAAATCATTTAATTTATCAGGCCAATATATTTAACAACAGCCTCCGCGTCTTGCCCTTGGCAGAGGGAGTAATTAATGTTGATCCCTGCCAAATAGCAGCTCGCCGCAACAAGCAACGAGCATAACAGGGATGAAGAAGACAACAGACAATCTCAAATGTGGGCTTTTTCCTAGGTACAAAAAAGTTAAGACTATAGTAAGCTGCGGATCTTAGCTCGATAAGCAGCATTATCTAATCCGTCACGCTGATTGCTAGGTTGGGCATCAATAGCACGTTGGAGAGCCGTAATGCGATCAGCTGTTCCAGGGTGAGTACTCAAAAATGCAGGCATTGATCCTCCTTTTTGCATCAGCTTTTGCATAAAGGAAACCATTGCTGACTGAGCATAACCAGCCTGGGTCAAAGTTCTTAATCCTCTGTTATCGGCATCAAATTCATCTTGACGACTGCGGGGACGATTGAGTGCAAGTTCTACCCCAATTCCCACGGCTGCATTCCGGTCTAAACCTGCGGCTGAAGCGACACCACCTGCGATCGCTCTTTGTCGCATTTGTTGAACTAAGTGTCTACCGCCGATGTGACCGATTTCGTGGGCAATTACACTCGCTAGTTCCGCCTCATTATCTGCGGCTCGCATTAAACCGGTGTGGATATAGACATAACCACCCAAAGTAGCAAAGGCATTAATAGCGTTATCTTCCACAACTTGGAAGGTAAAAGGGAGATTAGGGCGATCGCTATTAGCCGCCAAACGCCGACCAATTTGTTCTACATAGCGATTAATTTCCGTATTCCGGCTGAGTCGAATATTACTACTCTGCAATTGCTGATTCATCTGCTGACCCAGATCAACCTCCTGGCGATCAGAGATGTTAGACATTTGAATTATCTGTACCCCCCGAAACAGTAAAGACCGGATATCGAAAGCCTGTCCGGGCATGGGTGTAGTTAGGCACACACTTAGGGCAACAACCACTGAAATTAATGGATAAAACCAGCGCCGCCGCCACATATAGTGATTAGCAAAAAAACCTTTCCAATTCATTGTAATTAGGTCTAGTGGGATAAATTATAGGACGAATTTACCATCTTCTAAGTTGCATTATTGACTCAAAACCCCTCCAGGCGATCGCCCATACAGTTCTCAGTATGGTCTAGTTAATTATTCCCATCCTCTCATCTTCACTTTCCTTGTGATAAACTGTCGCATGACTACAACGCCCCAGGGTGTGTCCTTGATAAACCTTATTGCTAAAATCAATTATTCCGTTTGTATTTGGGAAAAGTTTATATGGCTATTTTAGATTCCAAAGGACGCTTGTTCGGTAAAATCAATATTCTCGATTTCGGTGCTGCACTAGTTATTCTGCTAGTGATAGTCGGTATATTTTTCTTACCGGGTACGACTGGTTCAGTTGCCCAAGTTGGGATTAAAATGGTACCCATTGAAGTAGATTTAGCTGTGCGTGGTTTAAATGTCCGCGACCCTGAACGTTTGTTTGAGAAAGGATTCACTAAAGGCGGTAAAACAAACGTGATTATTCGCAATCAACCCTACGGTCAAATTGGGATAAAATCAGTTCAAGTATTACCTAGAACCGTCACAGTTTCCCAACCAGATGGATCTGTCAAAGAACTACCAGATCCCAGAAGTAATAATTTTAGTACAGATATGCTGTTAACTCTAGAAGGTAAAGCCCAAATTACTGACACTGGGCCAGTTTTAGGCAACAGCAAAGTAAAAATTGGTATGCCTTTTGAGTTAGAAGGTTTTAACTATAACTTTAATGCCACTGTCATTGATGTCAGGGTGGAAGACAAATAGTATTTTATTTTTTTGGTAATAGCTATCCCCATTGCCTTTTGGTGTATGGGGTTATTTTTTCGGCATCCTGAAATAGACCAGAGAAGAGACAATAGTCAGTTGTCAACAACTGACTACTGATTTACTACTAATTAAGTAAAGGCAAAAACTTCCTAATTAATCCAATAGTCACTGCTGGTAGTTCTAACTGCGGCGTTAATCCCACATCTTCCAATGGTTGAAACACGCGGATCGCTTGGGGATTCTTCTCAGCCAGACGACGACCAATTTCGGGGCCTGTAAACTGTGACTTTTGTCCCCAAATAATCGCGGTGGGAGTTATCAACTGTTGAACGTAAAGGGCTAAATCAAAGCATAAATCACCACGCACAAAAGATAACGCGGCATATTCGGCATTTGGTTGCTGGGCAGATTTTAAGTAAGCCTCAACAATTTCCTCGTATATGCGATTAGACTGGGCAAATTGTCGTTGTTCTAAAAAACTGCGAATCCCGCCACTGGTAGCAATTCCGGTGCTATACAGTAAACGATCCAATACCGGAACACCGACTATTTGGGCAAAAAAGCTGCGGGAGTAGTCTTCACCAAAGTCCGACAGTCCGGCTGGTGTGACTAGAATTAAAGACTTAAATAAATCAGGATAGGCGATCGCTACACGAATTGTGAAGGCCGCAGTCAGAGAAGATGCGATCGCAGTTACTGGCCCTGTACAAGTCTGCTGCACAAACTCTCGAATGGTGATCAAATAATCATCAATGCTGTAGTTGCGTACTGGATGCTCAGATCTACCCCAACCAATTAAATCTGGTGCTAAAAGGCGATATTCCGCAGCAAAAGCTGGATAAACTTTCGACCACTCATAGGCAGAAGAACCACCACCAAAGCCATGCAGGAACACTAACGTTTCTCTGTCACGATTTGCGGTCACATTATCCTGCCAAGGTGAGTTACTAGCTGTATAGTAAACCATTTTACCTAAAGAGGTAATTATGGAACGTTGTTCAAATCCTTGTGGCTGAAACATAAATCTTGATTACTGATGACAGTTCTGTGATAATTGCTAGATGTGATGGATATTTACTTGATCCCAAAGCGCTGACTTTGTAAATTCCAACTCCTGACAATTGTTATTATTGGTGAATTAATAATTTCCGCACATCTGGCCCCCGTCAGATTAAGTAGATATAAAATTCTAGGTTTCCTTATAAAGTTTTAGTGATTTTTTTTATCCTACCACCAAATATATTTGCTAGAAAATACTCCGCTACAAGGCTTTGACGATTTTATTGGGTTAAGTAGTCTCACTTAAAACATAGTGATAATATGAGATTTTCGTGGTAGTCTAAAAGGGAAATCACGGTTAGGTTCAGCGTTGAGAATAGTCAAAACTCTCAATTAAATAAAGCTAATAATATTTCTACATACAGAAACAATAGCTTTTGATGTAATTACTAATCTGATGATGAATGCAGTCATATTTTAATGGGGTGTCATGGTAAAACAGGCTACTCTTCAATCGCAGAAAGGAATAACGTTTGAAGACTCTAAATTTGCACTGGAAAACCATGATCTGTCGAACCAAGTTATGGCTTCATCCAGTCGAGATCAGATTCAGGAAGTAATTACAGCTACTCAGCTGACTGTACCTACTTGTATTTGTTTAAACTTCGACGATCTAAAATGTTTTGAAACCGTCGAGCATCAGTATGAGCGATGGGGAGTCATTTTTGATAATTGCTTGGCAATACAGCCATCAAATCCAGCGTTTCCCACCCATTCAGGGCTAACAGTATTGATGAGTTCGCCCAAGAGCAAATTTTTAGCAGCTACTTTCTCGCATCCTGTTAACTGTGTAAGTTCATTGGTAACAAGTTCACAGCGGCTAGTTTTGTCTGCATACAACCACGACGGTCAACTATTAGCACAAACCATACTCCCCAGCGGTAATCTTGCCAATACTGACTCTTCAATGCCCCCCAATGCCTTATTATCCATCACAGCCAAGAATATCCACTCTGTTACCTTCAGCGCCTTTGATGGTCAATTCACCCTAGATAATTTTCGTTTTTGTATTTAATTACAAACTCTCTTCTCTAGTCCCTAACCTCTAGCCTCTAGCCCCTAGCCCGGTTATTCTAATACATTAGACCATCAATATTGTAATTAGGTAGGTACACACTGTGGCAAAGGCTTCATTTTCTTGGCAGCAACGGATCAACCAGATTCCCATTTGGTCGCTTTTAGAGTTCAAGACAAGAAGCCAGCAGCAAAGAACTTTCAAGCCTTTCTCTGGGCCAGGTGGCATTCTCGGCTTCCTGACAATTATCATTGCTATGCTGCTGTGGAACTGGAAACTCCTCTTGGCACTGATAGTAGGTATTGGGGTAATGTTATTAGTTTACTCAATGCCAAAATGGAACTGGCAACTACACTGGTCGGAAGTGCGGAAGTTTTTAAATGGCCCTAACTGTCGTTTAGCCTTAGCGGTTGGTAGTGGAGGTATTGCTACTGTTAGTACATATATGGCATCTGCAATCTGGGTTGAGTCTACCAGTTCTTGGATCGCCACTGGTATGATTTTGCAGGGTTTGGGGACGCTATTAACTTTAATTTTATTGGTGTGGCAAATTGTCAACTTTTATGGAAACCGAGAGGAAGACAGTATTAATCAGTGGATAGTCAATTTAACCGAGTCAGATCCTTTGAAGCGTTTGATTGCTATCCGCCAATTAACAAAAATTATCACCAATAAACATCTTGATTCTCAGGTGCAGCAAGAAGTTATCCAATACTTGCGACTATTACTCAATCAAGAACAAGAAGCAGTCATCAGAGATGCCGCTTTAGAAAGTTTACAAACCTTGAATGGTTCACAATCAATATCATCCAGTGCCATGCCGACTTTGATTCCGCTATCGACAAAAGTCAAAACTCGCATGTATCAGTAGTTTTTTCATAGCACCACATAGCACACATACAAGGCGATCGCTTGATCAAACCCTATAATTTAACACGCTTTAATGAAGGTCTTGAGGCTTCAGCGTGTTTCGTACTTAGGGTCTGTTTTCCATACCGACACATCAACTAGTTTTGTCTTTGATTATTTCCAGAAAAAGCTGGTAAAAATTCCATATCAATATTCATCCTCCAAAATCTGAAGAATTTTGAAGGATTGATTGCGGGGTTTCAGGAGGCTACTTTATGGTAAATTTTCCCATTGCGGACTTGTACCACAGGATGATTGCACCGACGGACTAGTTGTTCATCGTGGGTGGTGACAATGACTGTGGCCCCAAATTTATTTAACTTTTGGAAAATCTGCATGATTTGCCAAGAATTATCTGGATCAAGGTTACCTGTTGGTTCATCGGCTAAAAGTAAAGGTGGCGTTCCCACGATCGCCCGCGCAATACTGACGCGTTGTTGTTCTCCGCCAGAAAGCTGATCGGGAAAACAATCGGCTTTAGACAGTAAACCCACTAGCTTTAATGTAGGTTCTAAACGCCGTTGAATTTCCTTCCGGGTATACCCTTGAGCTTGCAAGACAAAAGTGACATTTTCGGCGACTGTGCGCTGGGGAATCAATTTGTAGTCTTGAAACACAATCCCAATGCGTCGGCGCAATAATGACAAGCGATCGCCCCGCAAATTCTTGACATGGCACTCATCAACAATTACATCGCCCTGTGTGGGTAACTCTTCGCCATACAACAGTTTTAAGAGGGTGGATTTTCCCGAACCACTTGGCCCCGTAATAAAGAGAAATTGTTTCTGTTGCACCTCTAAATTCACGTCCAACAGCGCATAACAACCGTTGGCATATGTTTTACTCACAGCTTGCAATTGCACCATGGCCGCAGTATTGCTACTGTGCTGTTGAGTGTTGCCCTCTTCTGTGTTGACCGATTTGTCAGTAGTTCCTGGGGTTACTAATACTGGCATTGCTAGACTTTCCTCACGTCCTCAACCAAATAGCTGGAAATTTGCGATTTGAGATGCACCTTAAAACCAGGATTCCCAGGCAGCACCCGGGAATCTCAAATCACCAACCCAAAAATTAAAGTTTTGGAAGTTGTGAGGATTTAGCCAGTAATCATCCTGAATACTAAGTACTAAATTGCACCCTTAATAGTTAAACGATACAGAAAAGCTTTCAATGCAAACTCCGGCAAAGCCAACATTCGCCGCCAACGCCAAGGTTCTTGATAAAGCCGATATAACCACTCTAAGTTATTATTGCCCAACCAAGCTGGCGCACGAGTTTTCGTCCCTGACCAAATATCAAAACTTCCCCCGACACCAATCCAAATTGCTTGGGGACACAAATGGCGGTTTTGGGCAATCCATAATTCTTGACGTGGTACTCCCAAACCCACAAAAATTACTTGTGGCTGCAATTCTGTCAGTGTTTGTTTTAATTGCTCTTCTTCATCTGGGGAATGGTAACCAGAGTGAGTACCTACTAAATTCAAACTAGGAATTTGCTGCTGCCAAAACTCTGCTGCTTTTGCTGCTACTCCAGGCGCTCCACCATAGAAAAAAAGTTTGGCATCTGTCTGCTGTTGTCCTATTTCACGCAACAAAGTTTCTGCTAGCTCAATTCCCGGACAACGCTGTACTTGTTGCCAGCAAAGCCACTGCAAATACAGAACTACCCCCGCACCATCGGGAATCACTAGCTCGGCATGATGAATTACCTCAGCTAAAGAAGGATTCCGTTCTGCCTGCATAGTCATTTCTGCATTGAGCGTGACTACATGAGTACCTTTGCTAAGTTGCAAGCATTCTAGCAACCAGCCTGGATAGTTACTCATCACATGAACTGGTATTCCCAGTACCGAAAACATTTTAGGCGGTTTAGACATAGCCTAGTTCTTGATTAAACTCACACCAGATTCTCTAGAACGATAGTCTATCAAATTTTTTAATAGGCCGCCTGCGGCAAAGTGAGTAATAAATAATTAGCTAGTTGAGCCAGAAAAACTAGGCCAACTAACTACTTAAGATGCGTAAGCAGGCTGAAGTAAGACTATATACCACGAGTTTTATTTAATAAAAATATTTTATATCACCGCCAGAGCTTTGTATCAGCGATTTTTGACAATATTTTTGGCCCTACAAACCAGAAATATGAGGTTTCGTTGGCTTTATTTCATCTTGTGAGTTCACACACCTGCCACAATAGAAAGCAGAATTAAACTACTTGGGGTTAATCTTCGCGGCTGTTATATTGAAGTGTTTTGTACAAATGTTTTTAAACACACTGCATCTATATCAAAGTTTTTAGTCAAACATTTCTCGCCATGCAGCAATGCAGAGGTTTCCACAGCGAAAAAATTTAATGTACCCCATTGAAGTTAAGGTAATGTCACGTGCGGAATTTGGCTATGAGTAAAATTCGGATTGCTCTGATTGAAGATCATGACCTCACTCGTGTAGGTATTCGGACAGCTTTACTCCAGAAGAACGAAATCGAAGTTGTGGGAGAAGCTGCCAATGCAGTAGAAGGGTTGAAGATGTTAAAAATGGCACAACCAGATATTGCCATTATCGATATTGGTTTGCCAGATAAAGATGGTATTGAACTAACGCGGGAATTGAAAGCTCTTACTGGTGGAGAAGACTCATCAATTAGGGTGCTGATTTTAACGCTTCAGGATAATAAAGAAGCTGTGCTGGCAGCTTTTGCCGCCGGAGCCGACTCATACTGCATGAAGGATATCAAGTTTGATAATTTACTAGAAGCTATACGTGTAACCCACAATGGCAATGCTTGGATTGATCCAGCGATCGCCCGGATTGTCTTACAACAAGCACAACAAAATCCGCCGAAACTAGACACAGATACCACAGATCACAAAAATTCTTCGCAAAACTCAGATTCTGAGGAATATCAAGAAAATATTGATGCTTATACCCTTACAGAAAGAGAATTGGAAGTGTTACAGTTAATCGTCGAAGGTTGTAGTAATGCACTCATTGCCGAACGACTATATATCACCGTGGGAACTGTGAAAACACACGTCAGAAACATTTTAAATAAGCTATGTGCCGACGACCGCACCCAAGCGGCAGTACGTGCCTTACGTTCTGGATTAGTAGGATAAATTTAATTTTTGGGTGTAGCAAGCCCGAAGTTAACTAAAAGAAGTTAAAATTTTTGAGTCAATTTATACACTCAAACTGGGTAACTTCTATTACAAGATAGGTTGTTGATAATTATTAGGTGAGATAAAAATTATTCTATCTCGCCACTTAAGCGTCCGTAAATTTAAAGTCAAATATGACTGATACAGAGATAGAAAAACTAAAGCTCATGGTCGTAGATGATGAGCTAGATAACTTAGATTTACTTTACCGTACTTTTAGGCGAGATTTTCAAGTATATACAGCTAATCATGCCCTGAGTGCGCTAGAGATTTTAGACAAAGAAGGCGAAATGGCTGTGATTATCTCGGATCAAAGAATGCCGGAAATGAACGGTACCGAGTTTCTTAGTCGCACAGTCGAGCTATTTCCCGATACAATTCGGATTTTACTCACGGGGTTTACTGATGTTGAAGATTTAGTAGATGCCATTAACTCTGGTCAAGTATTCAAGTACGTCACCAAACCTTGGAAGCCCGAAAGCTTGAAGGTTTTAGTTGAACAAGCCACTGATACATATCGCGTAGTTAAGCAGCGTACCCATGAGTTACGTCGGGCCTTGCGGCGGGAATCATTGTTTAATGCAGTGACAACGGCAATTCGGGAATCTTTGGATTATGGCAGTATGCTACAAAAAATTGCTGCTACCATCGGTGAAACATTTGCCGCTACTTATTGTTTACTCAAACCAGTAGAAGGCGATCGCCTAACAACAGACGAGTTTTACTATCAAGATCCTCAACAGAGTTTACCTTGTTGTGACTATGAGCCTGATTTGTTAATTGAAAAAGTTCTGCAAACTCGCCATTATCTACTGACTCAAAATACCTATGACGGCAAATTATGTCACCACTTGGTTGTACCACTTTCTTACCAACAACACCTGTTAGCCATCCTCGCTATTTACCAATGGGGAGACGAACCACCTTGGCACAATGAAGAAATTCAACTAATTGCAGGTGTTGCCGAACAAGCAGCTTTAGCTTTATCTCAAGCAAAACTTTACCAGGATCTCCAAGAAAAACAAGCGCAGCTAAGAGCTGAGTTAGAAGTTGCTAGACAAATTCAAAATAATCTACTGCGCCAAACTTTGCCGGATATCAAAGATGCGAAGTTACAAGCCTGCTGTTACCCTGCGCGGGAAGTGGGAGGTGATTTTTTTGAAGTCTTTGTCCATCCCAAGGGTGATTTATGGATAGCCGTAGGCGATGTTTCTGGTAAGGGTGTTCCTGCGGCTTTATTCATGGCTAGTGCTATTTCCGTATTGCGTCGAGAATTATCTCAAGAAACACCAGCCGAACCGAATGTGGTGGTACATAATCTCAACAGCGCTCTTTGTGATGACTTAATTGGCAATAATTGCTTTATTACTCTCATCTTAGCCCGTTATACCCCGACCACAAGGGAATTGGTATACGCTAACGCCGGACATATTTATCCCCTACTTTGGTCACGCCCAGATACTATAGCTGCTGAACCTCATTATCTCAAGGTGCGTGGCATTCCTTTAGGTATCTTGCCTCGGTGGCAGGCTCAGTCGGGTCAGTTAGTTCTCGCGCCTGGAGACACTATCTTGCTAGCCAGTGATGGAATTACTGAAGCAGTGGTATCAAATGAACTGTTGAAATGGGGTAAATCCGAGGGTAGCCTCCAGCCAATTGGTCGTTCTATGCTGAATCAAGAAGGTCTGTGGCAACTCTTGCAAACTGAACCCCAACCGTTCTCGTTGAATCATTTAATAACTCGCATCCAGGCAGATAACCACGTTCAAGAAGATGATCAAACTATACTTTCACTGGAGGTTTTGTAGGTAATGAAAAGTGAGCTGCATGTACCAAGTGACTTAAATTATTTAAACATAGTCGAAAGCTGGTTACTAGGATGCTTAAAAATCCAGCTCAAAGAATCTGTTGATTGGTCACGACAATCAAGTCGTTTGCGACTGGCTTTGGTGGAAGCGTATTCCAATGTAGTGCGTCATGCCCACAAAGAGCAGGCAAATTTGCCAGTATTACTACGATTGGAACTGAAAGATCGAGATATTGCCCTAGAAATTTGGGACTATGGCGAAGGCTTTGATATGTCTACTTACTTTCCACCCAATCCTACAGATAAACAAGAAGGTGGCTATGGTTGGCTGATTATGAATCGTCTGATGGATAACGTAGAGTACCAATTACAAGTTGATGGCGCAAATTGTCTTAAGTTAGAAGCTACTTTACCAGAACTAGCTAGTTGATAATTTTGACAATTTTCAATGCTCAGATTGCCGATTGCTAGACTTTTCCTGTCTTCTCTGCGCTCACTTACAGAAAAAGTCTGGTAATTGCCAAATTTTCTATATACTCAGAAAGCTTTTTGGGGTATTTTGTTGAATGATCCCCTGCGATAATCAGAGTCTTTTACGTTGACACAAACTGCGGTTCTAATAATGAACAGCCTAATGCTTTGATACATGAAACAATCCTTAATTCATGGGGATAGCGAGGACGTGGGTCATTGACTAACCACACAGGTGGTACCATCATCGCTTCATAGAAGTCAATTGTATAAAAGGCCCCCGGTTGAGCTTTCAATTCCACAACCGATCCTGGTAAATACTCAAACGCTTCATCCCAATCGGTTGCTGTCTCAAAGTTCATAATATTAAATCAAATTATTTATGCATCAACAATAGAAATCACTTCTGTGCAACCGCATCTCACCGTAGCTTGGCACCCAAGCAATCCAACTATCCTGGGATTCCTGGCATAGCAGCAGTGCTTCGTCAAAACTATACTCATCGGGAAGTTGAAGCAGCTTGACCCACGAGTCACGATTATAAGTAATGTTGCAGACAGGATGCCCTGTAGGCGCACTTGTCTTGTAAATTTCTGGAACCAATGGACAGGTTAGATAAGTTGATTTCAGTAGCATTTCTTGCCTCCGTCTCGCTCAAGGGAATTTGGCTTGGGGCAACTTCACCCGCCAAGCCAATAAATACAATCTAATTTATTTCTGTATCTATTGTTACAGTTTTTGGATTTATAGCTTTAATTATTTTGCATAAATTTACAAAATACTGAAAATTCCTCATTAAAATTTGCAGAGGTAATTTTATTAAAAAATATTAAGCGAGTTACTAACTTTTGCTAGCTTTATTTGATTTATCACTAATAACTATTAAATACTGGAATATGGGCGCAAAAACACCAATATCCCTGTTGAGTTTTTGAGATCAATTTTGGGTGGCGCTGCGCTTAACCCAACCTACATTTAATGCCACATTTTAGCCTTGCCACGCCACTACATCAAATTTTCTGAATATAGTTTTAAAGATTAGCACCGACTTATTTATTATCTACTGGTGAATCTTCCCGACGCAGAGAAAGTAACTCTTGGGGAGAAGCTAGCAGCTTGATATTAGTGCTGAGAATTTGCTGTTGCTGGTTGAGGGTAAATAGCCACTTCACATTTACACCACACCAAGAAGTTTGAGCCTTACCTACTACTTGAACTTGGATTTCGCCATTTTCTAAAGTTTCAGCAGTTCCTTGACGGGGAAAGGCTTGAATATTGTCAGCTTCTTGTTGTAAATAAGTAGCGATCGCACTTGGGCCCACAATACCAGATTCAAAAGGCGGATACATCACACCATCATCGGCAAATAAGGCAGCAGTAGCCGGAAATTCTCCGGCATTTAAAGTTTGAAAGTATCGTAGAATGCTCGATTCTGCAATTCCCTCAATTTCAAATTCTTTTGCCGCAATTGATTCAGCAGCTGTCATAGAATCACCTGATATTACGCTAGCTGAATATTCATTGAAATATAAAAGTAGATATAAAAAAAGTTGCTATGGAGGTAGATTGCCAAAAGTACAAATAAATCTTTCTCGAGAAATATTAAATATCACTTGTGAAAGAATTTTTTTCCAGGTGTGAGCCGGGGATATACAATTGGCAACACATTGAGGTTGGAAACTTATCGACAGCTGTTTATTCGGCTAGGAGGTCAACGCTCATCTCTGCTACAACTTCGCGGAATCAGAAGTAAATGTCATGATGGCACCACAGTTGATGAATTTAGGTAAAAAGGTAATCAATGTGAGGTTTACATTACTCTGGGTTACTTGACCTCTGTGTCTATATTCTGCATTATTTCTTAACAAACGGCAAATAAAATTCACATATAGGTGTGGTAACAAATATTGAACACAGGCTGTAGATGCATAATGTATGAAGAAGTTGCCCAGAATTGCGGCCCAATTCACATAGAGAAATGAGTCAGTATTCCGTAACCAACAGCAGTCTAGTTAAAGAAAAAGCCAAAGAGTTGGGATTTCATCAGGTAGGGATTGCTGCCATAGCAGAGGGAGATAATACAGATAATCAGAGGTTAGAAGCATGGATAAACCAGGGTTATCACGCCGATATGCAGTGGATGAATAACCCCAAGCGTCAAGATATTCGCTTAGTAATGCCAGAGGCGCGATCGCTTGTCTGTGTCGCCTTGAATTACTACACCCCACATCAACGTCCAGAGGGCGAAGAATACGCTAAAATCTCCCGTTACGGCTGGGGTAGAGACTATCACAAGGTGATGTACAAAAAGCTTAAGGCGTTGACAACCTGGCTAGAATCACTGGATGCAGATATTAAAACTCGTTATTATGCCGACACGGGCCCAGTACAAGATAAAGTCTGGGCGCAACGAGCTGGTATTGGATGGATTGCCAAAAATGGTAATGTGATCACAAAAGAATATGGCTCTTGGGTATTTTTGGGAGAAGTGTTGACAAATCTGGAACTAGAGAGCGATCGCCCACACACAGAACACTGTGGTAGCTGTACTCGTTGCTTAGACGCTTGTCCCACAGGTGCTATTACTCAACCTTTTGTAGTGGATGCTAATCGCTGTATCGCCTATCATACCATTGAAAATCGGTCAGAATCATTACCAGAAACCGTCTCCCCTCATTTACAGGGTTGGGTTGCTGGTTGCGATATTTGTCAAGATGTTTGTCCTTGGAATCAGCGTTTTGCTCAGACAACGAATGTGGAAGATTTTCAGCCTTATCCTGCCAATGTTACGCCCCAACTGATAGAATTAGCCAACATCTCAGATGAGGAGTGGGATAAACGATTTCCGGCATCAGCGTTGCGGCGGATTAAGCCAGAAATGTTACGACGAAATGCCCGTGCTAATCTTGACGCATCCAGACAACAGCATGACCCAGAAAGTAATTATTTTTGATTTTGATGGCACGATTGCGGATACAGTAGATGCTCTTGTCAGTATCGCCAATCGTTTCGCTGTAGAGTTTGGTTATGTCCAAATTACGCCAGAAGAACTTGCCTTATTAAGAAATTTCACCTCTAGGGAAATTATTAAATATTCCGGCATCTCTTTATTAAAAATTCCCTTTCTCCTAAAAAAAGTCAAAGGAGAATTAAAACACAAAATCCAGGAATTTAAACCAATACCTGGAATCCAAGAAGCGTTAATAGAACTGCAAAGCCAAGGTTATAGATTAGGAATTATTACTTCTAATTCCCAAGAAAATGTCACAGCCTTCTTGAAAAATAATGAGTTAGATCAATTATTTGATTTTATTTATTCAGGAGTCACAATTTTTGGCAAGACAACAATAATCAATAATGTTTTAAGGCAAAAACAACTGAAAACTCATGCGGTAATTTATGTTGGAGATGAAACCAGAGATATAGAAGCCTCAAAAAAAGCTAATATTAAAGTGATTGCAGTAACTTGGGGCTTCAATTCTCCAGAAGTATTAGCTAAACAAAATCCAGACTTTTTGATTCATCAACCCAGCGAAATTTTAGCAGTGATCAAAAGTTGTGAAAATTAAAACTGCCTTCACCCTAAGAGGGTGAGGCTGTGCAGATAAAATTTGTTTTTCTCGCCTTGGAGAGATTTAGGAGAATTTAATCTTAATTAAATCCCGATAAAATTACTTTTGCCGTTCACCTTTTTTCAATGCTTGTTGCATTAAATCATCATTAACATTGCTGACAGCCTCATTTTTAGAACCCCCGACTTCCTTCGCCATTTCTGAGTAGTCACTGGGATTTCCGGTTGATTGGGCCTCAGATTTAGTTTCTTTAGCTTCAGGCATTTTTTGTTCAGGGGCGGTAGCAGTAGCAGCAGCAGCTTTACCTTCGCCTGTGCGATCAATGTCACTGACACTAAATTTCTGAGCAGCCGCATAATCAGCTTCAAAATCAACCTTTGGTGTTTTTTCTTCACCACTAGCCATATTTTCAGCAGCTAATTGTGCATCATGGGTGGGTGCTTCGTTGACGTTGGGCTTTATTTTATCGTTCTTATCACTCATATTAATAATGCTTGGGATAATTTTCTAATTGCTGGAGCGATCTTACCAAAGCTATAGGTAATAACATTTCCGTCTAGGGAGATATTTGTATATCTATTAAATGGTAGGTAATATTTTTCACAACCAATAAATATAACTCTTACTTCAGGAAGTAGATTGTAAGTGCTTAACTCTGATAATTCTTAGTTGACTCTATAAAATTATCATGGAGATCAGTTGTGACTGCAAGTTCAAATAAAACTACTCAAGCCTTGAGTAATGAAACTCTAAACGTAGTAGAAGCCTTTAATGCCTTAGATACCGATGCTAAATTAGCTTGGTTTTATTTAGTTTATAAAAAAATGGGTAAATCCATTACTCCAGCAGCTCCCGAAGCGACTGATCCAGAACTTGCTCCTCTGCTGTTGGGAGATTATTTCCAATTATCAGATGATCAACAAATGGCAATTATGCGGGATATAGTTAACTGTGCAGACACAGAATATTCCCGCGCCTATGGTGCGTTGAAAGAAAACAACCAACTTTTAGTTTGGTATGCTTGGGCAGTAGCTATGGGAAATACGGTTATTGGAATGCCTGATAACTACCAGCCAACTGATGCGATTAAGAATTTGCTTTCTCAAACTGAAAAACTAGATTTTGAAGGGCAAATATCCGTATTCCGCACCATCGCTGGTGAAATGGGTCACAGCGATGTCAAACCCATTGAAACCCAAGCACAAACAGGGAAAACTTCTAGTTTGTAGGGACTGGTGACTGGTGACTGCGAATTGTTTAAGACAGAGTTAGTTGAGTCAAATCGTTTGGGGTCAAGTTGGTGTGAATTACTTCACCATCACGAAACCAAACAACGCGCTGTGTTTGACGGGCTACTTCTGATTCGTGAGTCACCATAACAACCGTAATTCCACTGGCATTTAATTCGCTAAAGATATCTAATACTTCTTGAGTTGTATGAGAATCTAGGGCGCCAGTGGGTTCATCGGCGAGGAGGACAACGGGACGGTTGACAATAGCACGGGCGATCGCCACCCGTTGTTGCTGTCCACCAGATAATTGAGTGGGTTTGTTATTCAGGCGCTTTTCCAGACCTACTTTTGTTAAGGCTTCGGCGGCGCGATCGCTTCTTTCTCTGGAGTCAACACTCGCATACACCATTGGCAACATGACGTTTTCTAAGGCTGTGAGTTGGGGTAACAGATGGAACTGTTGAAACACAAACCCCAATTTTTTATTCCGAATTTTTGCCAAATCTGCATCGTTCATTTGGGCGACATCAAGATTATCTAAATAATAATGTCCGGTGGTGGGGCGATCTAAGCAGCCAATAATATTCATGGCGGTAGATTTCCCAGAACCGGAAGGCCCCATAATTGAACAATATTCACCTTCATAGATAGTCAAATTCACATCATTCAATGCTTTGACTTCAGTTTCACCACTACCATAGATTTTAAAGATATTCTCTAAACGAATAATTGCCGATTGCGGTGCAGGATTAGGAACGAGAGCATCGGTAATTGTGATAGTTTTTGCCATAATAATTTATTAGTTTA
This sequence comes from Anabaena sp. CCY 9613, assembly GCF_963920895.1. Classification (NCBI taxonomy): domain Bacteria; kingdom Bacillati; phylum Cyanobacteriota; class Cyanophyceae; order Nostocales; family Nostocaceae; genus Anabaena; species Anabaena sp. CCY 9613. Next base: position 150,656 of record NZ_CAWUDE010000011.1, read on the forward strand.
TTTACTTCTTATCTACAATATTAGGCGGTAAGCATTAGCTATGTTGTCAGGCTTATCGCCAGCCACTAGCACTCCGCGTCATCGCTCAAAGGCTGAATGCTACTATTGTAAAAAATTATAACAATTTAGTTATATGACTCTTAGCCAATCTCACCCTTATATTTCGCCAGAAGAATATCTGGAAACTGAAAAATCTAGCCCAATTAAACATGAATATGTCCAAGGCCAGATTTATGCAATGGCAGGGGCGAGTGATGCTCATGTAACAATTACCGCTAACTTAGTCACCCTGCTGAGAAATCACATTCGCGGAACTGAGTGTCGTGTTTACGTTGCTGACATGAAAGCACGCATCGAATCTCTAAATATTTTTGACTATCCTGATATCATGGTGACTTGCGACCAAAGAGATACAAATTTTGAATATTTCAAACGCTATCCCAGCTTAATTATTGAAGTTCTATCACCCTCCACTGAAGCTTTAGACAGAGGTGATAAATTTAGTGACTATCAAGAATTAGAAACATTGCAAGAATATGTCTTAATTAGTCAAAACCGTCAACGTGTTGATTGTTTTCGGCGTAATACAGCAGGTAGATGGGAGCTTTATAGCTACAGAGGAAATCAAGAATTACAGTTGATCAGCCTTAATTTTTCTTGTTCCCTAACTGATGTTTATGAAGATGTCTCCCTTCCCAAATCTTTTAACCCTACTGCTACTTAATTTATACCTTTCATGTCAAGGTCAATTATTTTGAGTATTTATTTCTCCACAGGTATTAGTTTCACAGGATACAATGGCTCAGATCCATTTAATTGCCAAATTTTAAATACCAATACAGCAGCTACAGTTAGCCATACACAAGAAAATGATAAAGTCATTCCGGCTACAGGATTAGTTTGCCAATAAATTGCCGTCACCACTACAGAAGATAACCAAGGGCCTAAAATAACTACAGGAACAGCAGCACCTAATCTCCGTTCTACAGTAAAAATCGTATTCCAAGTATCTCCTAGAGCCAGATGTACCACAAACAAAATTAAAGGCACCACTAAAAATTGGTGATTCATTTGCTGCCAAACTAATAAAGAAGAAATTACCCGCAAAACGGCAATTATCATCCAAACTATGGGAAATGCCAAAGGTGGAGGGGCCCATGTTGGTCTGATTATTTGGTCATAGGTCTGACGAGAACGGGTATTATCTAAAAGAGAAAAAATTCGGGAACGGATACTTAATACAGCAAAAAATAATCCAGTCAATAAAGTACTAAGCCAACTGGGAAAGGAAGAATTGTTATCAATCAACATTACTAATTTTTCCATTCCCAGCAACACAAGAATCATAACTCCTATTTGTAAAATAGTTCCTAGTTTGTAAACTAAAACAGCGCTGATATCTAGTTCTTGTGTAGTAGCTATTGATGTATCTGGAGACTGTTGTTGATTAAGATTTTTTACCCCCATAACTGTATTGACAAACTGTTCAATTATTCCACTATTATTGGATTGATTCATAATTAAGAAATTGTGCGTAGTTTGTAATTAGTTATAAGCTGGTAATTTTTTTGTGATGTATTCCTCATATTTGGTTGATTTGTTCTAGCAAACATATTTATATTTGGTCAATAATGCCTTCCACTATTCTGTAGTGATCAAGATTTTGTAACCTTAATTTCAGACATTTTAGTGGGTTCATTATTGATGCTCTAGTCTTTGCTAATTCGTTGAAAAAGATAACCGGTTCCTCTTGCTGTCAGGATATATTCGGGATTTTCGTGGTCATCTTCTAACTTCGAGCGCAAACGCGAGATATGCACATCCACTACACGAGTATCCGCGTGTTGTTCTGAACTGTAACCCCACACCTGTTGTAAAATCTCTCCACGAGAAAACGATTTTCCACTGTGGCTCACCAGCAACTCTAGCAAACTATACTCTACACCCGTCAGGCGAATCCGCTCATCGCCTCTGTAGACTTGTCGCTTATTTGTATAAATTTTCAGATTATCTACTTGGATTATCCCTGAACTGGGAACACCCACAGCACTTGTTTTACTGAAGCGTCGCCGTAAAACTGAGCGAATTCGCGCCTCTAATTCTTTGGGTGAGAATGGCTTAACTACGTAGTCATCAGCGCCTAATTCCAGTCCAGTAATCCGATCTGCTACATCTGCCAAGGCTGTTAGCATAATAATGGGCACATCAGATTCTTTACGTAATTCTTGACACACACCATAGCCATCTAGCTTTGGCATCATCACATCTAAAACTACTAAGTCCGGCTCAGATGAGTGAAAAATTGACAACGCCTCTTCGCCATCACTAGCGGTGACGACATCGTAGCCAATCATGGAAAGACGCGTTTCTAAAATCCGGCGAATGCTAGCTTCGTCGTCTACCACCAGAATTTTTTCTTTGTGACTTTCCAAGTTTTTCAATGCTCCTTCACGGTAACAACTCTTATATGGGGACAGTTAGGGGAATACCATTATCAGTGGTTTTCAATTTTAGTATAAATGGCACAGCTTTCAATACCCATTCAGATACAGGGGTATAATTGGACGCTTCTTCCCCAAAGCTAATAGAGAGCATATCAGTATGAATGATCCCTGGATTAAGAGGAATAGCTGCCATACCAGCAGGAAGTTCTTGTGCTAGAGAACGAGTTAATCCTTCTATTGCCCACTTGGAAGCACAGTATGGTGCCACTTGGGGAGAAGTAGAGCGTCCCCAACCAGAACTGAAGTTGACAATAATACCACGCTTGTTTTTTACCATTGCTGGAACAAAATGGCGAATGATATTCACTACTCCTTTAATATTAATATCAATCAACTCGGAAAATTCATTAGAGGGTACTTGCCATAAAGGTGCGGGGTAATTAACAATTGCTGCGTTGTTAATGAGTATATCTGGTGGTTGATATTTGTTTAGTACGTGTTTTGCCCATTTTTCTACTTGCTGTTCATTTGCTACATCTACAGCGGTGAAATCGTTTGGCTGGCTAAACTTCTGACGTAGTTCCTCGATAGCTGCTGATGAACGAGCGCAACCAATAATAGTATGACCTTCTTGAATAAAACCCTCGGTCATAGCGTAACCTAAACCTTTGCTTATGCCTGTAATTAAAATGAGCTTGTTCATATTTTCCTAAAATCTAAGTAGGACGGCGTAAATAATTAAAGGTTTGTAGTGAGGACTTTAGTCCTCAAAGTGAACTAAGTATATTGCGCTAAATTCCGTAAAAGCGCATACTCAAGATGTATCAATAATCAAATCCCAACCAGCCTGATAGTCTGATATTGCTCTTGAGCCACACCAGTCACAATCAATGATTAATAGTAATTCCATTAAGAGAATACTACTTTTAGCTGCCAATCCCATAGGCAGTAAATATCTGCGCCTAGATGAAGAAATGAGGGAAATCCAGGAGGGTCTAAAAAGGTCAAAGAATCGAGAGCAATATGCAATAGCTATAGCACCAGCAGTTCGTTATCGGGATATCCACAGAGCAATTTTAGAACACGAACCACATATCATTCACTTTTCCGGACATGGAGCAGGAGAAGAAGGCTTACTATTTGAAGATGAATCAGGTCAAGTAAAATTCGTTGATGCAGAAGCCTTAGCAGGATTATTTCAACTATTTTCCGAACAAGTAGAATGTGTAGTTTTAAATGCTTGTTACTCTCAATGCCAAGCCCAAGAAATAGCACAACATATTAATCATGTTATAGGCATGAAGCAAGCAATTGGTGATAGAGCAGCAATTGAATTTGCCGTGGGTTTTTATGATGGACTGGGTGCAAATAAAGGCTATGAGTTTGCTTATAAATTAGGTTGCAATTTGATACGTATTGCCGGGATAGCAGAAAACCTGACACCTCAATTAATTACTAAAAGAGAAACAGCATTATCAAATCCTCCACATGAGTCAAAGATAATATATATTGAACGTCCACCCATTGAAGTTAAATGTTATCAAGCAATTATCCAACCGGGGGCGTTAATTCGCACTAAAGCACCGCAAAAAATGGGCAAGACATTACTGCTGGAAAAAATACTAGATTATGCGAGACAACAGGGTTATCAAACAGCAAAAATAGATTTGCAACTGGCTGATATTGATATTCTGGATAACTTAAAAACATTTTTGCAATGGTTGTGTATTGATGTTGCTGACAGTTTAGATTTAGAACCAAAACTAGATAAATATTGGCAAGACATTTTTGGTATCAATAAAAACTGTACTCGTTATTTTCAAAAATATTTATTATCCATTACCGATACTCCTCTAGTTTTAGCCATAGATAATTTTGAAAGACTGTTTGATTATCCAAATATTTTTCCCCAATTCTGTTTATTACTACGTGGGTGGTATGAATCAGCGAAACAAGGAGACAAGATTGGGAATATTTGGAAGAAACTGCGGTTGGTGGTAGTTCACTCTACTGAAGCTTATCCTTCTCTAGACACTAATCACTCACCTTTTAATGTGGGAACAGCAATTGATTTACCTGAATTTACACTGCAACAAATATCAGAACTCGCCAAGCAAAACGAGTTAAGGCTGTTGGGAGAACAAAGCTTAATGCAATTGATGGCTTTAGTAGGAGGACATCCTTATTTAATACAGCAGGCTATCACCCAACTGAAAACTCAACAAGTCAACCTAGAAGAACTGTTAAAACTAGCACCAACAGAACAAGGAATTTTCAGCGACCACTTGCGACAACAATTGTGGCATTTACAACATAATTCTCAGCTTGAGTTAGGGTATAAACAAGTAGTAATGGCGAATGCACCAGTTAGGCTAGATACTGAAGTTGCATTCAAGTTGCATAGTTTGGGTTTGGTAAAACATTCCAGTAATGATTGTGTTCCTAGTTGTGATTTATATCGTCAGTATTTCTCAACTCATTTGGGGTAGGTAAATCATGGTTGACCAATACATATTCTCTGGAAGTCTACCGGAAAATGCCACTACCTACGTCACGCGAGAAGCTGATGCTGATTTATATGCAGGATTGACAGCGGGAAAGTTTTGTTATGTATTAAATTCGCGCCAAAGTGGAAAATCTAGCTTGCGTGTGCGAACTATGCAGCGATTGAGAGAAGATGGTGTAAAGTGTGCTGCAATTGATCTTTCTGCGGGTGGTATTCAGAATGTCCCGCCTGAACAATGGTATGCAGATTTAATTGATACGCTTATTGATAGTTTTGCATTAGATTTAGATTTTGGTGATTGGTGGGAGGCGAATCAGTTAAATTCATTAGTCACACGATTTCGCAAGTTTATTGAAGAAGTATTACTTGTGGAAGTTCGAGAAAATATCGTTATTTTTATTGATGAAATTGATAGTGTTCTGAGTCTGAATTTTCCTACAGATGACTTTTTTGCTTTAATTCGTGCTTGTTATAATAAGCGTGTTGATAATCCTGAATACAATCGTCTCACTTTTTGTTTGTTAGGGGTTGCATCACCTAGCAATTTAATTGAAGATAAACAGCGTACTCCGTTTAATATTGGTAAAGCTATCAGCCTCAAGGGTTTTCAATTACATGAATCGGAACCATTAGAAACAGGTTTGCGCGGTAAATTTAGTCATCCCCAAGAGATAATGCAAGAAATTTTGCAGTGGACGGGGGGACAACCATTTTTGACGCAAAAGCTGTGTCAGTTCATGGTGGAAGAATCGGAACAAAAAAACCCTCGTTCTGTTGCACAAGTTGTCAAATCACGCATTATTGAAAATTGGGAATCGCAAGATGAACCGGAGCATTTACGCACCATTCAAGCCAGGATTCTTAGAGATGAACAACGGGCAGGATATTTATTAGAACTGTATCAACAAGTGCGGCTGAGTGAGGAAAAATCTGAAGTAATAGCAGATGATACATTAGAGCAAAGCGAATTACAGCTTTCTGGCTTAGTGGTGAGACAGCAAGGTAAGCTGAAAATTTATAACCAAATTTATCGAGAAATATTTACAGAAAATTGGATTGAAAATCAATTAAAAAATCTGCGTCCATATTCTGAAAGTTTTCGCTTTTGGGTAGCTTCTGGTGGTGTTGATGACTCACGACTGCTGCGAGGAAAAGCATTAGAAGAAGCGGAAGTATGGGCGAGGGATAAAAATTTAAGTTATCAGGATAAACAGTTTTTAGCAGCGAGTAAAGAGAAGGAAATTCAAGAGGAAATTGCTGCTAAAGAACAAGAAGCTGCTTTGGAAAGAGAAAGAAAGGATAGAGAAGCGGCGGAAGCAAGGACTGAATTATTGAGTCAGGCGAATAAGAAGGCTCAACAACGAATTGTTATTGGAGGTTTTATTTTAGTTGTAGCAGTTCTGGGCGCAGGAATTGTGGGGGTGTTGTCGAAAAATCAGGTAAACATAGCAAATGCTGAAGTTAAAAAAGCGCAAACAAGTTTAACAGAAGCTCAGGAAAAGGCTAAAACTGCACAAGAAAGTGAACAAAAGGCGAAAGTGAGTGCTGAACAAGCCAAGGAACAAGAAAGGAAAGCTAGAGAAAATGAAGAATTAGCACGAAAAAAAATAGTAGAAGCTGAAAAAATTGCTATAGATGCACAGCAGCAAGAAGATATTGCCAAAAAAAGTGCGTTGAAATTTGAGAAAGATGCTCAAACAGCAAGACAGTATTTAGAAACAGCACAGAGTGATTTAAATAAGAGAAGTCTGGAACTATCTGATACTACTAATCAGCTTAGTCTGGCGCAAAAACAAGAATCAGAGATTTTGGCAAAATTGACAGATAAAGAAACTGAATTAAATCAAATCAGTGCCAAAAATCAAGAAGCTCAAAGCGAAGTAAAAACTGTGAGAAACCTTGTGCAACTGGCTGGAGAATTACGGCAAAATCAAAATTCATCAGATTCAGATGAAGCTTTAAGATTAGCTGCACTATCATTTAATATTGAGGAAAATCATCACCTTAAACAAACATTGTTGTTTGCTGCTAAGTCACAAGCGTATCAAAGATTAGAAAACTGGGATCAGGCAAAATCAGCAAGTGAAAAAAGCAATGAATATCTAGCTAAAATAGATAAAAATAAATTAAATTCTGATGAACAGCACTTACAAACTCAAGTATTATTTTATAGATATCAAGGTGGCTTATTAGATAAAGATAAAAAATATAGTGAAGCTATAAAATCTTATAAGACGGCATTTGATATTTTAAATAATCATCCAAATAAAACTGATTTCACTAAAGAGAATCAGTTGATTACAGCCGAAAATATTGAAGCTGTTCATCGAGAATTAATCAAGCTAGTATCTCAAACTAATACAGAAGAATCGTTAAAAAAAGAGGTGGAAGCATCTCTCACTAAACATTTATATGCTCAACTTGAATATTTTTTAAAGGCAAACAACTGGGAAGCAGCAGACAGACAAACAAACCGACTCATGCTCAATATTGCTAGAAGGGAACAAGAAGGATGGTTAGATTTAGAACAAATTAATAATTTTTCTTGTCCAGACCTACGAAAAATAGACCAGCTTTGGGTAAGCAATTCAAACCAACGTTTTGGCTTTAGTGTGCAAAAGGAAATATGGATTAATACCGGAAACAGGCTGGGTGTCACGCTAGCACAGTGGACTAGCAAAGATTCAGAAAATTATCTGAAGTTTGCCAGGGTAGTAGGATGGTATGATGATAAAAAAAGAGCAAATGAAACAGGCGGCACAAGAGGAGGCAAATGGGTGAACAAGTACGCGGAACTTATGAAGCGTATAGAAGATAACCCAAAAATCCGAGGAGCTTACCCTTGGGCGATACCTACTCCAGAGTCCGACCGAGTTGTATCTTCTTTTCTCGCGCTGCGAGTTGTGAATTGTAATATATAAAGCTTTCAGAAATTTGTAAACATTTTTCTTAGCCTCCTTTGCCACGCAATAATCAGTATTTCAAAAATCCGATACCTGTCACCGTGGGCTGTAACAATTCGCCTGAATAAATTTTGTTGCGACCTCATGCACCTCAGTACTCTCTGTCACCCTCTACTTCTCCCAAGGTAAACTCACCTCTGCAATTCGCAATTCGCAATTCGCAATTAAGAAACTTAGATGCAGCAAAGCTTTCAGGCTTTACATCTGTATTAGATTTTTCATGAAGTGGTATGACCTGGTGAAGACTTTTTCTGTAAATATTTTTGTCCAATTACTTAAAAGCCTTGAAAAATAAGGGTTTTATATCGTTCTCTAGCGATAGTGATTAAAGAGGTGTAAGTAGCCATCCTTAGTTCATTCAAATAGCAATCAGATTAAACTCCGTAACTCAACGAGTTGAATTTGTTCTATCAAACACGCAAGAACTACCGTAAATACTGAGATTTAGGCTAAACTAATGCCATTGTGTGAGGAGTGAACGATGGCAAGTCAGAGGTTTGTGCAGTTATGCTCATTGGGATTTATTAGTGGTTGTTTTGTTCTTGGCATTGGTATTGGAATATTCATTCGCTTTGGACAACTGCAACCTTCAGATGCTGCTACTACATTCACCGAACCCGATTTATTTCCCTTTGCTGTACCCGAACCCAAGCCACCATTAGGAGAAGAGGAAACTTTTCTAGACACCATCACCATCAAAGCTGTTGGGGATATTATTCCTGGAACTAATTTCCCTGATTATAGATTGCCTCAATCTAAGCATAAATTATTGCCACAGTCTTTGAGAAGTCACCTGCAAGGAGCCGATATTTTGCTGGGTAACTTGGAAACCACTTTAACCAACCATCCTTACACTGCCAAAGATATTAGTCGGGGACAAGTTTTTGCCTTTCGCTCCCCACCCACCTATGCGGCGCTCTTTGCTGAAGTGGGGTTTAATGTCTTCCACATAGCAAATAACCATGCAATGGACTTTGGCTCAGTGGGTTTCCAAGATACAGTAAAAAACCTCAAAGATGTTGGTATTGCCACACTAGGTCATAAAAATCAAATTCTCTATTTAGAAGCTAATAATACTGCGATCGCCTTGATCGGATTTGCTCCCTATGATATGTATAATTCTATGCATAATCTGGCGGCAGCCCAGGCGCTGGTAGCAGAAGCGAAAAAGAACGCCAAGATTGTTGTAGTATCTATGCACGCTGGAGCGGAAGGAACAGCAGCACTGCATGTTAAAAATCAAACTGAATATTTCTACGGTGAAAACCGAGGTAATTCTATCGGGTTTGCCCGGAAAATGGTTGATGCTGGAGCCGACTTAGTATTAGGACATGGCCCTCATGTTCCCAGAGCGATGGAAATGTATAAAGGAAAACTCATAGCTTATTCTTTAGGTAATTTTCTGGGATATCGGACATTATCCACAACTGCTCAGACTGCATACTCAATGATTTTAGAAGTACAACTGAGCGCCCAGGGTGATTTAGTGGCAAGTAAAATTATCCCAGTGCATTTAAATCGCCAAGGAATCCCCGAAATCGATCAGCGTTTTCGCACTGTGGGACTTTTGCGGGAATTGAATCAGAATCAACATCTTGTTGGGCCCATTAAAATTAATAATGAAGGGGAAATTGTGTTGCTCAACAATAATGCCAGTGTTACCAATTAATAATTGGAACATTATTTAAAACCAAATTCAATTTTCTGTCCGCAATAACCAAAAGCCGCTATAAGTCATACCGGAATCATCAGGCTGCACTAACAAAAAGTGTAATCCTTGACTCTGCTGTTGACGCTGTTGATAAAGTTGCGCCGCCGCAGTTACTTCTGCATCCTCAAAGGTGGCAACAATCCACCTATCTGCTAAACTAGCTTCTAAGATTAAACCATCTGGCGCACCAGCTATGTAATTCAATGCTACAGGATGGGCTTGTGCTAACCATCGTGCTAAACGCATTGATTGCTTTCCTCCATAGATAACTACACCAGGTACGGGTACTGTTGATGCTAAACCCAAATTTATGGGTTGGAGAAATTCTGGTACAGACAAAATAGGAATGGGGCGTTGGGCAAATATATCTATGAGTTCACCTGCTGGGAGTGTTGCAAAACGCCATTCTTCTCCCCAGAGGTTTTCTGGTAGTGGTGCTGGGGGTGGTCTATCTACAGTTACAGGATATTGCTTTTCTTGCAACCATTGTTTTAATGCCAAGGTGTGGCGAGTGGGTTCGACATTAATGCCTAAGTTGCGTCCAGCTGCTTGAATTAAACTTAAGGACTGGGGGCGAAATACTTGAATTACACGGGGAAATTGTTCTTCGGCTGCTAGCTGGAGTTGGTCTGTCACCCAAGTGGAATTGGCTTCTGACTGGGGACAGGTGGCTGTATACTCGAAGCTACGATTAGGATCACAAATCAATAGCTCCCAGAGAATTTGTCCATTGGGATCTTTTTGTGGACTACGATAAAAATCGGCTTGCCAAGTTTTCATGTTTTTTGCCTCGCGCAAAGGCGCAAAGACGCAAAGAAGAATGCAAAAGTATGATTAGTGTCAGTATTACAAAAAAAGGGGGCAGATAATCCACCCCTTATATCTAACCAGGAAACTTAAAATGCTTTACACTATCACCTTAGCCAAAATTGGTGACACACGGGTAGCGATTTCTGGTACATAGACTTGGGAAACGTAGTCGGCTATCATTCTGTCTGTGTTGAATAGAGGGGCATTGGTTTTAATTGATGCTTTCATCATTTGTACCCAGCGATGGGGGATACCTTGGGCATCTTGGTCGTAGTATAGAGGTACGATTTCTTCTTCTAAGAGCTGATAGAGCGATCGCGAATCAATTCGGTCTTGTAGTTCTTGGTCGCTGGTATGGGCGTCTTCTCCTATGGCCCAACCGTTAGTGCCTTTACCGTCGGGCCCTGCTTGGTAACCTTCACACCACCATCCGTCTAGGACGCTGCAATTAATTCCGCCGTTGAAGCAGACTTTTTGCCCACTGGTTCCAGATGCTTCTAAGGGACGACGGGGGTTGTTTAACCACACATCGACACCTTGCACTAGTTTTTGTCCGGTGTAAATGTTGTAGTCTTCAATAAAAGCGACTCGGTTGAGAATCCCAGAATTTTGGCACCATTCCATTAAGCGCTGGATGATGCGTTTGCCTTCTTCATCTGCTGGGTGGGCTTTACCGGCAAAGATGATTTGTACTGGACGTTGTGCATTACCAAATATTTTTAATGCTCGTTCAGCATCTCGCAAAATTAAATCGCCACGTTTGTAAGGGCTGAAACGTCGGGCAAATCCAATTGTCAGGATTTTCGGGTCAAGTAAGTTATCTGTGGCTTGAATGAGTTGGTAATCTTCACCACGTTGTTCTCTGGCTTTCTTGACTTTGTAACGGGTGTATGCGACTAGTCTTTCTTTGAGGATGAGATGTAGCGACCACAGTTTTTCATCGGGTATGTCGTCAACTTTCGCCCACATTTTGGGGTCAACGGCACGTGTTTTCCAGTCTGCTCCCAAATATTGATTATATAGGTCAGCTAATAAAGGTGCAGTCCAAGTGGGTGCATGAACGCCATTGGTGATGTAACCGATGGGCACTTTGTCTTCAGTCCGGTTGGGGAAGAGAACTGTCCACATTTTGCGGGAAACTTGACCGTGCAATTCACTCACACCGTTACAAGTGCGACACATCCGCAAAGCTAAAACGGTCATCCCGAAGGGTTCCCAAGGGTCACCGAGTCTACGTGCGCCTAATGCCAAAAATTGCTCGCGGGAAAGTCCCAGTTGTGGCCAGTAGTGGGCAAAGAATGAGTCAATTAAATCGGGAGAGAACACATCGTGTCCGGCTGGGACGGGGGTATGGGTGGTAAATACACAACTATTGCGTACTTGGGCTTCGATGTCGTAGAAAGATTTGCTTGTGCGTTCAATTTCTAGTCTGGCAATTTCTAAGGTACAGAAGGCGGCGTGTCCTTCGTTGAGGTGATAGACGGAAGGCTTTATTCCTAAAGCATCTAAAGCTTTAACACCGCCAATGCCTAATACAACTTCTTGAGCAATGCGGGTTTCGAGGTTACCACCATACAAATGTCCTGTTAACCAACGGTCAATGGGATCATTGTCATGGCGATCGCTATCTAGTAAATATAAACTGACTCGCCCTACTTGTACGCGCCAAATTTGTACTTTTACATGGCGTTGGCGAATTTCTATTTGGATGGTGACTGGTTCCCCTTGGTTATTGGTAATTAACTCTAAGGGCATCCGGTGGAAGGGATTATCGAGATAGTAATCTTCTTGCCAACCTTGGCGATTTAAGCGCTGCCGAAAGTAACCTTGGCGATACAATAATCCTACCGCAACCATCGGTACACCCAAATCTGATGATGATTTGAGGTGGTCTCCGGCTAAAATACCCAAGCCGCCAGAGTAGACGGGTAGAGATTCATGGATGCCAAATTCGGCGCAAAAATAAGCGATGGGGCGTTCTTGCGAAACTTTGGGGGCTACGCGACTCACCCAAGTATCTTGCTGCGCCATGTAAGTATCAAACTCTTGGGCTAAGGCGGAAATCTGCTTGAGGTAAAATGGATCTTCCGCTAATTGGGTGAGGCGTTCGTAAGTTGCCGACTCTAAAATTGCTACTGGGTTATGCCCACAGCGTTCCCATTCTTGAGGATCAATGGTTTGGAATAGGGCGATGCGATCGCTTGTCCAACACCACCAATAATTATAAGCCAAATCTGCTAATCGTTTGAGGGGCAAAGGTAACTTCTGCGCCAAGTGAGTTGCTGCTGTCATTGCACTGCTATTAGCCATACAAATCTACACTTTTCGTTAATTTTTTCTCTATTTCACTTAACATCTGCCCCCAATTAATCTACCATTCAACTTAATTTTTTATTGGTAAATTATTCTCTAAAGTAGGAGCAAGTTATAGACATCACATTTTAGCCAATTTGAATGGTTTTTATGGTTTCTGTCTTGTTAGAGATTATCCTGTTTTTCACTAATTTAGATATTTTTATACATCAAATTACTTGACATTGTTTTAAAATATTTATTTTATTATTAACATTTATTGAAAATTTGATTATAAACAAACAAAATTTCACATTACGTCTAAAGAATAGTCAATTAAAACCAAAAACATCAATATTTTTTATATGCCAATTACAGTAATTGTACTTAAAAAATGAGTCAGACGTCTAAATTTTTTTGTTGGCTTTTATCACAAGTTTTGCTAGAAGTATAGGCCTGATAAATCAATATTTGTCAGGAAACGCTTACACAGATATCTGGCATCGGTTGTAGTATATCCGCGCACTTTAACGTAATTCTCACTTTGGCAGGGAATAAGGAAGAGAATCTGCTAAATTTCATTTATGAATGCAAATTTGTCATAATTTTTATCAGGGTGGCACTGTGGAGCGTGTGCCCAATCCCTGAGTCACCAAATTTATTTAAGTTTCCGCATTTTAGCCATATAATTCAGCAGAGTTACAATAACTATCAAAGTGTAGCAAGCATAAATAGCCACACTGAAAGTCAGAAATACAGGTAGATTAAGCCTTTTAATTAAAATTACTGTTCCCATGCTAAAAATTGTACTAGCTACAAAAGCTAATAAATTTTTATTCAAAATATTCTCCTATGAATTATTTGGTGTTAAATTACTAATAATAGATTTCCATATCTAAATACCGTAAGCAATGTTACGTTTAGAGCTATTTTAATTTTTTTAAATTAGTTTAATATTGCACTAAGCTAAATTCTTTACTTAATTGATGCCAGAGCGATTGCATGGTGGCGGATATGGTCTTCAATAAAACTAGCAATAAAATAATAACTATGGTCGTAGCCTGCTTGATATCGTAAATTTAAAGGCTGGTTAACAGACGCGCAAGCTTGCTCAAACACCTCTGGTAATAACTGTTCAGCTAAAAACTTATCAGCAGTACCTTGGTCAATCAAAATAGAACTGTGGTATCCCCCTTGTTTGACTAATTCACTAGCATCATAGGTAAGCCATGTTTCTTGATTACTTCCTAGATAACGACTGAAAGCTTTCTGTCCCCAAGGACAACGCATAGGTGCAGTGATGGGTGCAAAAGCAGATACAGATTTATATAGCTGGGGGTTTCGCATGGCACATACTAGGGCCCCATGTCCTCCCATTGAATGACCAAAAATACCTTGTTTATTTGGTTCTATTGCAAAGTTGGCTGCAATTAAAGTAGGTAATTCTTCAACGACATAACTATACATTTGATAGTGCTGACTCCAAGGTTTTTCTGTAGTGTCAACATAAAACCCTGCACCTGTACCAAAATCCCAATCATCATCTTCACCTGCAATACCAGTATTACGGGGGCTGGTATCTGGTGCAACCAACATCAAACCATACTCAGATGCGTAGCGTTGCGCCCCCGACTTTGCCATAAAATTTTCTTCACTGCAAGTCAACCCAGAGAGGAAATAAAGTATGGGTACTGGTTGTTGAGTGGCTTGTGGTGGTTGGTAGACAGCAAAGCGCATTTCACCATTGCAGGTTGAAGAAGCGTGAGAGTAAAAACCGATTTTACCGCCAAAGCTTTGATATTCTGAGAGCAGGTTGAGGTTGGTCATGAGTCAAGCATTATGATATGAGGTTTTGACGCTATTATTCCATACGACCAAAATTTTTCTTAGCATCAGTAAATACTGAAAACAAGCAATAAGGCTTTAAGTTCACGCTGAAAATAGGTTGCACTAGCTTTAAAAATATTAACTAGTATATTCTGATACTATTTGTATTTTTTTGACATAAACTCATCTATCTAATGACAGATTTTAAATAAGTAAAAAGCAAATATGTTATTAGAAACAGATTATATAAAGCAAATATACTGTTAACAACACCTTAAAATGAGGTTTGCTGAGTTTGTAGCCAACTGAAGCAGGATATTAATACAAATAATAGCTATGCTAACTTCTTCATGTTCAGTTCTTAGCCCTTATATTGCTGTTGATTCGAGAGTGGATTTAGATGAACAAGACATTCTAAATTGTGCTTTTTCTACTTCCAGTGCAGCCATTAAAGCGAATAGTTATTATTTTGGGCATCCTGAATGGGCAAAAAATTACTTTGAAAGCTGTCATCGTGATCAAATTTTCAAGTCTTGCTGGCAGGCAGCTATGGGGAGTTGGGATCATAAAATTGTTGTAGACATTGGTTGTGGTCCGGGCAATTTGTATGCAACGCTTGGAGGAAAACCACAATTGTTAATTGGTGTAGATATTAGCTATGGAGCATTGAGAATGGCTCAACATCTTGGCTATACACCAGTGCTTGCAGATGCCCACCAACTTCCTTTCATCTCCCACTTTGCTGATGTTGTAGTACTCAATGCTACTCTTCATCATTGTGAATACATGGATAAAGTATTAGCAGAAGCCGCACGTTTAGTCCGTCCAGGTGGCATCCTCATCACAGATCACGATCCTCAGTTAACTGCCTGGAACTTCCAAGGATTAGGTTTGTGGTTATGGAATTTACGTTTATGGCTATATCGGTTAATCAAACGAGGAGGTCATACTTCAGCATCTGAGCAAACTTGGGCATTAGCCAGTGAGGTTCATCACCGACCTGGAGATGGAGTAACGCCAGAGCTTTACGACAAAATTCTCAAGCCCCTTGGCTTTAATGTCAAGGTTTATCCACACAACCATACAGTTGGTGTGCAAGTTTTGCAAGGTCATTACGGTAAATCTGACAAGAAATATCGCTTGGTTCAATTATGCTCTGGTATCAATCCTAATTCACCACAAGCAGCATTATCGCTTATGTGTGTAGCCACACGCCATACCTAACAAAGCTATATCTGTAGTGTTGATATGCAACTGTTCGATTGGATTTGCTCAGACTTTCGCTGGTATCGCCGTCTGCGGCGTGGGCAGTGGTGGCAAGTAGAAATTCCCTTATTTGATGGTTCCCGAATTACTTGGGTGCATAACAAACCTGAATCTGAAGATCACATTTTACAAATAGAGAGATACTAGAACATCGATTCAGTAATGCAGACATGAGTAGTTTTTAAGTGAATTACCAGCAGCAGTTAGGGTGACAAACTGACGGCGATTTATCTTAGTCATAATTACCCCTCTTCTGGATTTTTGACTTTTTACCCTTGTATCAAACTTAGTAATTTTGATATTCCTTAAAAACTTTGACTTCACCCTTTTTATCAAACGCCATAATTGTAAACGGTTGTTTTATATCGCCTGATTCCATTCCTGGTGTTCCTAAAGGCATTCCCGGTACGGCTAAACCCAGGAATTGGGGTTTTTGTTTAAGAAAACGCTTAATATCATCGGCAGGTATATGTCCTTCCATTACATAGCCGTCAATTATTGCCGTGTGACAAGATGCTAAATCTTGAGGCAAGTTGTACTTTTGTTTAATTACCTCCATCTCTTCAGTTTTGATATCTTCTTTAATTTTAAATCCGTGCTTTTGTATATGTTCAATCCACGCTCCACAGCAGCCACAAGACGGACTGCGATAAACTGTAATTTCTCGATTTCCTAGGTAAGATTCAGTCTCTTTATCCCAGATACTTGTGGTAGAAATTAATTGAGGATTGCTTACTACTGTTAGTGGATTATTGTTTAAATCAACATTATCTCCTTTGCTCAACCCAACTACCGTTGCATAAGTAGTGGCTAAAACTCCAGTAGTAATTACTACTGCTAAAGAGAAACGTGAGAACTTACTCATCCAGTCAGATAAACGTTTTTTCATTGTCAAAATCCTCAATTAATTTTTTTGTGACTGATGATGACTTGATGTAGCTCGTGGCTTCAAACCATTTTTTCTAGTTTATACTCTCCAGTTAGATGGAGAGTCAACTAAAATCATTGCTAATTATTTTAATACCTGTCACTGAGTACATAAGTATAAATTTACAATTGATTTTAATTTTAAAATGTTGCTTTCTAACTACCAGATCAAAATGAAATCAAGATGAAATTTAACATATCTGCAAGTAATAAATTTCAAAATTTTGTTCTATTCCCTTAGTTAGAAGCACTGTGTTGAAGTATTTTTATATTCTTTTAACTACAAAAGTATAAATAGCAGAAAGAGAGGTTTATATGCTTTTAGTTCACGAAAAATACCAGTCTAGCTTCGATGTCGCAATGCGTTGTGTAGTGGAATGCGAACACTGTGCAGAAGCTTGTATGGGTATGTCAGATATGGTTCAGTGCGCTCGTAGTTGCCTTGATTGTGCAGAAATCTGTCGTACTGCTGCAACTTACATGGTGCGCGGTTCACGTTACATTTCTCACTTAGCGCGTGCTTGTGCAGAGATTTGTGAAGCCTGCGCCACTGAATGCGAAAAGCATGATGCAGAACACTGTAAGAAGTGTGCAAAAGCTTGTCGAGATAGTGTAAAAGAATATAGCAAAATTGCTTCTGTAGCAGCAGCATAAGTTTAATTTACTTTAACAGTAGAGCAAGCCTTTTTTCAGTAACCTGCACCCTTCGGATAAACAACTGATTTAGCCTTGCTTTACAGTTCCCTAAACTTATAAGGACAAATCTAAAATGGAATCCAAATCTGGCATGAAGCCCTATATTAGCCTACTGATTGCATTGTCAATTTCTTACATCGTAATGTTCGCCCTGATGTTTTCGCGGGTCAACGAGTTTGCTAACTTGTTCCTTAGCCTTAATCAAGTGTACATGGCAGGACTAATGATAGCGGCGATGCTGATCATCATGTTGACGGCGATGGGTTCAATGTACCAAAACAAAAAGTTAAATATCGCACTTCTCATGGTGGGAACTGCAATGATAGCAATCTTCTGGACTTTTCTGCGATCGCAAACCGGAGTAGGAAACCAACAATTTTTGCACTCAATGATACCACATCACGCTGCTGCTATTCTCGTCTGCGAGCAGTCATCACTAACAGATCCACGTATTCAAGAGCTATGCACAGAGATTATTACAACACAAAAAGAAGAGATCAGGATTATGAAATCACTTATGGAATAGGAATAGTTACGTGCCAGGAGCCAAGCATATTTACCTGCCTCATCTAGATCAAAACTTAGACAAATTAAGAGATGGTAAGGATGGGTATCAGTTAGGCCAAGAGGATTGAATTTAAAAAGTGAGCAAAACAATGATTATAAGAAATACAAGTATCGCTAATTATTTTGTCACTGTCATTACAGTATTAGGATTGAGTGCTGTACCATCTATAGCTCAAACGAACCCTTCTACATCAAGTCCTCTCAAGCAAAGTTCAGAAATGAACTTGCAACAGATGTATCAGTATCAACGAGAAATGATGGCACACATGGGAAAGATGCACCAAATGATGGGACAAATGCAAATCAATATGGGTCAAATGCAGCAGAGAATGTCTCAGATGACACCTGAACAGATGCAACGAATGATGCAAAGAATGACCCCACAGCAAAGAGAACAGCACCATCAAAAAATGATGATGCAAATGCAAGAAATGATGAAAAATATGCAGCAGATGGAACAAATGATGGGAACTGGTAGTGAAATGCCAAAAAAATAAAATACTAATTAGTGCTATTGATCATGACAAACCACAATAGAAGAACACCGACACATCCGATTCCCGAACATAACGAACATGGTGGACACGCAGAACATGGTAAACACGCAGGACACAGCCCAGAAATTTTCAAACGTCGCTTTTTTATCTGCCTTGTTCTAACTTTACCAATTTTGTATTTTTCCACCCAACTACAAGATTGGTTAAATTATGAGGCAATTAATTTTCCTGGTTCTGAATGGATTAATCCGGTTTTAGCTATCATCATCTATTTTTATGGTGGTTGGGTATTTCTCAAAGGTGCTTGGAACGAACTCCACAGCAAAATCGGGATGATGACTTTGATTGCGTTGGCAATCACAGTAGCATTTGTCTATAGCTTGGCAGTTTCTCTTGGTTTGCGGGGAATGCCTTTCTATTGGGAATTAGCAACCCTAGTAGATATTATGTTGCTAGGACATTGGGTAGAAATGGCTTCTGTTCAAGGTGCTAGCCGCGCTCTAGAAAATCTGGCGGAATTAGTACCTTCCCAAGCGCATCGCATGACTAATGGTAAAGTTGAAGATGTTGCAGTTAGCGACATTCAAGCAGAAGACGTTATCTTAATTCGTCCGGGTGAGCAGGTTCCCAATGATGGGATTGTGATTGAGGGAAACACCAATATTAATGAATCTTTTCTCACAGGTGAATCTCGTCCTGTTTCTAAACACGAAGGCGATGAAGTTGTAGCTGGTTCGGTGAACGGTGAAGGCTCGGTAAAAGTTAAAGTTTCTCGTGTTGGTGGTGATACTACAATTAGTCAAATCATGCGCTTAGTAGAAGAGGCGCAGGGTTCAAGAAGTAAGTATCAAGTTTTAGCAGACAAGACAGCTTATTGGTTAACTATAATTGCGATCGCAGCGGGTAGTACAACTTTCTTTGTTTGGCTATTTATTAGCGATTTACTTTTTGCTGTCAACCGTACCGTAACCGTACTAGTTATTACTTGTCCTCACGCCCTTGGTTTAGCGATTCCTTTGGTAATTGCCAACTCAACTAATTTAGCTGCTAAAAATGGCATTTTGGTGAGAAACCGAGATGCTTTGGAACGGGCAAAAGATATTAAAAATATGGCGTTCGATAAAACTGGAACTTTAACAGAAGGACGCTTTGCAGTTCAAAGAGTTGTCAGCGACTCGTTAGATGAACAACAAGCCTTAGGAATAGCCGCAGCTTTGGAAACTTCTTCTGAACATCCTTTAGCTAAAGCAGTGGTAGAAACCGCCGAACGCCGTCAACTTGATTTACCCCAAATGACTGATTTTAAGACAGTAACAGGTCGTGGAGTTGAGGGTAAAGTTAACAATCAAACTTATCGTATCGGTCGTCCAGAGTGGGTGGAAGAACAAAATCTGACTTTGCCATCATCTCTGCGTCAAGGACTAAATACAGCAGATGAACGCGGTGAAAGTGCAGTAGTTTTAATGACAAATAAAAGTGCTGTTGCTGTAATTTCAATGGCCGACCAAGTACGGGAACGAGCGCGAGAAGCAGTAAATAAATTAAAAGAAAAAGATATTCAAGTAGTCATGATTACCGGAGATGCTGAAGCTGTAGCCCGTGCAGTTGCTCAAGATTTAGGTATTGACCGTTACTATGGTCGGGTTTTGCCAGAAGATAAGGTTAGTATTATCAAACAATTGAAACAAGAAGGTGCAACAGCTTTTGTTGGCGATGGGATTAACGATGCGGCTGCACTTTTAGAAGCTAATATTGGGATTGCCATTGGTGCAGGAACTAATGTTGCGATCGAATCGGCTGATTTGGTACTGATTGAAGATGATCCTTTAGATGCCGTTAAGGCTTTAAACTTAGCACAGAAAACCTACAGCAAAATGATTCAAAATCTGGCATGGGCGACAGGTTACAACGTAATTGCTATTCCTCTGGCTGCTGGTGTGCTTTACAGATGGGGATTTTTGCTGTCGCCAGCTGTGGGGGCGTTGTTAATGAGTTTATCAACAGTGATTGTGGCGATTAATGCTGTGATGTTGCGACGGGCGAAGTTGGCTTAGTTTTAAAAGCAAAAGGACGCTAAGGAAAGCGCACCGGTGCTATTGATGATTATCGCACTTCCATGATGGGTAATCACCCCGATGAAGTGATTATCGTTTCTTTGGATGAGCCAGAGTTTGGACTACCTGCGGTGGCGTTTCTTGCTCATGTTGATGGTCGATTCCTTCCGCCTCTAATGCCTTTTCTTGAAATTGCTTGAGAGCTTTCCGGGCTAATTTTACATAAGTTTTGACAGTAGACTCACGCATCTCTAAATCCTCAGCGATCGCCTTGAGTGAATCTCCCATTTCTCTACGGGCCAGAACTGTTGCCCAAGTGGAGGCAATTTTATCCGTGCGATCGCCTCCCTTGCGTTTACGCTGTGCTGTAAATATCTGCGTCAGTTCCTCGATCTTTTCTGCCAACATATTCTCCAATAACTGAGCCGATGTAGTTGGCTTTTGTTCTACCCAGTCTAAACATGTTTGTCCTAAACCAAAGGTTGTTTTATGCCCTGTGCCGCAGTAAGGAGCTAACTTCACTAAAGCATAAAATAACTGGGTAAATTCAGTATTGGCTAGAGCCGCATTGCTTAAACCCAAACTTATTGCTCCTGTAAAACCTGTGACTGACCCTCGCTTTCCTGCTGCTACTTTGTGTGATTGCAATCGGTGCTGATGAATGATGACACTTTGTGTTATCCACTCCAGAAAACTCTCTTGGTCTACTGACATCAGCGAAAAATCGTTCCATCGTCGCAAGTAACTATGAAACAGATTTTCTGGTACTGGTAGAGGGAAATGATGCCCTTTGCGCCGAAAACTAGTTGGGGAAACAAAGCTGAGATTAACTACAGATTGTTGTACTGATGATTGCCACAACTGTGCATAAGTTGTTGGAGTATGAGCGATACTCACTTGTTTTATCTGTAGAGGTGTGCTACTTAGCTCGATAGTTTTTGGTAAGTTCCTCAACCATTCTTTGAGGAACAATGCCACTCTTTGAGATAGTGCATTGATGTGCCACTGGTACGTTTGGTTGGCAACTAATTTCAGTTGCTTACCACTAGGCAGCAATTGTCCTTCTAATGCCGATATATTGAACGGTTTTTCTGATTCTCCATCATGAAGATACGCTGAAAGTTCTGGGTCAACTTGCTGTACTTGATGCAAAAACCATGCATGAAGTCCAATTGTGTATTGCGAATATAGAGAAGCTGAGTCAGTTACCTCTAAGTCAAACACCAAGCCTACCAATTCTGTATCATCTGCCCATGTCGGGGCTGGAGATATTGGCACTAATTTAGCTCTAGTCTTGCGTTTGGGAGTTGTAGCGGCTCTTGGCATCGCTTGGTTTGACTCACATTGATGTTCAATATTGTAGGCGATTTCATCCCCCTCTGGGGAAGAGGTTTTGGAAAGTGGGGTGACTACGATTCTCCAAGTAAAAACAATAAAGTTTCCATCCCCGTTAGGGGAAGAGGTTTTGGAAAGTCTTGAACATCATGGACTTCTCGAATAAAAACACAGTTTCCATCCCCGTGAGGGGATTTGGTAAATGGAAACATAAACCACAAATTAAGCGATTTATCATATAGAAAAGTGTTTCAGTCCCCGTGAGGGGATTTGGTAAATGGAAACCAACGTGCAGCGACTTTATATCAAGCAGGGATCGTGTTTCAGTCCCCGTGAGGGGATTTGGTAAATGGAAACTTGAGCGCTAGTTATCCATCTGTTGAGGAGGATGTGTTTCAGTCCCCGTGAGGGGATTTGGTAAATGGAAACTCTCAAAGTTCAAGATATTTGCCGCTGCCTCCAAAATTAAGTTTCAGTCCCCGTGAGGGGATTTGGTAAATGGAAACCGGTATCAAGTCAGCGATCGCCTCCTTCCACCCAATCGTTTCAGTCCCCGTGAG
Source organism: Anabaena sp. CCY 9613 (assembly GCF_963920895.1). Taxonomy (NCBI): domain Bacteria; kingdom Bacillati; phylum Cyanobacteriota; class Cyanophyceae; order Nostocales; family Nostocaceae; genus Anabaena; species Anabaena sp. CCY 9613. The sequence continues at coordinate 173,111 of NZ_CAWUDE010000011.1, forward strand.
GGGATTTGGTAAATGGAAACCCGCTTCATGCGATCGCCATGAAGATAGGGCTAAAGTTTCAGTCCCCGTGAGGGGATTTGGTAAATGGAAACAATATTTGCTGCATAGCTCGCCTCATAGCGCGAGATGTTTCAGTCCCCGTGAGGGGATTTGGTAAATGGAAACCTGCTCACGGGTGACAAGAAAAAGCATTTAAAGGAGCAATGTTTCAGTCCCCGTGAGGGGATTTGGTAAATGGAAACCCGAAAAATCAGGCGATCGCTCAATCAACGTGGCCAATGAAATTGTTTCAGTCCCCGTGAGGGGATTTGGTAAATGGAAACTTCTAACGCTGTCAAGTGGTTCTGTCCTGATGTGTTTGGGTTTCAGTCCCCGTGAGGGGATTTGGTAAATGGAAACATTTTCGCTGGCATATTCTGAATCCGGGTACTGACGTGTTTCAGTCCCCGTGAGGGGATTTGGTAAATGGAAACAATGATATTGCGATTAGAACTAGGAATCCGACTGTCATGTTTCAGTCCCCGTGAGGGGATTTGGTAAATGGAAACCAAAACCATGTTTTGTTATGATTTAATGTTTAGCTTTTGTTTCAGTCCCCGTGAGGGGATTTGGTAAATGGAAACTATCAACAAATAGTATTTTCATCTGAATATTCTTTCGTTTCAGTCCCCGTGAGGGGATTTGGTAAATGGAAACGAAACTTGCTGCTGTTGCGGCATCAGATACGGTTGTTGGGTTTCAGTCCCCGTGAGGGGATTTGGTAAATGGAAACATCGACAAAAGCCTGAAAGTTATCGCGTGTTAAAGTTTCAGTCCCCGTGAGGGGATTTGGTAAATGGAAACTTGAGAGTATTGTACTTTTGCCCGTTGCATGGCGTGTTTCAGTCCCCGTGAGGGGATTTGGTAAATGGAAACGCAAGACTATGCACAATGAAACAATTGCGCCAACGACAATGTTTCAGTCCCCGTGAGGGGATTTGGTAAATGGAAACTACTCTACATTTATTCTTGGATGCCATCCGGGCGAGTTTCAGTCCCCGTGAGGGGATTTGGTAAATGGAAACGGTGACAAGTATGGTATTCAATGGACATTAGGTTTGGTTTCAGTCCCCGTGAGGGGATTTGGTAAATGGAAACGTATCCTATCGCCTCGCAATAGCGCCAAGTCAAGCGTTTCAGTCCCCGTGAGGGGATTTGGTAAATGGAAACTTTTTGGCTCTATTAATTGGCGCATCTGTCATTGGTTTCAGTCCCCGTGAGGGGATTTGGTAAATGGAAACCAATATTTACGGATAACGTCGATCCTCCTTTTGGTAGTTTCAGTCCCCGTGAGGGGATTTGGTAAATGGAAACTGCTGGGCATTTCCAGCGAAAAGCTGACATTAATTAAAGTTTCAGTCCCCGTGAGGGGATTTGGTAAATGGAAACTGTGTCTGTTCCCGCCCAGCAGTCTAGACCTAGTAATCGTTTCAGTCCCCGTGAGGGGATTTGGTAAATGGAAACTGCTCGGTGCTGAAACTGTTACAGAGCAAGCTTCCTGGGAAGCATTTTGACAAACCTCAAAATTAGGTCGATTTCAGCCACTATTATTGCTACTGATTCTCAACTTCCCTAATAGTTGAAACGCTGTAATTATTTACTTGTCAAGGTTCTGGCGTTTTTGGCAAACCCCCCAGGGTTTTTGACCACACTATAGGTTTGCCAAAAATCTTGCTGATGAGATAATCATATAATGATTGTCTGCTCTTGTCTAGGTACTTCAGAACCATAAGTAATAGTTCTTTTTACACTACCAGCATCTAGTACATATACTCTAATAGAATCTTCATCAGGTTTGATCAATTTCTCAATCTTTATTTGCAATTGAGTAAACTGCACAGCAGTCAAAAAACACTCAAAAACACTGTATTGAGTCCATTTCCCATAACCAGTCAACATTTTGTGCAAGCGAGTCCGCCGCTTATTTGCCGCTTTATTATCAGGCAAATCGTAAATAAACAGATAAAACAGTGTACTCATCGTAATGTTAATGGTTTGTAAGGAATACCCTCCTGTAAATGACGACCTAATAAACGTGCTTGTAGTTCTATGGCTCGTCTGTAGGTACATCTGTACTCAAATACCGGATGTTTAAATTCATCATTCATTTTTTGGTCAAAAGCCTGCAAGAAGGTTTTTTTAGCATTCTCCTTTAAACGATAAGCGCCCAAACTGTCGGTAAAATCTTGGGGCTGAATTTTGCGGTTATTCAACACAGATAACACCAAATTATCAGCTATTAAAGCCCGAAATTCTTCCATTAAATCTAATACCATCGCCGGTTGACCATGATGCACTTCATGCAAATAGCCTATATAGGGGTCTAAACCAGCAATGTGAACAGCGGCCATGACCTGACCTTGCAGTAAAGCATAGGCAAAACTCATCAAAGAATTTACTGGGTCTGTAGGTGGACGGCGATTTCTACCATTAAAAGTCCATTGATTACCCACCATACGCTGCCAGCAAGCAAAATATTCCCTAGCAGCTAAACCTTCAATTCCCCGTACTTGGTCTATGGTTTGTTGACTCTTGACTAAACTTTTGCGTTCTTTGAGGGGGTTATCTTTTTCATTGTGTCGGTACAACACATTATATTGATTATGAATTTTGGCGATGACGATCGCTTTGACTAATTCCAAACGTCGCACAGGGTCTTGATAAACTTGATACTGCGCCAATCTTAATTGACCGTTGCGAGAATGACTCGGAAGTGCTGAACCCAAGTATTTCCCGAAGCTAGAGAGGTAATGAACTGGCATTCCTAACTGCAAGGCGTAGACAAAAGCATCACCAGTAACTTGAGGATTACCCATAAGTATGACTTGTTCTACTGTTTGGGCAGCAACTTTTTGTTTTTTCCAAGAACCATCTTCTTGTTTTAAAGCTACTTGAAAGGCTTCGTAGTCTTTGCTTAAAACCGCATCTGGCTGTGTGAGGTAAAGCGTACTCATGGTGATTTTTAGGAATTTTGTTGTTGTAATTTTTTAACTTCAAAAGGCAAACAGATTCCTTGCAGACTGCAAGACTGGCATTTTTTGGTATGCTCTATGGGTGCTGGCATAGGGTTTTGGGCAGCAAAGTGAGCTAGTGCGATCGCCTGTGCTGTCATTTGTCGCAGTTGGGGCGTAAATGCTACAGTCTGCCTTCTGCGGTTAGCATGATAAAAAATTTCACCGTAAGCAATACTGCGTCCAGTGCGTTCTTCTAAACACAAAGCGGCTGCACACAGTTGAAAATGGTCATTGAGGTGTTGTGCCATTTTCCCCTTTTTATATTCCAAAGGAATTAGCTGACCATCACATTCTTCCACAGCGTCAATGATACCAGCGACTTTGAGGCGATCGCACCACACCCATTGCTGCTGATGAATCAGTGTTTCTCCTTCCTGGAGTGTTCCAGGTTCATCAATATTGCGGTGTAAATGGCGACCTAAAATAATATGTTCATTGTCTGACATTTCACCGAGTACATATTCCAAGTAGAATCGACGTGGGCAATATTCCCAAGCGTTAAGATACGCCAGGGGCAAATAATCTTCACTCATAAACCCCAATTACGAATTACGAATTACGAATTACGAATTATCACCTGTCCCATCCCCATTGCTGTTTTACGTCCTACACCAGCGAAGTTGGCAAAATGAGCTAATACTGTGGCAATTCTCGCTTGTTCTGAATCTAAAAACCTATACTTTACCCAACCTTCAGCCCCAATCTCTGCACCAGCTTCTAACTTGAGAGCATATGTTTTCAGTTCAAAAGCCGAGACTTGAGCATCCCATTCTACAGCAGGAAATTTCAATTCTGGAGGGGCAAAAGCATTCCAACGCCGCCACAAACTACCAAAAACCAATTCTGGTAAGGGAAAAGGTTGTACCTTTCCAGCTTGCTTAAAGCTGGTGGGAGAAAGAAATTTTAATTCAATAGTATTTTGAGTTGGTAGCTGGGCTAGTTCTGTAAAGCTACTGGCTTGTGAAATATCTATTGATTTACCCAATCGGCAAGGGACACCTGTCAACATTATTTCACCACCTAAATTGATGTGTAATCCCCAAAGTAAAGGTGCTAATAGTTCTTGTTTGAGCAGTGTAATTCTCAACTGCATTTTTTTAGGGGTAAGATATCGTATTCCGAGAGTAAAGGGTACATTCTCTTGCTGATGTAAGTGTTGGGCTAAAGCGGGATCAGTATTAGCAAACCATTGAAAACACTGAGCATGAATGGCTCTTCCTAATGTTGGGGGTAAAGGAGCAGTGGCAATTAGGGAAACATGAATTATGTGCAGTATCTGAGCATTTACTTCAACCCCTACCATTTCATAGGGTTGTTCCTGCCATTCGAGATAGTTGCCATTACCTATACGCTGACAAATTTGTTCCATGAGATTTGGATACAAAACTAAATCTGGTAGTACAGGCATGACTTTTGTAACACCATCGTGAGCTTTTAAAGGAATCCACACTGGTGCAGGCTGAAATTCTGATAACCAAGACACCAGTGAGGTAGCATTGCTTACTAAAGTTTCTGTGGGCTTGAGAATTAAATTTAGCCCAGTGAAAACAGCTTCACTGTCTTTGGTAAATGTCATAACGGGAGCTACTAGAAATAAGTTGCACAGGCAAAAAACCAGGCTTAATTACTCGGTCTTTATCTAGTTGTGCTTTATCAGTGGAATAGGGATTAATGCGATTAAAGGTAGTTTTTTCACCCAAGTCATCCATTGGCTGTACAGTAAAACCAGCAGTCAAATTTGGTTGAAATAGAGGCTCAAGAGTTTGTTGCTTGTATTGGGGCAGATATTGAAAAAAACACCCTCGCTTACCAAAGTAATTTATGAGTGAAAATAGCTCCGCCAATTGCGTCAAGCGATCGCATCTGCCACAACAGATTTGCAAATGACCTTGCATATACACCCATTCTCGAAACACAAAACCGTCTTGCATTGGTAATGTGCTGCGGTTTCTATCTGCTTTATCAGCAGTTTGGTCATAATAACGCAGTTTATAACCGTTGCGATTAACCACCAATTTTTCTGGAGGCCAAATGTAAATAATTAAATCGCGAATCCAAGCAAATTGGCTTTTCATCCATTGATCAAAGTCACTTTGATGTTGTCCCCCCTGGCTTTCTATTAAGACTTTTAACAATGCCATCTTAATAGCGTAAGGAGTAGGTACAAGATTAGACCTAGCTGCCATACTAGTTGCATCAGAGCGTTTGAGCGAGAAGAGGCTCACTGGCTGGTAAGCAACAGTCAGCCATTGGTTAGTATTTTCCACTGGGGGCGAGTTGGTTGACTTATTCGATCGCTTCGGCATTTTCACTCTCCCAAGGTTGCGATCGCTCAATTAAAAGTTGGATTTGTGCAGCAAACTGAGCAATGTTATCGAATTGAAAGCAAAGTATTGTCTCTGCACCATTAATATTATTTAGGGTATCAGCCAAACTATGAATTTGACTACTGTAGCTTGCTTCTAAGGAGCTAATCATTGGTGCAGGACAACGGCGAGTACTGACTGTAATCACTCCTGCAAAATGGTCTGGATGAGGTAAATTAGTATTGCGCTTGGCTCCGTTGGGTTGCAGGTAAGTATACAACACACTTTTGAGTAAAGCATCTAAACGTTTTTTGCGCTCGGCTGTATCAATGCTGTAGTTAAAGGTGTGGGGATTGTAGCCAATGCGAAAAGCTTCAATATTTAAGACCGTCGCATATAAACCGGAACTCAGCTGTACATTATAGGGTGTAGGGTTATCTGTACCATACTTAGCATGAAAATAACTTTGCGTTTTGACTAAAGTTGGTAAACCCACAACTGCACCAAACTCAATCACAGATTCTCGTTTTAAAGTTTGTCCACCCTTGACTGTGACCATGAACCCTTCTAAGTCACTCATAGTACAGCGTTGAATGACTTGGTTAGTTTTGGCAGCTAAATCAGTGTCAGTATCTCTAAAAACTGGTAACTCCTTGGCTATATCATAACCAATCCGGTCTGGATGAAATTGTTTACCACCTTCGGATAAAGCTAGATTGTCTTGAATAGTAATCCGGTGCAGGTGTTCAGCTTGGATGTGTTTGAGCATATCACCAGAAATTCCATTGACATACTCAGGTTCATCCATGTGCTTTTGGATAATATAATAGCGACGAGTTAAAGTTTGATTACCCTCATTACCTTCATTATTTAACGCATGAAGTTGCCATGATAATGAGCCACTAATAGAGATTGAGTAAACTGGAAATTGAGTATTAGTCATCGTTTGATTCTCCTAAAATTGTAGTCTCTTCTAGATTGTCAATATCTTCTTTGCCTTGTGAACCATCATCTTTGGGTTGTGTCCAACGAGCATAACCATAGGCAACTAAGAGGTTAGCAACTAGAACCGTGTCATGTTTTTCCACTAATTCAACTAATTGGTCTAAGTCTTCTTTAGTCGTCCAAACTCTTTTAAGGGGTTTACCTTCTTTTTGCAATTGCTCTAATAGTCGTAAATTTTCAGCTTCATATTTAGCTAGAAAATCAGCAATTTCTGTCAAAAACTCTTTTTTTGAGCCAGATTGACTACTCAATCGCTGTGCTAATCCGTATGTACGCTGCCATTCCAGTTCCTTGGGCCCTTCTTTCGTTTGGACTTTACCTGCATAGACAGTAGCTTGGTTAATTGCTTTGGCAATCCGGAGAAAACTGGGATTTTGAGTAATTTTGGTAAATTCCAAATCCTTTTTAGTCATTATGTTTAGCCCTGTGACGGAAAATAAACGTGGGGTTTTTGCTTTGGCATTTGCCAGTTGTTTAACAACATAATCTGCATAACTAACTTGAAAACGAAAGAACTGACGTAAACTTGTTCCTGTGATAAAGTCTCGATAAGCAGCTAACAGTTCACTATGTCCTTCCTCTGCTGATAAACTACTAATTACTGACAGATGTTCTTGCACAACTTTTTGATAGTCTGTCAATTCTTGAGAATTTTCTGGACGAATCCACCCTGGAAGCCCCAAACCAAAAATTTCTTTGACTCCATAAACTTGACCTTTAGAACCAAAGTGAGTGCCAATAAACCTTTTAACAAAATGGTTAATCGGTTCCCAAATATCAAATTCATCAAGTTCTACATCAGCTTGAGAAGAGTGATGTTTGAGGAGTTCTTGGCAAAATCGCAACACCAACTCTGCGTCAAATCGAGCAATCCCATGTACCCCAGAAGGTGGGTTATACTTGCGTAGTTGGTCTAGCACTTGTCGATATTTGCTCAATTGAATATCTTGCGGTTCTAAAACAACTAATCGCCAGTCAAAAACACGGTCAGCAATTTTAATTCTTTCTGCTACACCAAAGCTAAACAAACCACCTGCAATCAACCATAGACTTAACCAATCTGCTTTTTGGGAATCTACTTTATTACTATCTGCTTTAACACGATTAACCCCTTGTACAGAAGTCGGTAAGTAAATTTTGACCGCACTGGCTGTTTCTGGCAATTTACAGCCAGTAGTTTGAGTAAATAATTCTTGACACCGATGAGTTTGGGTATTTAGTTCAGAGTTAGTTTCTTCACTAAATGCTTGAATGAGCGCCACCACTAAAACCCCATAGTGGTCTTTAAACTGCCATCCTGAGTGCCACAATTCGTTATGATTGCGATCATGACGCATGGATGTCAGAATTACACCGTTTTGGGTACTGGCGTGGGGTGGTTTGGGTGCATCTTCGCTCCATTCAGGTTTACCCCGTTGCTGAAATACGTAATCTCGGTAAAGTTTTCGTTTTTCACTCTCCTCGACTGTGTCAAAGCGTTTTGTTTCCTGGGGAATTTTACTAATGTCGGTTTTTTGACCCTTAACTGGTGGAAAAGGGTCAGTATATTTAAGTTTGGTTATGGGTTCTAGGTTGACAGCCTGTTTTAATTGAATGCGGTAGCGTGTACCTTCATCCACAAGCTGAATCTCACTTTTTTGCTTTGTTTCCTTTAAGACATACTCAACAAGTTGAACCAAACCCAGCAACAGAAATGTATCAGCATAGTTACCGTATTTTTTAGTAACAAATAGATGCTCTATCATCTAGCTTATGACCGATGAGAGTTGTGAACTGAATAAGATTCTATACCCCTGTTGGAAGAGTGGTATTCCAAAACGGAATTACACCTCTCCAACAAAAAACAACGAACGAAAAAGCCGTTCAGTTTAACTAATTCAACAAGAAATCTTTGTCCAACTTATTGGAGAGAAAATTACATCCCATCGCCACTTCTTGCCGGGTTTACCCTGACGTGAGGGTCTTACTTGTAAGATTCCGTGTGAATAGGGAAACTCAAGATTACCGTTTTTAGCTTGTTGACGAATTTCTGTGGTTGAAACTCGTTTGTTTACAAGCATTTGGATAAGTTTTGCGACTTTGTTGGTGAATAAACCTTCAGCTAGAACACATCTTGATTGACTGAGGTTTAAAGTTGGTATTTCTTCTGGCATAATATATGTATGCAAAAATCTGATACGGCTCAATCAAAAAGTTTAGCCGTTCAGGTGGTTTAACAATCAAGCGTCTCTGAACTGGTACTTCAGAGGCGCTTTTCAACTTAAACAAAATCTAACATACTAAAATTCTCTTTTCAAGCCATATGAGTATACTTTTAATTTTAAGTTAGATTCTCAATATTGTATTCTAGTAATAGCAGGCAGATGAATAAGCACTGCTTGGATGGTAACGAATCCTGGTAACGGGGCTAATCCTGAAAAACAAACGGGACTGAAACTACTCTTATGGGTTGAAGTCTTCCATTCAGTCCATCTGTCTGTTTTTAAACCAAAACTTGATAATCAGATTTTAAAAAGCTGTACTGAACGCTGATCGCACAATCTTAAGGCTCTGACTACCAGTAGATAAAGTTGTAGATATTCAATTTGGTCGTTAGTAAATCTATTCAGGTCAAATTTTGTTTTGAGAGGGTAAATAGTTTTACTTAAGTTTACTGATGATAAAGGTAAGGTCAAGGGTAGATAGCGTACCATTGTTTTCCAACTGCAAGCGATCGCTTCTGGTGCTTGGAGGTGTAATTGTATACTTTTTATCCTATCTACATCTACTTGTTCCCATCCCCCAGCCCAAGCTGAATGATGACGACCTGCGGCTAGAATAACCGTATGTCGAATGTATTGAATCTGTTCGTTGTTGGCAAAGAAATTATCACGTAGGAGCGGGACTAAGGATTGATTCAGAATATCTTGGGCTAAGTATGCACTTTCAACGGCGTGGTTGGGGCGTTTATGTTTCTTTTCGTAGTTCTTGAGTGCAGCTTTTTGCTCATTCACTTCTGGATTGTAATCAGTATGTGCTAGTAAGTATGCTTTGGGTTTTTTACCTCCAAATTTAGTTGCTTCCTGTTGCCATCCCCGCATGACTTCTTGCCATTTAATTTGCAATTTCCCTAAATCGTGGGTGAAAATAGCTAACAATACCAGTAATTCAAATAATGTTTCTGCTTCTGGCACTGGTATTTGCGGAAATATCTTATTCTTAATTAATTGTCCGCCGGCTTTTAAAAGATCGTCTCTGACGCTATTGTAAACAGTGTCTATAGATTGACCGTTTTTTAAGCGCATAGTTGTAAATGGCTTACGCCAACAAGTCCACATACAACCTAAATGACCAACGTAGGTATCCATGTGATAGCGGTATTCATTTTTGGTCAGGCGTTGTGTTTTGTCTGGTGATACAAAACCATTACCAAACTCATTCATGCCAATTAGTAAACCAATATGTTCGTTATAGAAGAGATAACGGGGGTTAACTAAAATTTGGATACTGCTAATCAGTGCTGTACGAGAAGTAATTTCAGCACAAGCAGGTTGAGTATAGGTTTCGGTTTTATCTTTTGGGGTTTCAATTCGTTTAAAAATCCAATCTGTGCCAAACCCAGAAGTTTGAAATTCTCGCCAGACTTTACACAGTGTAGTGATAGGAACAGAAAAAGCAAGTAATTCTCGCGGATTAATAGTTTTTTCTTCAAAGTCAATTAATGGCTTCTGTTCCCAGACAAATAAACTGCGGTTATCTACTGAGCGAATTAATTGAGTAGCAGCAGACTGATCTCCTCGAAAATATGCAGCTTCAAAATGCTGCTCAAACTGCATCTTGTTATTTTGTCGGCGTTGTTCTTGCAATAAGTCTTCTGCGGTGTGAACTTGATTAATCCACCCCTCTTCAGTTCTAAATCCTACATTTTGAAGAATTTGGGCTGATTGGGTGTGCGCCTCTAAAACTTGCCATGTTAGTTCACAAGTTTCTTTGGGATATGGCAGAAAACTTTGCTTTTTATCCGCAGACTCTTCTAATTCTAAATCTGCGTTTGCTAACATAGCAGACCCTTGATTAACTTCTACGGTGCGATAAACAAAGACTTGCCCTTGTTCACTGCGAAACCGAGCGCAACGTCCGGCCCGTTGTAACAGTGAGTTCATGGGACAAAGTTGAGTGTGCATCACTTGACAGGTGATGTTGATTCCGGCTTCTACTACTTGGGTAGCAATCAACATGTAGCAAGTACCATCATCTTGCCAGTTTTGGGCAAATATTTCTTTCAGGTGAGTTTCTTTTTGGGCGCGGTGTTCTGGTAAAAATCTAGAGTGTAGCAGTGTAATGTGTAATTTTTCATTGTGGTTTAGTTCCTCTAAATCCTTGAATAATCCCTGAGCTTGAGAAACAGTGTTACAGATGACTATGACTCGTTGACGCTGATAAGCTCGAATATCATCTAGGATTACCCCAGCGTTCAGGGGATGAGACATGGCTTGAAAAGTACGCAGGCGATCGCCTTCTATCGCCTGTAAGTCTGCATCTTCAATTTGAATAATTTCCATAACTAATCAATCAAGTCTTTGATTTGGATGGCAAGTTCATTTGTCAACGTGGCGGTCATCAACAAAAATGGGGAAATGCCTTTGACCTGTTGCAATACTTTTAAAACTGTAGCGAAAGAACGGTCTGGGTCAAGTAGATGTAATTCGTCAAATACAAGATAAGCAGCGAAAATCGCTCCTGAATTAACATTGGCAGAACCACGACCAACTGAGTAAGGGATATTTAAGAAGCTGCTTAACATCTGGTCAATGGTACAAAAAATAATATCGCCTTCAAATCTGGGATCTTCTGGGTTCTCTCCTGTTTGTAGGGTAACTACCAAGGAACGAGATGATGGATAAGCTTTCTCCCAATTGGCAACTAACGTTTCAGTCCGTTGGCGGAGGCTGTTGGCCAAAGTTCGCAGAGGTACAACGTAAATGAGTTTATTGGGGAAGTCAAGGTTGAGGTGTTGGGCGAAAAGAAAGGGTGCGATCGCTGTTTCTGTTTTACCTGACCCTGTGGGTGCGCGTAGCAGGATGTCTTGGTGATTGAGGATGCGTGCGATCGCTTCTCGTTGAAAGCTGCGTGGGGAGAAGCTGGTTAGGGTTTGGAAATATTCATCAATCATAATTGATAAAATAAATTAGGATAAATTGTGATATTAGTCAGTCATCAGTTGTAGGTATTAAAAATTTGCTTGATTTCTCACTGATTACTGACTGCTATTGGTGGCTCACTGATATTGCGAGGAATTATGCTGTTAACTGAATGTCGCGCTGACCGAGTAGTTCTCCATAATATCAGTTGGCAACAATTTGAGAATTTATTAATAGATTTAGGTGAAAATCGAGCAGCTAGGATTGCTTACGATGATGGCACTTTAGAGATTATGACCCCATTACCAGAACATGAATATTACAAGGAAATAATTGGTGACATCATCAAAGATACGGCTGAAGTTTTAGAGCTAGATTACGAGTGTTATGGTTCAACTACCTGGAAGCGAGAACTAAAAAAAGCTGGGATAGAATCTGACAATTGCTTTTACTTTCAGAATGAAGCCTTAATTCGAGGTAAACTCAAGTTTGATCTAAATCAAGACCCACCTCCAGATTTAGCTTTAGAAATTGATGTTACCAGTAAATCTTTAGATCGCTTTCCTATTTATGCACGGTTAGGCGTACCTGAAATTTGGTCTTATGACTCTGGAGAAATCAAAATTTACCAGTTGCAAGGTGAGGAATATCTTGAAAGAGAAACAAGTTTAGTGTTTCCTAATCTGAATATTCAAGAAATTCCCTCACTAATTGAAAGATACCGTATGGTAGGAAGACGAGTTTTCCGACAAGCAATCAGGGAGTGGGTAAGGGGACAGATGGGTTAGATAAGAAAGGTTTGAAATGTGGATTTGAAGGATAAAATTACTTTTTGCGTATTCAATTACCAGTACAACGAGAATAACATCCTAACAGTTTTATATGCTCTCAAAACAGTCTTCAAAATGCCAAGTTTCTGCAAGAGCATAAAGAAGTGGTTTAATTTTCTCATTAGCTGTCTTGACAATTTTACTAACAGACATTGCTCCTTCTTGATGTCCGGCATGATCTAAGCCATTCCGCACAGGTTGGAGAGCATTCCATAACTGTATCAGTTTATCTTTCTCGGCCCATGTATCATTGATTATTCTGCCGTATTCATTTAGTTCTTCAACAGTAAGATCGTTACGGCTAACCATCTCAACACCAGATATAGCTCTTGCAATTAGCTTTTCACGAATACTAATTTTTAGAGTAAATGGCAAACCAAGACGGTGAGTTACTGCATTTATAAGCCACTCACGAGCTAAACTCATCGCTTCAATTAAACGATTGTTACTGTGATACCACATAATCAAACGGAATTGCGCCTCTAATGCTTTTTTAGTATCTTGCTGAAAGTCACCAATAAAATTCCCAAAGGTATCAGTAATACGCTGTCGTAGCATTTCAAATGGTGGCGCTGTAAGCTGCAACTGTTCTTGTGCTTTTAGCAAATCGGACTCAAGACTTTGAGCTTTATTTGCTAACTGTAATGGTTGACAAAGAAGGGTAGCAAGAGATACATCTGATAATGTTGTTGCTGCTTTCTTCGTTATATTACTAGCTGTGCCATCTGGATTAAGTAGTTTAGAAAGTCTTTCTGCATCACCAGTTTGAATGAATTGATCGGTTGCTGTAATCCAATCAAACATTCCTACAAATTCTGATAAATTAATTACAGGTGCAGGCAAACCAGTTTTTAAATTACCTAGTTCTAATGCACCATAATAAATAGCATCAATGGTTACGTTCTTAGCTGCTTTCAAGTAAGCAGCAAATAAAAATACAAGAAAAGGTAGAGAACGTAAACCATGAGTAATATCAAATATTACAGAATCATTTTCATGTACTTGATCGGTAATAATTTTAAAGGTTTCCCACATTTGTTTAGTTGTTTCACCATTTGGTATATCAACTGCTTTAATACGTGGATCGTTTAATTTAGCCAATACGGGAAAAGCTTTATCTTTAGCTTCATGTGTCACACAAACTAACATATAATCATAATTACAAAACTGGTGTAGTGCTTCTGCAAAAACTTCACCTTTATAAGTTTCTCCTTCAAACATATATGTTGTTTCCCGTGGATAAAGCCCCAAAAAAGTTATAATTTTTCTCATGATTTTCTTTTTTATTTATTTGTTTATTTATTTTATTAATGTCTGTCCCATACCCAAACGAGTTTTCATTCCTGTACTGCAAAAACGTGCATATTGAATTAACAAATTAGCCACATTTGCCAATAAAGGATCAGTGCGGTTTAAAACTTGTAACATGACATCACCAACAAACCCATTTACAAAACTTTTATTTAACTGATAACTTCGCGTTTGAATTTTGTGGTTTTTTAGGACAACCGCGTTACTAAGATAAGTAATTAATTCATCACTTCCTAAATAAATAGGCGCAAAAGTATTCCAACGTTCTAACCAGCTACGGAACATTAATGTAGGTAATGGTAGAGGTAAATTTACTCCGCTTTGAGCAAAAGCTGTAGGTGTAATAAACTGCAAGTCAAAACGTTTGGCTGGTTCTGGCTCATTTCCTACTAAATTTGTATATAATTCTTCATAGCTGGTAATTTCATCTTCACGATTTTTAATGTTGAACTTTGCACCTAAAAATTCTAGAGAATCTGTAAGATTTAGATGAGAAATTGCTTTTACTGAAATTTCATTTAATCCACATAGAGATATTTGGTAAAATTCCTCTGGATGAAAGGTAATAAAATCTTTGGCAGTGGAATAAAAACCGATTATCCCTGAGTAAGAAACAGCAGGTATAGTCTCGCTTCCCATTTCTAAACCTAGCTGTTGATGCAGTTGTTTTACCAATTCCAAACCATAGGGGCGGGGTAAAACTGTTGATGTAGATACTGTTAATTTCCAGGTAGAGTGAATTAGCATAGGTCTTTTAAAGTATTGAATTTCACCCATCCAGGAACAAATTTAATTTCCCCGTTGCTATTCATGACTGTTCGCCGAGATTTTGGGGCTTCAAAACCAGGTGCTTGAATACCACAAATATCGCGGATTTCTGCTCTAAGTTCGTCGTCAAAACATAACCCGACTGTGGTTCCTGTCATTCCACTACCCCAACCTAGCCGTAGTGTATAAGGACATTTTTCTGGCTCGTATAAATCCCGGATATGGCTAAAGTCTAAGTTCTTGCCAGATGCTTTATAATTATTTTCTATTACGTTCCAATAATCATGCTCATAGTCCCATTGTTCTTGAGCAAAATCCTGGCATATTTGCAGTAGTTCATCAAGGTTATTAAAGGGTAATTTCATTCCCTGTTTATGCTGGAACCATGAAAGCATTTCTGGATCTAAAGTGAGGGTAAATTCTGTTTGGACTTTCCGCACCATCTCAGCATAGATAGGGGCTTTATATTTGGCTAAATAATCAGGAAATCTGCTGGAAACTATTACTTCAGCGACAACAGAAAAATTTATAGGAATTGGTTTACCTGTTTTAATGGGTGCTGTTGTTTCAATTATCGATTCAGAGTCGCTAACTTTCAAACAGCGTAAAAAGTCTGTATTTTGATTGCTACTGGTTAGTGTTTTACCTTGATAGTTGAGAGTATAATTAGAAAATAAATTTTCCATAAATAGTTGATCGTCAGCAAATTTTTGTTTATGCTTATTTTTCAATTCTCCTAAACTTTTTTTCAGTCTGTCTTCAATTTCACTTACACGATTTTGCAAAGGTACTTGATAACGGTCAGGGTATTTGAGTAAATGATAGGCTATAGCTGTCCTAATTGCACCTTTAATTGAGGAACCAGGGACAAATAAATATCCCATACCATTCCGAATCATCGGACGTAAATCTGTAATCTTTTCTTGCGTGAAGTTTTGGCTAATTGAATCTTTGGGGAAAATGGGTTTTTCATCTGTGTCTTTTGCATTCCACCATTCATCACCAAAGGCTTGTTTTAGAAGTCTGGTGATGTCTTGATGTTTTTCAATCGCTTGAATATAGTCATTGAAAAGACTTCCTCCCTTTTTTAATAACCCTTTAGCTAAAGCTTCTTGATTGGGAAGATAAACTTTTTTGGCTGTCTGCACATATTCAAAAGGATTTAATCTAGATACAGATGAGCCAAGATGTAAAAGTGGACTGGTTAACTGTATGCGTTTTGATTCGTAAAAGTCAGGTTTTTTAAGTGCAGATTCAGGCGCAACAACCATGATTTTCTTTTTCCTGTACTTTAATTGGTAAACTTAAACTGATACCACTCCGGTAAATACTGTGTCTCGTGAATTTTTCTGGTTTGACATCTACTAGCTTTCCTTGTGGTGGTGCGGGAAAAACAGAACCTTCACTAAACATTCGTACCATTTGACGACGTAACTGACTTTCTGCTATCCAACCACCCCTCTCTTGAATTTCGTAACTGGAATTTTTGAGAACGTCTGATGATATTTCAGAATCCCAAAATAAACTCATGAGGGTATGGTGAGTTCCCTGCTGAAAATTAACTAATGTTTGCCAATTTTCTGGTAAGTTTAACCAGTTAACTTCAAATCTTCCTGCGCCACTAGAACGTTCTCCGCCAATTCCTTCTTCTCCTAAAAGATGTAAAGCTGCTTGGAGTTTGTCGGCTAATTTTTTACCATCTGAAGAAAGTTCAAGGAGAAAGTATAAACCTGCTGGGTTTTTATCCCAATCAAATTGCACAAAGCCTGTGTGATAAATGTTTGTCGCTCTGGTATTTCTATCTATGGCTATTTTGGGTAGTTGTTCAATTTTGCAAGCTTTACTGTAGACAAATGTTTCTGCTTTTTCTAATTCTCCTTGGTTTTTATCACGAGTATGATCTTCTAATTCCTTAGCATCATCTGTGCTGAATCCTACTCCCTGATACCATCTTTGCCAAATTTTTAAGGGTAAATAGTTGAGCTTTTTGTAGGCTTTGAAAAATGCTAAATCATCCTCCGGGTAGCTAATGGGAAATTTGAGAGGGCGAGGAAGATAGTAAATTGTATCTTCCTCAGTCTCTCGATAGATAAATGTAGAACTGATGCGAAAGGGAGGTATGAGTTGGGGTTGTTTTTCGGTGGGAAATAGCTGTAATAGTTCTTCTACGGCTTCTTTCCCAAACAACCGCGCATAGATACTTACCCAGGCGCTAAATAAACTATCGGAACGGATGCGATCGCTCGTTTCTTCCATCCCTATTCCCACTTCCCCAAAGTGAGCGAGATTGCGTTCAAAGTTGAGTTTAACTAATTTCCAAACACTCATGATTCGTTTCCTGGTAATAGTCGCTGTTCGATATACTCGCGTAAGGTTCTGAAGTTATCTAACAGTGCTTGAGTGTTGGGAATAGCTTCTAAGGTTTGTAAAGCTGATGATTCTTGGGTTGCGTTGGCGATTTGGCGATATTGTTCTAAGCTGCGATAGTTAAACCGAAAGTTCTCAAATTTGACTTTTCCGTAACCTCTGGAACCATGTCCACCCAGTGCGTCATCTTCGAGAAACGCCAGTGCGATCGCTATATTTTGCAAATCTTCAACCGCTTGGTCTGGATTTTCGACAGTATAAATTAACTCAAAATCGAATTTTGCCCCTGCTGGTACACGTTCTACTTGTCTGGGGTTCGCTGCTGCTGTTACTCTGTCAATACCATTTTCAAATTTCCACTCGGTCATATATAAACCAGTATCAACTCTTTCTAGTAAAGCAATTGAGGTATCTGCTAAGTGACAATCTCTCACAATTAAACGCGCAGGTGTATTTCGTCCTTTAACTTTTACATATTGCTCTTTAATTTCTCCATCTTTAGCTTCTTCCCCTTGTTTTGCAAATCTTGCAAATCTATTTTCCTCATCCGCAGGACTAATAATGATGCGTTCTTCAATATTAGCTACACGATCTAATTCTTCTTGATTAGCCACATCAGTTTTTACCCAAAAATTAGCGCCTGTTGAACCAAAGAGTCTGGAAAGTTTGCAATTTTTAGAACCATCAAATTTGATCAAGATTGATGAATTATCTGTTTTTATTTCTGTATAACCATCTACTAAGTCATCACTTTCATAGCGATAAGTACCACTACCACCATGACGATTTAGAGGTAATTTCCATAAACGCTCTAAAATTGCTCGTAATTTGCCTTTAACAGATGAACCTGGTAAATAAGGATGACGCGTTACTGGATTACGAATAATTGGTTTATCTAGTCCACCAATGTCTAATCTTTCACCACCACCACCAATGTGAATACCAGTTTCTACCTTGAGATTACTGTTAATTGTTACCTTACCTACTAATTCTTTGGATTCAAATCTATTTGTTGATAATGTCATTGGTCTTTTCCTCCTGCTGCTTTATGATAAGCAATTATTGATTCAACTAATTGAACAAATTTATCAAAATCTTTGGTTGTATTCACTTGTTTAATTGCTGCTTCCAAAACTTGCTTAAAAGGCGCAACTGGTCCCAAGTCTTTATTATCTTTTTGTTGTCGAGCAGCAGCATAAGCAAGTTGAGGTCGTAGAAAAACTAAATCATCTTTAATTACATTGAAATCCCTTATCTCAGTTTTATCTAGTTTTGATTTTAGACGTTTAACAGCATCTAAAAACTTACGTACTTGATTAGTTTTTAGTTGTCTTTTTACAAGTTCTTTCCCAAGTTCTTCAGTATGTTTTACTAATTCACGAATCTCATATTCTTGGAAACCTAAAGTGAATTTATCAATTTTATTAACCATTGTGAGGCTAATATCTTCTCTGTTTCTAGGTATAGGTGCTTGTGTCATGATTCTGATGAACGGTTTAATAATTCAATCCAAGTGGCGATCGCGCGAAAATAAGGCGCGTTATATGGATTTTTGAGAGAAGTCCGAAAATCGCTATCTTTTAATACATCCTTGGGTAATCTCGCTAGAGTATAAGCTATCTTTGGCAAATGCAAATAATACCGAGTTCCTAAAGCCTCCTGTGTTTTTTTATCTTCTTTAAACTTTTCTAAAGCCTGCTCTTGAATTTGTGCAGTGATGAGCAGGTTCTGTACAAAATTGCGGGAATAATTCACCCCAATATCTTGCTGTTCTAATCTCTCAACAAAGGGGTAAACACCGAATAGACTTGGTAATTTTTCAGAATCAAGATACTCTTTGACATCATCATCAAGATGCTTAAAATTCTGTCTTCCTCGCCATTCATCCCATTTGAAAACTTCACCAAATAAGCCTAAGCTGTCTCTACCATTTCCTTTCGCTGCTTCTTCCGCGTCTCCTGAAGTTTTTGCAGCTTGATATAAGGGAAATTTAATATCATCAATACTGATTCCACCTGAAAGGGTAATATGTTCATTATTACCTGTATAGGTACGAAATGATTGATAAATTGTAAAGGCAAATTCTACAATTTCACTCCATGCACCACTGATAAATAAATCATCACCACCAGCGTAAATAAATAGTATATTTAATCCCTGTTCATCTTGCTTGACTGGTTTAATTGTATCAGGCTTTTTCGGGTTTATATATGCTGCCAAAGTGTTGAGGTAAACTTTAAAGAAATAACTCATTTGGCGAGATAATCCAGCTAGTCTGGATAAAGTTTGTTTTTCACATAAACCTTTAGCAAATATTTGTCCTAATCGGTCTACATCCATTCGGAGATAACCAACTCTGTTAGCACCTTGGGCTTTTTCAGCCATTTCCCCAGCACGCATAAAGCCTCTTGGTTCTTCTGGAATTTCAGAGTTTTGCTTACCTTCCTTACCGTAGTTACCTAATAATAGGGGAGCAGCATTTTGAAAATGCTTAAATTGATAATGTTCTAACTGCCAATCATTGACTAACAAAACTATATCAGAATCATGATCTATTTGTTTCCAGTTTTTGAATAAGTGATAATGGATTTCTCTAGAGTTAATTTTAAACGAGAGTGTATGTAAGGCATTTTTCACACTTTCATTTGTTGAGCGCACAATTGCTGTTACTTCCAACAATTGACTTCCTAAATCAAACATACTCCGACAAGTTCCACAGGCTAAAACTGAATCGGGTTCCTGGGAATTAAGCGGTTTTAAGATTTCTACATCGTCACGATGACAGACGCGACAAGGTTCATGGCTATCACGTGGAGTGAAAAATTCACTAATTTGATTTTCAGCAAATTTACGAGATTTATGTACAGCTAAATTTTTGGTTGCTTTTGACCAATGTTTAGCAAATTTATCTTGAAGTTCTGTAACGGGAAAATTTAAACAATCTAAAGCCAGAAATACTTTACCTTCAAATTCTTTTAACAGCCATTCGTTAAACTGCTGTCGGATGTTTTGAACAATATTTTGATTTTCTGCGGTTCCAGATGCCAAAATATACAAGTTACCACCACCTGCATAAATTATATTTGTCCTGGGTAACTTAAGTTGCTCTAATAATTGTTGTACTACTTCTTCTGTAACTAATTCTAGATAAAAACTTCTCGCCCTTAATGACTTCAGCGCCCCTTCTGAGGAAATGCTATATATGAATTTTTGAATCCCGGATAAATCACCTGCAATTAAACTAATTTCTTCAGTAGGATTATTGAATAAAGTAACTGCAACGGCTGCTGTGGTTCTGGCTATGTCTACTAAGGCTACATCTGCTTCACCAAAACTCAAACATGAGCCAAATTTTTCTAAGATCAGCATCAATAAAGATAGGTTTTCCCAGTTATCTTGGAGATATTTGGAAAGTGCGTTATTAATCTCTACTTTGAAGACTTGCTGTTGTTCTGAACTAGGTTCGGAATTTAAGGGATAAGGAATATCAGGATATTCTTTATGGTCATTGTCAATCGCTTTGAGTGGATGATAATGTTTTGTTGCTTGTTTCTGAGGTTCATCAGATAAGTTTATGCTGTCAAATACTAAGCTTAATATTCCAACTTTTGTCTCTGGTTTCCAACCTAAAAGCACTTTCGCGTCATCAACTGCTTTTTGTTCTTTCTCTTCCAGAGATTCAAACTTAAAAGATAATGGAACCTGATCATCAACAGCCCATTTAACCAAAGCAGCGATCGCCTGTTGAATAACCTGTAATGCAACCTTTTCAGAACTTGTCACCATAAAAACTTTCCATTACTGAAACTGCAAAATCTATCTGAACTGGAATCCTAAGCGATCGCTCTTTTTTACTCCCTCTTACACAACCCCACCAACAACTGCGCCAAAGCCTGCACCATCGGACGAGAAGAAATATCTTCGCCTCGTTCAAGCAAATGAACACTACCAGTTAGCAATGGCGATCGCGTAAAGATTTTATCTTCTGTTCCTTGATAATCACTATCAAGGTTAGCAATGATAGGTATATTCAAATCTCGGCAAAACTTTTCCCAGAGAGGAACTTCGTCTTTACCTCTATCTCCCGACAAAATCACCGCATGAGTAGCCTCACGCACAATCACGCGATTTTCTTCAGTAATTTTACCGCCTACATCAATAATATTGAGAGGTGTGTTAGCACTGCGTACCCAACCGGCAGCTTTGATTGCAAACTCTGGGGTAAACTTGGCTTTATATTCATCCTTGAGCCTTCTTGCTAAATCTGGATCACGTCGTGCAGCCTCAGAAAACCAAGCACCTTCACCATCGGGACAAGCTGTAATTACATAAGGATAGGGTGCGCCTGCAATATTGGTGATGGCTTGCTTTAAACCTTCACGCAGACATGACTTTCCCGACTGTGGCGGGCCACCAAGCACAACTTTGATAATTGGTTTACTCTTGTACGGTTCATCAGTTTCAATGATTTCACCCAATTTATAAGCTGGCGTGTGGGTAGCAGCAACAATGTAAGCTTTATATCCTGGCTGGCCAATCTTGGGGTCAAAAATAGCGATCGCACCATAAAGATGAGATATTTTATGCGCTATCAGATAACTCACGGCTACAGATGCTGGGCCATCAATCTTTAGTAGCTTACCTCCAGAAAGTTCGCCCGCAGCTAACATGTGATCTAAACGTGTTGCCGCATCTTGTATTATCTGATTACCATGTGCAGGCTCACCAAACTTGACTTTTAAAACATCGTTTTCTAGAGCAATGTGATACGCTGTCATACAATTTACCAGTAGCTACACCCTTCTGCTGCCTATATCAAAGATCAATCAATTAAGTCACCTAATTTATAACTAGGATTGTGTGTAATAGAAATCACATATTTACTTAATTTGGGATCGTAAAAGGCAACTGCTCCGTAAATATGAGCAAGTTTATGTGCTAAAACGAATGCTACTGGTATAGAAATTGGCCCGTTAATCTTGAGCAACGGCCCTCCCGCTAATTCGCCGGATACAGCCATTTCTTCTAGCCTTGCAGCTGCATCTCGTACAATCTGGTCATTTTGGGCAGGTTCACCAAAATTAACTCGCAAAATTCCATCTTTTAGCTCGATTTTATAAGTTTCCATTACCTTGGCTTGATTTGCTGGATACATCATACACGCACTTGGAAAAGTTGTCTTCCAAGTGCGTGTATCTTAAAGAAAGTTATATTTTGAGATGACCCTAGTGTCTGAATTAGTCTTTCAAGATGTTCCTCAGGTGGAATTATTGCAATGGTTAGCACGCGGGTTACTTAAACAAAAACTGCTGCGGTCAATTCGGTTGTGGGTATGGTTGCGTTCGTTATACGGCTTTGGAGGAGCATCACTTTACAGTGATCATCTAAAACCTCTAGTTTTAAATGATTCGTTCACTTATGCCCAATGGCGGGACGCATTTTTTAGTCCTTCTCACACCAAAGGAGAAAAAGTACCTAACTTACATGATCCTGATTGCCCTTGTGCCAAAACAACGCAAGAGTGGTTATTTAACGAAAAAACAGGTATTGTAGCTCACCAATGGCAAGAATCATTAGTAGCTCACACTGGGATAACAGAATCTAAGTTGAGCAAAATATTACAGCAAAGATTGTTTGGCGTAACTCGTCGTTCTTTGCAAGGTGATTTAGAAACCTTAGCTCAGTTAGGTTGGCTGATATATAAGAATGAACGATATTATCGTGTAACTGAGTTTCCACCTGATCCAGTTACATTTAGAGATGAAACTTATCCTAGTAAGCTAAGTGCTTATGAACTAAACTTTCTACATGAAGATTTAGTAGAAATTGCAGAAAATCACTCTCACGAAATCAATGGCATACAACGCTTTTTTTTAAAGGTTGATTATGTAATTCCTCGTTTGACTCTTGATTTAGTTGGTGAGTGGCAATACCAGTTAAGACAAATTTGGGCAGAAATTCCTGTACCACCAGTCAAACTGACTTACGCCAGTGCCAAAGTTACTAAACAAGTTGATTGCATTGTTTATCCTGTCTGTATTTACTATATGCAGAGGGCAGTTTATTTATGTGCTTATGGTGAAAGTCCTGATCAACAAAGCGAATGGTATAACTTTCGCCTTGACAGGATTCAAAAGATGATTCCTTTGAGTTGGGACAATTCTCATTTGCCATTAAATTTACGGCAATACTATCAAAGACAGACTTTACCCAACCCAGAATACATTGCTTTAGAAATGTCCAAAGCCTGGGGATTTGATTTCTATTTACCTGCACAACTTATGTTGTTACGCTTCGATCAAGATTTTAGCGATCGCTATATTAAGGATACTGAACGCCATGATACATTTAAAGCAGTTTCCTATAAGCAAGCACAACGCTTGATTTCACGGGAAGTTAAGCAACCACAACAACAGCAGGCTTTGCTAGAAATTCTTGCCCATCGTTCACCTAAGGATGCTTATTATCAAGTATTCATCCGTTATCAAGACCAAAATCACAGGGATAACAACGTTATTATGCGTCTACGTGCATGGCGACCTAAATGTGAAGTAATTTTTCCCTTTGATTTAAGGCAAAGTATTGCTGATGATGTAGCCAAAGAATTTCAGCTTTACCATCAATATTGATTGTTCCTATGAATACATTACAGTTAACAGCAAAATTTGAATCCGCATTAATCTATCTTAATGGAGCAAGAGGACTCCCGTTAAAGTCGCCAGACTTAACGGGA
>NZ_CAWUDE010000012.1:0-196403 GCF_963920895.1 Anabaena sp. CCY 9613
CAGGTTGCTAAGTTGACCAATTTCCGGTGGCAGACTGCTCAGTTGATTAAAGCCGAGGTGGAGCGATCGCAGGTTGCTAAGTTGACCAATTTCCGGTGGCAGACTGCTCAGTTGATTAAAGCCGAGGTGGAGCGATCGCAGGTTGCTAAGTTGACCAATTTCCGGTGGCAGACTGCTCAGTCTACTATCGCTGAGGTCGAGCGATCGCAGGTTGGTGAGTTGACCAATTTCCGGTGGCAGAGTTGTTAAACCTTTGCCAGAAAGTTTTAATTCTGTCACCTGATCTCTGAGTTTTAATTCTGTCACCTGATCTCTGACGGCTTTTCTAATGATTTGCAGTAGCAGCAGTTCTTCGTGATTCATTGGGAGTTGTTATACAGGTATGTCGATGAGTTACTGCTTAGACACGCAGTAGAGAAATTTAGCTAATTAATAATGTAACTTGTATCAATACTAAGTGCTTAGTAAAAAAGTTAAGGCTTGCTATCAGTGCAAGGTGTAATTTTAGTCCAGTTAATAAACTGGCCAGATTATTTATACCAGTAAAACTATTAATGAATAGAATCACATTAAAGCACTTAATTTTAGGTAAAAAAATATGCAAACAATTAATCCAGCAAAAGACAGTGCAGCGTGGATTATTCAAACATGGGCTGCTTTTTTATTCTCTATATCGATGACCACTTTCGGTATTGTCAACTTACCTGTTGATAACTGGGTCAAAGGATTCATGGGTATGGGTTTGGCATTTTCTATTGGCTCAAGTTTTACATTGGCAAAAACCACTAGAGACTTACATGAAACCAAAAGATTAACCGCGAGGATTGATGAAGCGAAAGTAGAAAAATTGCTTTCCCAGCATGATCCACTCAATTTCAAATGAGAAACAAAAACAATAAAGGACTGGTAATACCAGTCCCCTACTTTGTATATTGAACTTTTTTATTAAAGGGATTTTTTGCTTTTTAACTTGCGTTTTTTACGTCGCCGTTCAGCAGCAGCTACAGCTTGTTCTACAGGGTAACCCACCACAGGGATGACCTGATATTTGCGCTCTTCTTCTAACTTTTTCAGTTCAGTGTAATCAACCCAATGGATGCAATCAACTGGACAAGTATCAATCGCTTCTTGGATTAGTTCTTCTCCATCTCCATCTTGGCGAATCACACGCGATCGCCCATAATCTGGTTCAATGTAGAAGGTATTACGCGCAACGTGAGCGCAGTGTAAACAGCCAATACAGGTGATTTCGTCAACGTAAACACCCTTTTGACGCACCACACCGCCTAATTCCGGTTCTAAACCAGAGCGTTCTGGGTCGTCTCGTAAAAAACCACCTAACTCTGGTTCTAAACCGGAACGATTGTCGTCTGCTTGTTCATCCGGCGACGGCAGAAAATCAGCCATTACGCACTCCAGCGTTGTACTACCAGGCGAATCGAACCATCTTGATTGTTTTGTTGTTCAGCTACTTGAAAACCGACACGTGCAGTTTCTTTGACAACTGTTTGGTAAGCATAGCGCTGTGTTACTTGGCGTAAGAACCCGTCTACAGACAAACCTTGTTGCCAATATTGCAAATCAGCTACCAACTCATATTCCTTGCCATTCCATCTAAAACCGATGTCATAGCCGTTTTCCTGTTCAATAGTTACTTCCGCAGGATGAGTTTGACCGCGATAGCCGCGTACTTCCCTGGGGCCTGGTTTCCAGTCTATGCCCAACTCAGTCAGAGCATCTTTTAAAGAGTCAAGGTTACGGATTTGAGTCTTAATTTGGCTAAAGTGTGACATGGCGGTTGTTAGTAAATGACGCTAAACTTTTGAGAAAACTTACCAATCGCTGTAGGTGGCTTGCGTATTTGCCACAGCAGACTGCTGCTGCACCTGAGCAGCAAAAAATTCCGAGGTTGGCTCATGACTAAGTACTTGTCCCAGCTGTGCCTCTATTGCTGCTGTAACCTCAGCGCAAGAATTACCCACAATGCCAGTGACTTTCTCTTGTACCCGACCGTCTGGATAAATTATGAACTCTAATGTCTCCATGCTTTTGGCCAACCACGATAGTACGCTTGAATTGTACTGCCTTAGCAGCAGGCTACGTATATAGCCTTCGGAACATTGTTACTTAGATATAAAATTGCCATTTGTTAACTAATGTTGCATCTCTCGAAATATATATCTCAGAATCTTTACAAAATTTATTAATATTATAAGCACACACGTCAGTTATTAGTTAGTTTCTCTTAACCTCATCGATTAGTCAAGTTGATGATTAATTGGGCAAAGTAAGTATTAAAATCCCGAAAAACCAGCGCTAGCAGCAGTATAGCTAGCTATGTGATTTACAAAAATATACGTTTTATTGAAAAAATTTATCATTATTATTGAACTTATACTATTCTTGCCATAGCTAGATTCAATGCTGGGTAGTGTCCCCCCAGAGGATTATTTTATTGATTTTATTGATGCGATCGCCTGAGGAAGATGAATTAAATATCATGCAAATCTAATTTTTGACCTCACCCAGTTTGATTTTAACTGGTAGTGGACTGATAAGTCTAACATGGTTGTGATAGATATAACTCTTGTAATGCGGGCATCTTGCCTGCACCGGACGAGCGAGACGCCCATGCTACAAGATAAATTTAATGCCACATTTTAGCCTTGACACGCCAGGAGGGTGCTTTATGGACTTTACCTAACGCACCGAAAATATTGATAATGCCTTGCGCTGGGCGACAACCCACCCTACAAATAATTTACATTCCTTCATGTACATTATTGAATTTTTCTCACCAATTTACTTAGTTACAACAGGGTTTTCTGGAAGCAAAAAGATAAATAATCTAAATAAATTTAAAAATATGAAAAACTTGCTTAATTTTATACCCTCTAAAGTTACTGCTTTTTTATGAAAATTCTTTGCAATACTTAACTTTTTTCTAATTAAAAAAAATAAATATAGATTAAAAATAATAACTAACATAATAATTTATGAAGTTTATTAGGCTAGATTAAGAGTATGCTTAATCGTTGAAGCCTAGTTCAAAGTTTGGATAAATAGGTACAAAAAACTAAATAATTATTAATTATTTGTCATGTGTTTAAGTGCTAATAGCTAATGATTAAAAGTTTATTTGTACCAGACTTAGGAACTAGGTTATTGAGCCAGGCGTTGGAAACTTCAACTGAGCCAAGTAATAAGAGCAAACACCAAAGCAACCTTAACCACAAGAAGTAACAATGATTGAAAAAATTTTGCTAGCGGTTTCTGGCTTGGGACATGCAGAAGAAATGCTCAAAACCTTAAAAGAAATGCCATCTATCCAATCTGCAAAAGTGACAGTTTTGCATGTTGTCTCTGCCCAAAGTACTGCGGCGGCTATGACAGATAAATGGGAAGAAGGTGGCAAAATCCTGGCTAATGCTATTCAGTCTCTGAATTTAGATCCCAGTCAGGTTTCTTCCATTTTGCGGCAAGGTGACCCCAAAGACGTAGTTTGTCAAGTAGCAGATGAAATAGATGCTGACTTAATTATTATGGGTTCACGTGGACTTAAGCGTCTACAATCAATTTTATCTAACTCAGTTAGTCAGTATGTTTTCCAACTGTCTTCTCGTCCCATGCTGCTGGTAAAAGACGACATTTATGTCAAGAGAATTAAGCGTGTAATGGTGGCGATGGATAATTCTGATTCTGCAAAACACTGCTTAAGTTTAGCTTTGTTCTTGTTAAGAGATATTCCAGGTGGCCAGTTAATTTTGACTAATGTAACTACAGATTTGCGTGGTAAAACATCTGAAGTTACGGAAATTGTCCCCGACAAAAGTTCAGCGTTGGGATCTGCGGTTGCGGAAGCACAAAAGTATGGTGTCCAAACACGTTGTTTTACCAGTAGCGGTAAACCAGGTGAAGAAATCTGCCGTTTAGCAGAAGAATTAAATACAGACTTATTATTACTCGGATCTCCAGACCGTCGGCCATCGGTGGCTAAGAGTTTTGTTGATATAGACAGACTCATAGGCGCTTCTTTGTCTGACTATGTTCGAGTTAATGCTACTTGTCCGGTTTTGTTGGCGCGGACAGTAGCTTAACATCACAATCAGTTTTGCGGTTGGTCAACAAAAAACCCCTGCACCAATGGTGTTGGGGTTTTTCATATTATGCACAAATGTCAAGAATCTTTTCCACCTTCACGGCTAGCAGTTTGGATGTAAAGAACTATTAAAAACACTGCGGGAACTAATACGAACAGAATGCTCGCTACGAACCCTAGGTCATTCACTTGCATAGCAAGAAAGCCTCTCTTTAATTTTAGTTTCCAGTCAACAACTTTAGAATAGCATTATCGATGCCTGTGTTCATCCAATTTTTTTTACTTTCTTAGCTAGGGCTTTGTGACTACGCTAACTGGCCCATTGACTAAGGTTTGACAAGCTAGGCGATAATTATCGGGCTTTTTCTGAAATTTGCGGTTTTCTACATCTGTACGCGGGGAAAGATTTTCCATTCCTTCAACTATTTCGACAATACAAGTACCACATTGACCATTGCCATTACAATTGGTCATCTTGCCGATGAATTTATATATATCAATGTCATTTTGCATGGCCTTGAGTCGAAGATTAGCCCCATCCGCCGCAATTACTTCTTTATCTTCTTTGACAAATTTGATGTTACCCATAGCAGATTGATTCCTCTTTGACTTTAGATGTGGCTGGAAAGGCGGATTTGTGGATAGGTTCTATACTCATCCTACTGAACTTATGGTAGGTTATTACAAAATATTAAGAAATATCAAGTTTTAAAAAATAATTCTCAAAAAATAGGACAGGTAAAATACCTGCCCTAGTAATTGATCATGAATTAACTTATCTAAATCCAACTGCTGCTTGCCATACAAAAGCTAGCAACAAAAAGAAGACAGGAATAATTGGGAGAACATCTACCAAGGGGTCGAATATTTGATAAGCTTCAGGCAATTTGGCTAACAACAATGCTGCTTCCATGTTCTTTTAAATCCACCGATCCAACACAGTATTCATAATTGAGATGTATCTTAACATGGTTTGGGTATTGGGAATTGGAGATTGAATACTGGGTATTTAATCTTTTGGGATTGAAAAATTCTTTCCCCTAGTCCCCAGTCCCTTTTTCTGGTGAGTTGAGCCAGTGGCCAAATTTTTCAGCAAAGGAATCACTTAATATTGCTTCACGAATCTTTTGGGTAAAACGAATTAGTTCGGTAATGTTGTGAATACTCAATAATGTGTAGGCTAAAATTTCCTGCGATCGCACTAAATGAGATATGTAAGCACGGCTAAAATTTTGACAAGCATAACAAGGGCAAGTTTCATCTAATGGGGTAAAATCTTCACGAAACTTAGCATTCTTTAAATTCCAGCGTTCACCTTGGACAATTGCCGTACCATGTCGCGCCCAACGGGTAGGAATCACGCAATCAAATAAATCTATACCAGAGGCGATGGCAATGGCCATTTCTCGATAAGTTCCCACACCCATCAAATAACGTGGTTTGTCGGGTGGTAATAGAGGTGCTGTAGTTCGCACAATTTCCGCCATGAGTTCTGGCGGTTCCCCCACACTCACACCACCAATGGCATATCCTGGTAAATCCAATTTAGCTAAAGCTTGGGCGGCTTGGGCGCGTAAATCTAGGTACACGCCTCCTTGAACAATACCAAACAAAGCCTGATCGCTACGTTGATGAAAGGTAATGCAGCGTTCTAGCCAGCGGTAAGTTCTCTCAGTGGCTGCTTCTACATCTTGGCGGCTAGCTGGGTAGGGGGGACATTCATCAAACGCCATAATTACATCTGCCCCTAAAGTATTTTGAATCTCAATGGAGCGTTCTGGCGTTAAGTGAATAACTTGTCCATCATGGGGTGAGCGAAAAGTTACACCATCTTCCGTAATTTTTCGCATTTCGCTTAAGCTGAAAACTTGAAACCCACCAGAGTCAGTGAGCATTGGCCCATTCCAGCCCATAAATTTGTGTAACCCACCGCCGCCAGCCACAATAGCTTCCCCTGGCTGCAAGTGGAGATGATAGGTATTAGATAAGACCATCTGGGCCCCAGTGGCTTTAAGTTGGTCTGGGGTGATAGTTTTGACGTTGGCTAGTGTCCCCACAGGCATAAATCTTGGGGTTTCCACGGGGCCGTGAGGGGTGTAAAAGACCCCAGCCCTGGCTTTTGTCTGGCTACATCGAGCTAGGGATTGAAAAGAAAAGTTGGCACTCAAGGTAAGATTAACGGTATTTAGCTAGATTATAAGCAATACTTGCGTTCATTTTCTCAAACGCCTTCAGGCTGGCAACTTGAGATTAATTATTGACATTTCTTGGTTTTGGCAACAACCAAAGTAATACTATGCCAGAAATAATCCCACCAAACCAACCACCTAAAACATTAGTTAATATCCACCAACTAGACTTAGGAACAAATGGCCGCAGTACCAACCATTGCCCGAAACCAACAATTAATCCGTGTACAGCAGCAAAATGTATCCAGTTATTTAACCCCACCAAGTAAAAAGGAATTATAAAAGCTAAAGTAGTTACTAATATCCACGACCAAGCCGGAAAGGACACCTGTCGGCGCAGTACAAACCATTGCTTGACTCCCACAGCTAATCCCCAAAAACAAACAGCCGCCAAATTACCTGCGATAAGCCCGAAGGGCATAGCTACGCTTATCGCAACAACATTAAAACCCAAAAAAAAGCCCCCAGCGTAACCAAAAACATTGGCTAACAACCACTGAGCATAAAAGCCCAATTGCATTTTGGGGAGTTGAATTGATGTCAGTGGTTTGATAGTAGGAATTAATTTCTTTGGTAGCAGAGAAACGGCTGAACTATGCCGGGGTGCAATAAAAGACGATAATTCATATGGTGTGGCTTGAAGCTGACTCGAATGAAGCAGCGGTTTGTATGTTTGAGTCCTTGAATATTGCTTGAGTACGAAAGGATCAGCCAAAGCTTGCACCGCCGTTAAAGCTTCTGCGGCTGATTTGTATCGCTGGCGAAAGTCGTAGCGCACCATTTTATCTAAAACATCTGCCAACTGTGGATTTACAGGTGCTAGATCACGCCAAATCATCTCCGCGCTGTGGGCATCTTCTGGGATATCTTCAGGCATTAATCCTGTCAAAGCTTGAATGCCAATCATGCCTACAGCATAAATATCGCTGCTGAATCTGGGACTACCTCGACTTTGTTCGCTAGGCATGTAACCTGGTGTGCCAATACTGACAGTAATTCTTGTTTGTCCTTGAGGACTCACCAACTGAGTGCTAATTTGTTTAACTGCCCCAAAATCGATGAGAACGATTTGTCCATCACTGTGGCGGCGAATTAAGTTAGGGGGCTTAATATCTCGGTGAATGACATTATTTTTATGGACAAAGACTAAAGGTTGGAGGATATGCTGCAAGAGGTTAATCACATAACCTTCATTCCAATGTTTACCTGGTGTCAGTTCGCGGCTTAAAGGATGCCCGGCAATAAATTGCTGAACTAAATAAAATTCCTGATTTTCTTCAAAATGAGCTAGTAGTTGCGGTATTTGATCGTGGTTCCCTAATGTGTGTAGTAACCGGGATTCAGTATCAAATAACCGTCTAGCTAACCGCAGAGTCCCAGGGTCAGTTGATTGTGGCTTGAGTTGTTTAACAACACAAGTCGTATTGTAAAGTTTGGTGTCTTCAGCTATGTATGTTTGACTAAAACCACCAGTACCTAAAGCTTGAATAATGTTATAGCGTCCGTCTAGTAAATGACCCAACATAAGGGCGATCGCCTAGCAAGTTAACAGATGTATTGTAGCTTCCTAGCGATATATTCGGTATCTGGGTGTGGGGATAGGAAGATGGGGAAAGGATATTTCTGACTAATTCTCTAACCCCTAGCCTCTAGCCCCTAGCCCTTAACTACTAAACACCTCCATCGATACACGACCGAAGGAAAGCCGCTCATTTTGCACATCGACAACGATAGTATCACCGTCATTGAATTCACCGCGTAAGATGGCTTTGGCGATTTGCGTTTCTAGTTCTCGCTGAATTGCTCGCTTTAATGGACGCGCACCATATACAGGGTCATATCCTACTTCTGCCAAAAAGTCAAGAGCAGCATCAGAGAGTTTGAGGGACATCTTGCGATCGCTTAATCTGCCTCTGAGTCTCTCTACTTGTAACAGTACAATTTGCCGCAGTTCTTTTTTGTCTAAGCCGTGGAAGATGATAATTTCGTCAATGCGGTTAAGAAACTCTGGACGGAAGCTATTTCGCATTGCTTCCATGACTCGGCGGCGCATTTCGTCGTAATGGTTGGCTTCTCCGGCGACATCGAGAATGTACTGTGAACCGATGTTACTGGTCATGATAATAATGGCGTTTTTGAAGTCCACTGTATGACCTTGGGCATCGGTGACGCGACCGTCATCAAGAATTTGCAGAAAGATATTAAATACGTCGGGATGTGCTTTTTCGATTTCATCGAACAGAATAACTGCATAGGGACGACGACGAATGGCTTCGGTTAATTGTCCACCTTCTTCATAACCCACGTATCCGGGAGGCGCGCCGATTAATCTAGAAACTGCGTGTTTCTCCATATATTCAGACATATCAATTCGCACCAAAGCTTCCTCAGTGTCGAACATATACGCCGCCAGTGCTTTGGCTAACTCGGTTTTACCTACACCTGTGGGCCCCAAGAAAATAAAGCTAGCAGTGGGACGATTGGGGTCAGCTAATCCCGCACGCGATCGCTGAATTGCATCGGCTACAGCTGTCACGGCTTCGGCTTGTCCAATGACGCGATTATGTAGCTCATCTTCTAAATGCAGCAGTTTTTCTTTCTCTGATTCCACCAACTTACTGATGGGAATCCCTGTCCACTTAGAAATGATTTCGGCAATGTCAGCTTCTGTGACTTCCTCACGTAATAAAGATTTGCCAGTTTTTTGGGCATTGGCTAATTCGCTTTCGGCGGTTTCCAATTGGCGATGCAAACTAGTTAATTTGCCATATTTCAACTCAGCCGCGCGGTTGAGGTCGTAGTTTCTTTCTGATTGCTGAATTTCTAAGTTAACCCGGTCAATTTCTTCTTTGATGGACTGAATTTTATTGATGATATCTTTTTCCGACTGCCATTGAGCATTGAGAGTTCTTTGTTCTTCCTTGAGGTCAGCCAGTTCTTTTTCAATTCTTTCTAAACGTTCTCGAGAAGCTGCATCAGTTTCTTTTTGCAAAGATAGCTTCTCCATTTCCAATTGCAAAATCTTACGGTCGATTTCGTCTAGTTCTTCTGGTTTGGAGGTAATCTCCATTTTCAGTCTGGCGGCGGCTTCGTCTACCAAGTCAATGGCTTTATCTGGTAAGAAGCGATCGCTGATATATCTACTAGATAATGTAGCGGCTGCAACTAAAGAACTATCAGAAATTTTCACCCCGTGGTGGACTTCATAGCGTTCTTTCAACCCGCGCAGAATAGAAATTGTATCTTCTACACTGGGCTGGTCTACATATACTTGCTGGAAGCGTCTTTCTAGTGCCGCGTCTTTTTCTATATACTTGCGATATTCATCTAAAGTTGTCGCCCCAATACACCGCAATTCGCCCCGCGCCAACATGGGTTTTAATAAATTGCCGGCATCCATCGCCCCTTGGGTAGCACCAGCACCAACTACGGTATGAATCTCATCAATAAATAAAACTATACTACCGCCGGATTCTGTAACTTCTTTTAATACTGCTTTGAGACGTTCTTCAAATTCACCCCGGAATTTTGCCCCGGCGATTAAAGCACCCATATCTAGGGCGATTAACTTGCGGTCTTTCAGGGATTGGGGCACATCACCAGCGATAATGCGTTGTGCTAGTCCTTCGGCGATAGCAGTTTTACCAACACCTGGTTCTCCAATTAAAACAGGGTTATTTTTGGTACGGCGCGAGAGAATTTGAATGGTGCGACGAATTTCATCATCTCGCCCAATGACTGGATCTAGTTGACCTTGACGTGCGGCTTCTGTGAGATCACGCCCATATTTTTCCAGTGATTGGTATTTGCCTTCTGGATTTTGGTCGGTCACTTTTTGACTCCCACGAATTTGCTTAATAATATTTTTGAGCTTGCCTTCGTCTAAACCAAATTCTTGGAATAAACTTTTACCAAAACGGTCATCTTTGGCATAACCCAGCAACAAATGTTCAATGGAGATATATTCGTCTTTGAATTCCTTACGATATGCCTCTGACCGATCTAACAGTGTATCTAAGCTGCGTCCCAAGTAGACAGACGTGCTGCTACCAGATACTTTCGGTTGACGACGGAAAAATTGATCAGTGCGATCGCGGACTTTTTGCAAATCTACACCCGCTTTTGTCAAAATACTGCTAGCCAGACCTTCTTGTTCCAGCAGCGCTTTCATCAGGTGTTCGCTTTCGATTTGCTGTTGTTGATATTGTTTAGCAATATCTGGGGTATGGGCGATCGCTTCCCAGGCTTTTTCGGTAAATTGGTTAGGATTAGTGGGTTGCATAGGCTGTTCGAGAAACCACTCCAAATATGAGGCGCACAGAGAACAAGAGTCAATTTTGTTTTGATATGGTTATTGTAAGAAGAGGGGCATACCTACCTGGATCGGTCTTCACGTCTTTATAGAGTAGTATTATCGCCCGTTTTTGTAGAGTGTGGGCAGGCAGAGGGTGGGTTGGCAACACCATGTAACAATATTTCTAGCTTTATCGGCATCAAAATTATGGGCAAGGACTTGAGGCACATTTTCTCGTTTCCATTGTGCCCCGGAAATCTTTGTTCGACGGTCAACCTGTTTAACGGCAGATTCAACCGAACCAGAACCAAAAAAAAGGTAGACCTTTCAGTCTACCCTAAAGAGAATATTCCGTTGCTAATTAACCCAATAATTGTTTAGCCTTAGCTAATACATTATCAACGCTAAAGCCAAATTTCTCCAGACAAACACCGCCAGGAGCCGAAGCACCAAAGCGATCAATACTAACAGTATCTCCTTCCATGCCCACGTACTTATGCCAGCCGAAGCTAGAAGCAGCTTCTACAGACAAACGCTTGGTGACAGCTTTCGGCAGAACCGACTCTTTATAAGCTGCATCCTGTGCGTCAAACAAGTCAGTTGAAGGCATTGAGACAACACGGACTTTCTTACCTTCTGTTGTCAGTTTTTCGGCTGCGGTAACGCAGAGGCTCAATTCAGAACCAGTACCAATCAGAATTAGCTCTGGTGTACCTTGGCAATCTACCACTGTGTATCCACCCTTGGCCACATGCTCAACCGATGTACCTGCTAAGTTGGGAACAGCCTGACGGGTGAACGCCAACAGAGTAGGAGCATTTTGCTTGGCGTGTTCAATTGCGACTTTGTAAGCACCAGAGCATTCGTTACCGTCTGCGGGGCGAATTACAGTCAAGTTAGGAATAGCACGCAAGGAAGCTAAAGTTTCTATGGGTTGGTGTGTGGGGCCATCTTCACCTTGTCCAATGGAGTCGTGAGTCATTACCCAAATGACTCCAGCTTGGGACAAAGCCGATAAGCGGATAGCTGCCCGCATATAATCTGTGAAGATCAAGAAGGTCGCACCGTAGGGAATTAATCCCGAACCATGCAGCGCTATACCATTACAGATTGCGCCCATACCGTGTTCCCGGACACCGAAGTGGATGTTGGGGTTTTGGTATTGTCCTTTTTGGAAGTCCCCCTTACCCTTGATTTCAGTTAAGTTGGAATGGGTCAAGTCAGCTGAACCACCAATTAACTCAGGTAAACCTGCTGCCAATTTATTGAGACAGTTTTCCGAGTGTTTGCGGGTAGGCAATCCTTTGTCTTCGGCGGTGTAGGTAGGTAGTACTTTATCCCAACCGTCTGGTAGTTTGCTGCTCAGGTAACGTTCAAATTCAGCCGCTTCTTGGGGATATTTGGCTTTGTAGTCGGCAAATGTCTTGTTCCAGTCAGCTTCGTAACCTGCGCCACGTTCTACTGCTTTGCGTGCATGATTGAGAGCATCTTGAGGAACTACGAAAGGCTCGTGTTCCCAACCCAAATTTTTCCGGGTTAATGCTATTTCGTCTCCACCCAAGGCAGCACCATGAACACCAGCAGTGTTGGCTTTGTTGGGAGAACCATAACCGATGGTAGTTGTAACCTTAATCATGGTCGGCTTGTCGGTTACAGCTTTAGCTGCTTCAATTGCCTTGGCAATGCCATCTAAATCGGTATTACCATCTTTGACATGTAAAACATGCCAGCCATAAGCTTCAAAACGCTTGGACACATCTTCGGTGAAGGCTACATCTGTAGAACCATCGATAGAGATGTGGTTGTCGTCATACAGAGCAATCAGTTTGCCTAATCCCAAGTGACCCGCGAAAGAAGCAGCTTCGCCGGAAATGCCTTCCATGTTGCAACCATCACCTAGAATTACGTAGGTGTAATGGTCAACAATTTTGGCATCAGGTTTATTGAATTTAGCAGCTAGATGGGCTTCTGCTATCGCTAAACCGACTCCATTGGCAATTCCTTGACCCAAGGGGCCAGTCGTAACTTCCACGCCTGCGGTCATGAAGTTTTCGGGGTGTCCGGGGGTTCTAGATTCCCACTGACGGAATTGCTGAATATCTTCAATGGTGACGCTATCGTAGCCTGTCAGGTACAGTAAAGCGTACTGCAACATCGAGCCATGACCAGCAGACAAGACAAAGCGATCGCGGTTGAACCAACTGGGATTTTTGGGATTAAATCGCATAAAGCGATCCCATAGGACGAAAGCCATAGGAGCCGCGCCCATCGGCAGCCCTGGGTGTCCCGATTTTGCTTTTTCTACGGCATCAATAGCCAAAAAGCGAATTGAATTAATACAAAGTTCTTCGAGGGATTGGGTTGCAACAGCCATAATCTCTTGTTCTTAACGACGGGTTAGCACTCTTGGAGCTTCTCTTCTCACTGGGTTTATTTTAAACAGTTAACAGTTAACGGTTATCAGTTATCATTTTTATTCATTAAGCCTGGTAACTGATCACTGATAGCTGACCACTGATTTAAAGGTTCCCGCAGTATCTTCATCATCCCATTCCCCATTGTGGATGGACAAGCGGGATCTCCTGAGTTTCTGGTGATAAATCAAGCTGATAATCGGGTTATGCTGAACGCTCAATTCAGCCATGAATGATATTTATGATACTTTTCACAAGATGATCTCAGGAGAACTGAAAACGGCAAATTTGAGAATTTTAGGTGTACTTCTTAAAGGCTAGTGTGACATTGTGACCACCGAACCCGAAAGAGTTGGATAGTGCGACTTCAACTTTTTGCTCGCGGCTAGAGTTGGCTACGTAATCTAGGTCACACTCTGGATCGGGATTTTCTAAATTGATGGTTGGCGGAATTTTATCACTAGCGATCGCCAATACTGTGGCTACTGCTTCGATGCCTCCTGAACCACCCAAAAGATGTCCTGTCATCGATTTGGTGGAACTGACGGCAATTTTATAAATGTGATCGCCTAAGGCAGTTTTCATGGCAGCGGTTTCGGTGGAATCATTAGCCGGGGTGCTGGTGCCGTGAGCATTGATGTAACTCACCATTTCTGGGGTGAGTCCGCCATCTTTCAGAGCCAGTTGGATGGCTCTAGCGGCTCCCGTGCCACCTGGTACTGGGGAAGTCATATGATAGGCATCACAGGTCATGCCATAGCCGACCATTTCCCCATAAATCCGAGCGCCACGACTCAAGGCGTGTTCTAATTCTTCCAAGATGAGTACTCCGCCACCTTCACCCATGACAAACCCATCGCGATCGCGGTCGAATGGACGGCACGCGTGAGCGGGGTCATCATTGCGAGTCGAAAGCGCTCGTGCTGCGGCAAAACCAGCTAAACCCAAGGGTGTAATTGCGGCTTCACATCCCCCGCAAATCATTGCTTGAGCATAACCATTTTGAATCAGGCGAAATGCATCCCCAATGGCGTTAGAACCTGCGGCGCAGGCGGTGACAGCGCAAGAGTTAGGCCCTTTAGCACCGGTATGAATTGCTGTTAATCCCGCGGCCATATTGGCAATCATCATGGGAATCATGAAGGGACTACAGCGATCAGGCCCACGATTGAGGTAGATTGTTTGCTGGTCTTCCATCACCTTTAGTCCACCAACACCGGAGCCAATCATCACTCCCACCTGTTCGGCATTTAGTTCATTAATGACTAACTTGGCGTCGGCCAGGGCTTGTTTGGCGGCTGATACCCCAAATTGGGAAAACCGATCCATGCGTTTGGCTTCTTTGCGATCCATGTAATCATGTGGATCGAAGTTTTTTACTTCCCCTGCAATGCGGCAATCATGGCGCGACGCATCAAAAAATGTGATGTGGTCAATGCCATTGCGTCCGCTTAACAATCCTTCCCAATATTCATCTGGTGTGTTACCAATAGGTGTAATCGCGCCAACACCAGTTACAACAACGCGTTTACGTTTATAATCTGTCATGACTTAGTTAAAGGTGGCGAGAAAGCTGCACAATATAGGGAATGGGGACTGGGGACTGGGGACTGGGAAGCAGGGATTGGGAAGTAGAAAGACAAAATAATGGTTTCTTCAGAAGATTTTTCTCTTTAGCCAATTATTACCAGTACCTAATACCCAGTACCCATTGCCCCTTATCCCCAGAGTGGGTCCCGAGTTCCCCAATTGCTGTTTAGGCAGATGCAGCAACTTTGTCGTTGATGTAATCCACCGCTTCTTGAACCGTCGTAATTTTTTCGGCGGCTTCATCGGGAATTTCAATATCAAATTCTTCTTCCAATGCCATTACCAATTCAACTGTATCTAGGGAATCGGCTCCTAAATCGTTAGCAAAATTAGCTTGGGGTGTAATAGTTTTGTCAACTTTGTCATCATCAACACTCAGTTGATCGGCAACAATTTTCTTGACCTTTTCAAAAATTTCTTGATTCATAGGTAAAAGTCCTTGACCAGTTGCTATTATCCGCTCTTTATGGGCGACATGGTTTTGAGCATATACATCTTATCGGAAAGCGCGATCGCCCGTATACTACCGGAGGCTTTTCCTTGAGAAAACTCTAGCCCCTAGGGTACGACTAAACTGTTGTACCTGAAAGCACAAGGTAATCTAGAGAAAAACAGTTGGCAATTAGAACCAGCGACGCGATCGCTTGATGTCAACGCTTTTATTTACCAGGTGATTAGTGACCTCCTCCCCCACTGACGCGATCGCGTACAGTCAGGGCTGCCTTACTGCGCTATCGCGCCGCTACGCTAACACGATCAGGCTTTCCTAGTTATTTCCATTTCTGGTTTTACACCCACCATCTAGATTTGGAGTAATAATTAAGTTACTTCATATCCCCGACGCTCTGATTGCCCAGGCAGTTTCCATTCCCGCCAGTCTAGCGGTACTTGTGCTAGTTTGAGTTTTTTGTGGTGCCGATTTTCGGCAACTAACAACCCATTCATTCGCCCAACATTATTGTATTACTCTTGAAATCATCGCTATATCAAGATTACATGCAACTTATCACTTCGGTTGTTATCTGTTGATTAACCCCCATCCACAAGCTCAATTTTTAGTTGAATATCTAAATTAACATCTATGCCCTGGCTAATATCCCTGTCCAAGAATGATACAACAGTAGTTGTCAGGGGCAATTGCCCTTATCCAAATATACTTTTATGCTATCTCAGACGTTAAAGTACGCTTATTACCCTGGTTGTGTCGCCCAAGGAGCTTGTCGGGAGCTGTATTTATCAACTCAAGCTTTGACTCAAGCATTGGGTATTGAACTGGTTGAATTGAAAAAAGCTGCTTGTTGCGGTTCAGGCACATTTAAAGAAGATTCTCAATTACTAGAAGATACGGTTAACGCCAGAAATATTGCTTTAGCAGAAGAATTAAATCTACCCTTACTTACCCATTGCAGCACTTGTCAGGGTGTAATCGGTCATGTCAACGAAAACCTGAAAACATGCCAGACCAGTAACCCTGCTTATGTTGAGCAAGTAAATAGTTTGCTGCACAAAGAAGGTTGTTCACCTTATCGCGGTAGTACCGAAGTTAAACATCTCCTTTATGCCCTAGTCACAGATTACGGTTTAGAGGAAATTACCCAACGTGTAACTCGTAAGTTAACGGGATTAAAATGTGCTGCTTTTTATGGTTGCTATCTCCTGCGTGCCCAAAAGTTAATGCCCTATGATGACCCTTTCCAACCTGAAGCAATGGAAAATGTCTTTCGAGCAATAGGCGCAACACCAATTTATTATCGTGGACGCACCCAATGTTGTGGCTGGCCCCTTGCTAGCTACGCTACTACCCAGTCTTTCAAGATGGCTGGGATGCACATTCAAGAAGCCTTAGAAAATGGTGCTGATTGTCTAGTCACGCCTTGTCCTCTTTGCCATCTGAATTTAGATTCTCGTCAGCCAGAAGTAGAAAAAGTCATCGGGCAGAAACTAGGTTTACCAGTACTGCATTTACCACAGTTAATTGCCTTAGCATTAGGAATTAGCCCGAAAGAACTGGGTTTAGAACGCCACATTGTTTCCACAAAGTCATTGTTGGAAAAATTGGAGATTAGCTAGTAGACAGAGGGGGAGATGGGGAGATGGGGAGATGAGGAGATGAGGAGATGGGGAGATGAGGAGATGAGGAGATGAGGAGATGGGGAGATGGGGAGATGAGGAGATGAGGAGATGGGGAGATGGGGAAGATGAGGAAGATAAAAACAAAGATATTGGTACTCACCGAAAATCCTTCCCCCCTGCTCCCTGCCCCCCTGCCTCTTCCTGCCTCGTCCCCAGTCCCAATCACTTCTTCCCTAACTGGCGTTGCAATTGCTTGAAGGATAGATACATTTCTGGCAAGCGATTATAAATAGCAGATATCTTCAGATATAGTTTGTGGGGTATTGCTGGCATTCCGGAGACGATTTCCCCTGGTGCAACATCATTATGAATTCCGGCTTTAGCGGATGCGATCGCCCCATCACCAATTTTCACTTGATTGGCAATTCCCGATTGTCCAGCGAGGATGACGCGATTACCAATTTTGACGCCTCCTGCCATACCGGCTTGACCGGCGATGGCACATCCTGCACCAATTTGGCAGCCGTGTCCTATCTGTACCATGTTATCAATTACTGTCCGACGTCCTACTCTTGTTTCCCCTACGGCTGGGCGGTCAATGGCACTGTTGCAGCCTACTTCTACACCATCTTCTAAAACAGTGTAGCCAGATTGTTCCATTTTTAACCAACCAGTAGGGGTAGGCACAAAGCCAAAACCTTCTGCACCGATGACAGCGCCACTGTGAATTACGCAATCTGCACCGATAAGTGTGCGCTCATGTATGGTGCAGTTAGCATGTAAGGTGGTGCGATCGCCTATTTTGGCATCGGGATAAATCACCACATTGGGATGAATTATGGCATGATTACCAATTTCTACATTTTGCTGAATCACTGCATGGGGGCCAATATAAACATCATTGCCTAGTTTTGCTGTGGGGTGAATCACAGCCGTGGGATGAATTTCTGGGCTGGGGCGATATGGCTGGTAGAAGAGGGCGATCGCCTGGGCAAACGTCAGCTTGGGGTTGGGTGTAGCTATCCAAGCTATACCGCGTTCTTGAGCTTGTGATTGTAATGTTTTGTCTAAAGGCAAAATTAAAGCACTGGCATTTGTTGTGCTGACAAAAGATGCGAATTTTGCGCCTTCTACGTAACTGAGATTACCAGGTTGAGCTTCATCTAAAGCAGCCAACCCTATAATTGCTGGATCGTAACTTTGCAAAGTTGTCAGGCTATTGTCGGTAGTGGCGTCCAGTTTACTGATAATTTCACTGAATTTCATATTGTGCTGTTATGAGGTTACATGTTGAAGCGATACAGTTGCTATTTAACCAATTTTTACTTGTAGTCTATATTTGTGGCTTAATTATCTCAACATTCAGGATATTTACATAAAAAATAATTAGTTCTAAAAATCGGCTATAAGTATTGCTAAATATAGCTTTAATGTTGGCGCTGAAGACATAAATTTTTCATTTAAACGACCTTTACAAAACAATTTAGTGATGCTGAGTGTAATTACTTATGGCAGTAACTCTACGTCATTATCTGATTGAACTCAAATTAATTCAATCTACGTACAAGCACGTTACATTAGTAGTTTTAATTTTTACATTATTTTTTAAAAAGATTTACTGTTTACTAATTTAATTACCTAGTAATAACACTGATGGCGCACGTATTTCTTCAAACTATCTTTGGATTGCAGTTTGATGAAAAGTGTATTTTTTATGGTAGTAAAAAGTTTAAGATTGAAAGCGTTTCTTGTACTCCCCTGGGTATTAAGCGGTGTTGGTGAAGTACAAAAAACGTCTTTAGCAACGGTTGTTCAGCCATCATCCAATTATGAAGCAATAGTAAAGAACAAACCTCAGATCATCAGTATGAATTCGGGAACAACATACTATGTCAGTGGTAGTGGCAACGACAACAATAACGGACGTTCGGCATCGTCTGCTTTTAGAACAATTCAAAAGGCAGCAAACCTGACTCAGCCAGGAGATACGGTACTGATCATGAACGGAGAGTACAAAAATTCGCACTCTGGCAACGTAGTATATATTTCACGCTCTGGAAATGCAAATGCCTGGATTACTTATAAAGCGCATCCTGGACATTCACCGAAGATTAAACACAATGCTTGGCACGGAATTGAGATTGATCGAGGCGCTTCTTATATCGAAATCAATGGGCTGGAAGTAGAAGGAAACAATGCCAATATCAGCCTTGATTATGCCAGAAGTCAAAGATATAACGGTGGCAACCCACTAACAAACGGCAATTGCATCACCCTAGATGGGCGCAAAAATGGTCGTTCGCGTCACATCCGCATTCTCAATAACAAGATACATAACTGCGGTGGTGGTGGTGTTTCAGTCATTCAATCTGACTACATAACAGTGGATGGCAACGAAATATTTAATAATGCCTGGTACTCTGTATATGCCAACAGCGGCATTTCTATGTGGCAGAATTGGAATTCTGATAACAACACCACAGATTACAAGATGATTGTGACCAACAACAAGACTTACAACAATCGTCAGAACATTGAATGGTTAGCAGTTGGTAGAATCACTGATGGTAATGGCATCATTATCGATGACTCTAGAAATACTCAGAACGGCTCCAATTTGGGTAAATATCGAGGTCGCACTTTAGTTGCCAACAATGTTACATACAAAAATGGTGGTTCAGGTATTCATACTTATGAGAGTGATCACGTTGATATTGTCAACAATACTGCTGTTTTGAATAACCAAAGTCCAGAACTCAGCGGTGGACAAATATTTGCTGCTGATTCATCTGATGTCAAAGTTTTGAACAACATTCTTTATGCTTTCCCTGGTAAGAGAATGAATGGTAACTCCCGAAGTACTAACATCACGTACGACCACAATATCTACGCTAATAATGGCAACATAGTTGTGCGAGGGGCTAACGATATTATCGCTGACCCGCAGTTTGTTAATCTATCGAAAAATGACTTTCAACTGAAGGCAAATAGTCCAGCTATCGACAAAGGTAGTACATGGAGTATTTTAAAAACTGATTTTGCTGGCAAACCTCGTCAATCGGGTACTAAATATGATATGGGGGCATACGAATATCAGCATTCAAGTACTCCCACTCATCCTACTACTCCAAATAACCCTACACCAGGTTGCCCTAGTAATTAAAATCAATAATATCCTGAAATGCTGATTTTTAGGATGTTACTAGTGGGGTTTTTGCTGCTTTTATTGGACATTTTCATAATGCTCATTGCCAATTTATTCTACGGATGAATTACAGCAGGATCATGAATTTCTTATATGAAGTGATAGGATTACCAAAAAGTGCGATAATTCCACAGGAAGCCGCAAAAGCGCTT
Organism: Anabaena sp. CCY 9613; assembly: GCF_963920895.1. Taxonomy (NCBI): domain Bacteria; kingdom Bacillati; phylum Cyanobacteriota; class Cyanophyceae; order Nostocales; family Nostocaceae; genus Anabaena; species Anabaena sp. CCY 9613. The sequence goes on from NZ_CAWUDE010000012.1 coordinate 20,017, forward strand.
CTTTAAGGTAATCTTAGACACCAATTATTGATGAAAATTCTGTTTCCACTAGGAATGAAAAGTTTGAGTTTGCGTGCATTTCTTGTACTTCCTTGGGTATTAGGTGTTATAGGTGCAGCACAAAAACCAACTTTAACAACCAGTAATCATCCGTTATCCAATCATCAAGAAAGGATAGAGGAATCCAAGTTGATTAGTATGAATTCGGGAACAACATACTATGTCAGTGGTAGTGGCAACGACAACAATAACGGACGTTCGGCATCGTCTGCTTTTAGAACAATTCAAAAGGCAGCAAACCTGACTCAGCCAGGAGATACGGTACTGATCATGAACGGAGAGTACAAAAATTCCAACTCTGGTCAAGTGGTATATATTTCACGCTCTGGAAATGCAAATGCCTGGATTACTTATAAAGCGCATCCTGGACATTCACCGAAGATTAAACACAATGCTTGGCACGGAATTGAGATTGATCGAGGCGCTTCTTATATCGAAATCAATGGGCTGGAAGTAGAAGGAAACAATGCCAATATCAGCCTTGATTATGCCAGAAGTCAAAGATATAACGGTGGCAACCCACTAACAAACGGCAATTGCATCACCCTAGATGGGCGCAAAAATGGTCGTTCGCGTCACATCCGCATTCTCAATAACAAGATACATAACTGCGGTGGTGGTGGTGTTTCAGTCATTCAATCTGACTACATAACAGTGGATGGCAACGAAATATTTAATAATGCCTGGTACTCTGTATATGCCAACAGCGGCATTTCTATGTGGCAGAATTGGAATTCTGATAACAACACCACAGATTACAAGATGATTGTGACCAACAACAAGACTTACAACAATCGTCAGAACATTGAATGGTTAGCAGTTGGTAGAATCACTGATGGTAATGGCATCATTATCGATGACTCCAGAAATACTCAGAACGGCTCCAATTTGGGTAGATATCGAGGTCGCACTTTAGTTGCCAACAATGTCACATACAAAAATGGCGGTTCAGGCATTCATGCATTTTTAAGTGATAATGTCGATATTGTCAACAATACTGCTGTTTTGAATAACCAAAGCCCAGAACTCAGCGGTGGACAAATATTTGCCGCGGAGTCATCTGATGTCAAAATTTTGAACAATATTTTCTACGCTTTTCCTGGTAAGAGAATGAACGGTAACTCCAGAAGTTCCAACATCACTTACGACCACAATATCTACGCCAATAATGGCAACATCGTTGTGCAGGGAGATAATGATATTATCGCTGATCCGCAGTTTGTTAATCTATCGAACAATGATTTTCGACTTAAGGCGAATAGTCCAGCTATCGATAAAGGTACTAACTTTAGTGCCGTAAAAACTGATTTTGCTGGCAATCGTCGTCCGTCCGGTAAAGGATATGATATCGGGGCGTATGAATATGAAGACTAGGCACAATTAACCTATTGGTTGATCAAATTGCCCTTCGGCAAAGCTAATGCCTAAATTTACTGTTAGGCAAATAAAGCAACCTGATACTGATTCCTCATTTCTTTAGTAAAAGTTGATTTTTTGGCGTTGCTAAATTTAGGGATGAATCTTATGGGGTGAATTTCTTAAACGCCCTAAAATACAAGGGACAGGCGAGAAACCCATCCCCAATAAAATTAAAATCATCCAGCAAATATGCAACGCCGATTTTTTTACCCTTTCCCCTGAAAGACAAAAGGTTTTGACAAAAGTTAACGTTTTTGCAACGCCACATCTTTTTTGCTTAACTTTTCGTGAGGGAAGTATTCTTTTGCATGATAAAAATAACTGCTAGATTCGTTTTTCTCAATGATTCCATTGACAACTAAACCTAAAACGTTGTGATTGGCTCTGTCTAGCATCTCTTGGGCGGCAACAGCACTATTATAATCAATTACCTCTGGTCTAGATACTAACAACATCCCATCGGACATGCGATTTAAAGTTAAAGCGTCAGCCGCAAGCAGCAAAGGAGGAGCATCGATAATTACACAATCGTACTGTGATGCAAACTGTTGAATGAGTGATGCCATGTGCTTGGATTCTAGTAAAGCCAGTGGGTTAGGTGGTCTAACTCCAGCAGTTAAGACATCCAGGTGATCCATAACTGTATTCACAGCTGTGCGGAATTCAGCCTGTCCTACAAGTACCTCACTCAAACCTGCGGCATTTGTTAGTTCCCAAAGATGATGCTGAGAAGGCATTCGCATATCTGCATCAATTAATAAAACCTTTCGTCCTAGTTGAGCGATCGCAGCAGCCAAATTAGCGGAAACTGTAGACTTACCTTCTTTGGGAACTGCACTGGCGACTACAATTGTTTTCACATCCTTATCTGAACTGAGGAATTTCAGATTGGCTTGAATCATCCGGTACATTTCGCTAGTTAAAGAGTATGGCATATCTCTAACAGCAATCTCAGGGGTAATTGATTCTGGCTCACGATGACGGGAGTTAGCCTTACTCGGCAACAAAGGAAGCATCCCTAACGGTGTATAGTTAAATACCTCTCTGACTTCCTTCGTTGTTTTGAGGGATTTATCTCTCAGTTCTAGGAAGAGAACGGCCGTAGTGGATAAAAATATCCCTGACATCAATCCCAAAGCCAAAACAATCAGTTTTTTCCCTGATGCTGGCTCTGTGGGAACTAAAGCCTGAGCAATAATCCGAGCATTGGGTGTAGTTCTATTTTCTGCTACCTCTAATTGTTGAACTTTTTGCAACAAATTTTGATACGTAGTTTCTGCAACTGTAACTTTCCGTTCTAAATCCCGCTGAGTTTGTACTAATTGGGGTATGTTTCTCAAACGCTGCTCGTAGGTAGAGCGTGAATTGTACAAAGAAGCAACTCTCTGGCTCAGTCCAGAGCGCTGCACTTCTGATTGCAGCAAATTTTGGATCAAGTTTTGTCTGAGTTCTCCAATCTGTAATAGTCTGGGCGGAACATTGGCTTGATTACCAACAGTCTGGGCAATTTGCTGTTGTAAGAGGTTTTGTAAACTAGCTCTTCTGGCTACTAGTCCGACTACTACCGGGTTTTCATCTTGGAAACGACTACGCTCATTCGCCAACTGTAGTTCCGTTTCTTGAAGTTGTGTCAGCACTCCCTGCACAGCCGGTGACTGACTCAGCGTACTCACAACGATCGCTTCCTGGGAATTTAGGGCAACTTTCTGCCGTAGTTCATTGGTTTGAGCATTTACCTCAGCTAATTGCGCCTGAACAGTATTAATCTCGTTATTAAGATTGCTAATAAGCCCAACAGATGTCCTTGTTTCTTCCGGTAAGTCTGCAATGTTGTACTTCTGTCTAAATATGCGTAACTCTTCTTCTGCCTTATTCAGAGCAGCTCGACTTTGAGGCAGCTGCTGAGACATAAAGTCACGAGTTGCTTCTGCCTCAGAACGATTGATGAGAATATCGTTTTGGAGATAGAGATCCATTATTGTGTTGATTACTGCTGCTGTTTCGTCAGGTTGACGACTGCTGTAGTTAATTTGCAACACATCTGTGCCACCAACAATTTTTAGATCTAGGGATCTCTCTAGCTCTTTTGCTTCTAGTGGTTCACCTTTGTCATTCTTGAGTTGTAATTTGTCTATTACCTGCTGCAAAAAAGAAGGAGAAGAAATTACTTGCATTTGAGTACTGATGGGATTTTGAGTAGAGATCAAAGATCTCAAATCACCTGCTTCTTGTCCTTCTGCTTGACTAGGCAACAAATTATTACCTACTGTTTTAAAAGAAGGCATCCGGAAGAAGAGTTTTCCTTCTGCCTCATACGAGGGCTTCATCAATGTTGTGGCTACAACACTTAGTCCAAATGTACCTGCCAAAATGAGTAAGACTAGTATCCAGCGCCGTTTCACTGTTAATAAGTAATGGCTCAAGTCTAAGTCAATAGACTCTTTAGATTCCACAAATTTTTCTGAATTTGACATAATTTTTCCTTTACAAGTAAGGGTTGGCAACAAAAAAATTAGATTTTATTTAGAAGAGAATTTCAAGTAATACTGCAACCATAAATGCACTGATGGGACTTAACAATAGTGTTGACTAACTAGGTTGCAAAATTGAGAATTTTTCGATGTGGGTATTTGCTTGACTTGTTTTGTTAATTGCTGCTTGTTTGTATTGCTGTATCTCAAAAAATATAAACAACAGAGGAAGGAGGAAGTATGAATAGGATCTTATCAGTCTTTGGTAGTATGATCAAGAGCATTAATAGAATCACATTCATTTCTAAATTTGCATCTGATGAGAGAATATTATTGCAACTCGCTGCATGATAAATAATCCTTATTCTCAATATATGTCAATCATTTATTAATAATAAATTAATTTAGCATAAGTGCCTGATATCATCGTAAAATACCTCCCCAGATATATTGCCTTCTTATCAATCAAATTCAAAGATTAACTTTCTTAACAAAGCAGAATATTCCCTTAGCGCTTTACTAATATTGCTTGAGTAATTCGTTGTTTGAACACACGATAAAAGAATAGTGGATTGCCTACAATATAACGTTTCCAAAGACGATTAGGCTCAACAATTAAGCGGGTTAACCACTCAAAACCATTATCAGTTAGCCAACGCGGCCCACGATATACAGATTCAGTATAGAAATCTAGACATGCTCCTAGAGGTAAAAACACACGCGTGTCAATTTTATGGAAGTTATCTTGAATCCAGCGTTCCTGTAATGGCATACCAAAGCCGACATATAAAACATCTGGCTTAAATTTATTAATTTTCTCAATTACAGCTTCTTCTTCTGCTCCAGATTTTTCAAAATAACCGTGATGTCCTTCTATGCGTAAATTAGGAGCTATCTCCAGCAACTTGCTAATTGCTTTATCTGTTACGCCTGGTTTACCAGCCAGCAAAAATAAAGAAACATTCTGTTGCTCACAAGCTAACGCTAAAGTTTCTATATAATCAGGACAAGTCATACGATGTGCGGGTTCCATTTGGTAGCCCAAAATTTTTGCTCCCAGTGACACACCAAATCCATCGCAAAATACTAAATCAGCATTGTTTATAAAATTGCGATACCAAGGTAACTCACATGCAAAGTTGATTCCTCGCACATTGACATTAGCGATAGTTCTTTTTTGCTCGATTTTCCCACTGGCTACGATGTAACTTATTAAGTCATTTACTGTTAATGTATGAAATCTTGTATCTAATATTTTTATTTCAGAAAATCTTTCCATTTGGTACCTCTACAGCTTAAAAATATGTAAATTAAATCATCACTGAATGATAAATTTTGAACAAATGAATTAAATATTTATCTACATCAAAAGGTTGGATACTTTCTCTGGCGTTCTCACCTATTTCCTGCCTTAGCTCTTGATTTACAATCAAACTCTGCATCGCTATTGATAATTCTTTAATATTCCCTGGTTTCACTAGTAACCCATTTTTATCAGGAATTACTAGCTCTGGAATACCTCCAACTGGTGTAGTAATCACAGGTAATCCCCAACTCATAGCTTCAAGTAGTGCCATTGGTAACCCTTCATTGTATGAAGGTAAAACAAAAACATCCGCTTTTTTCAAAAGTGCATCTCTTTCTTGTTCATTTACCCAATCTAAAATAGTAATTTGGTTGCTTAAATTCAGATTTTTGACTAAATCTCTAGCTCTTTTACCATCTCCATCTCCCGCCATAGTCAACTCTGAATTTTGTCTTTGTTCATGAGGAATCGCCGCGAAAGCTTCAATTAAATCAAATGCTCCTTTGCGTTCACCAATTCGGCCTAAAAACAAAAAATTGACTTTTTGAAAATTTGTTCTTGGCGGTACTTCTACCGGGAGTTTAACTGGGTTAGGTAATACAACTACCTGCTTTGGGTTTAAGCCTAGATTATCGACGTAGAATTTTTTCCAACTATCTGATAAAACAATAAAACGTGTAGATTTACAAAATGCCCATCTTAATACTGCTTGGAATATTCTGGGTATCTTTGAGTAAAATACATGAAAATCAGCACTATGGGTGTGAAGAATGACTGGTTTTTGCAGTAACCAAGCAATTAAAGTAGTGATTGACTGGCGCCAAGCACTACCTCGTTCTGAGACATGGATATGAACAATGTCAGCTTCTTGTTTTAATAGTTGCCAAAATAATAAGACTAAAGCTTGAAAAAATACTAATACTTTGATGAGTGTAGATCCCTTGGGTAAAGTAGATATATGATGAATTTGCACCTCAGCAGGAGCTTGTTTAATTATTAGCTTTTCAACTGAAACTATTCCTCCTTGATTTTTTAGGCTTTCTCCTAGCATTAAAATTCGCATTCCATAAATCCTTAATTTATTATATTTATTGTTTCGATATCCCTCTTTTTGTCTATTTTAAGCTATTAATTTTTCTTGATTTTTAGGAATTATGGGCAATGATAAAACCAAGGCAATGTAAAGTACCCAAACAATAGTGTTTGAGTCCAATAATGCGGATTCAGTCAAATTGAATGTGGCTATATAAGTAAGATGGATGGCCGGCAAAATATCTGCTGCTGTTTTACTACTACGTACCCAAGTAAATGCGTGGCGGCAACTACGCCAGAATCCTATAAAGAATAAAACTAATCCTAACAGGCCTAAATCCAGCCACAGTGCCAAAAACCCGTTGTGAGGATGAGTCGGTGTCCATCCGGCTGCTCGCCAAACATATGCCGATTCTCCATTAAAACCTTGCCAAAATCCACCGTAACCATAACCAAACCAAGGTTGTTGCCAAATCATTTCCATCACAAATGGCCATAAATCTGCCCGACCAGTAAGTGTCGCATCTCTGCCAATTGAAGCAAATAAGACATCGGCATTATCACTCAACCAAAAAGAAAAAGCCTGACTAATGGTTATCAACATCATTTGCGTTGGTATCATCACTATGTATGGCCAACGAAAAGTCCGAAAAACAAAAAATGCAAATACAAGGACGAAGAGATTGACAACAGATGAAGTTGAATCTGCAAGCACTAAAAGTAGGATTGATAAGCTCAACCCACCCCACATGAGCCAACTATGCTTTTTACTTTGATAAGCTAAAAGGAGAAAAACGATCCCACTATTGACCATTTTTGCTCCCAGTCCATTTTTATGTATAAAGACTCCGCGCCACCTTCCTTGATGAATACCGCCCATGATCCCGTATGAGGGTAAAGCTATAGCAAAGATGAAACTCAATATTACAGCAATGCCAAATGTCCAACCCAACAACTGTAATTGCTGTTTTAAAGTATAACGAGAGGCTAAATAAACTCCAAATAAACTGGAACCAATAAGTGTAAAACTGTCTTTAATTGTTGTACCAGGCTCAAAAGACCAAATAACTGAAACAGCCGCAAGAATGATTAAAGGAAAAAGCCAGCGGTCTTTACTAAAGACATAAAGAGTTTTTTTCCAACGCAAAACTAATAATACGAAGGTAACTACATAAATTAATAAATTAATTATTCTAATTAATGAACTATCAAACTCAACAACTTCATTTTCTTGCATCCCTCCTGAGAGGATAAGAGTTAATATTGCCCCTGAATAAATCAGTAAGACAGTAACTGTAAATGCCTGTTCAGCAAAAAGTAAGAGCTTTTTCATAAACTGATTCAAGATTTATTTTTTATCTTTATTGCCTGGTGATAAACTTGGACTGTTTGCGCCGCAATATTTGTCCAATTTAAATCTTGCTGACAGCGTGCTAATGCCGCAGTTTGCATCTGCTGTTGTAAGTTGCGATCGCCTAATAACCGGATGATGGCATCAGCTAAGGCTGTAACATCTTTGGGAGGAACTAGTAAACCATCTTTTTCATGGGCAACTATTTCTTGCAAACCCCCAATATCAGAAGCAATTATTGGTGTTCCCATGCCATAAGATAAAGTTGCTACGCCACTTTGTGAAGCTTCAATGTAGGGTAAAACGGAAACGGCACTACGTTGGAATAGCCCTGAAACCTTTTCTAAGGGTATGAAGTCATTTATCAGTTCGATGTGGCTGGTATCGTAACCATCGGGAAAATATTGCTGGATATTTTCTCCCCGTCCAGCAATAATCAATTTGACTTCCGGAATTTTGGCAGCAACCAATGGTAGTGCTTCTAACAAGTAGTTTAATCCTTTATATGGCCAGATTCTGCCGAAGAATAATAATGTATAAGGGTCTCTTGGTAAACTGTGTTGCCCTGATCGACGTTGGTATAAACTGCCGAGTTCCCCATGTGGTAACACGTTAACTCGCTGTTGTGGTACCCGAAAATCTTGAATCAGTGCTTGTTTTAAAGCTTCAGCATGAACGATAATTTGCTGAGAGCGATAAAATGCAATACGCCTAGTATATTCTGCACCGAATACAACTTGGCGATCGCCTGGATGACGATATACATCATGAATCGTTGTTACCAATGGCGGCATTTGATTTAGCAGCAACGTCAAGTCATACCACGGATCGTTAGTTTCTTGTACATGTAACACATCTGGTTGCACATCTTTGATAATCCGCATCATGGCGCGCATAGATGACAAGTTGTGCGGATCACGCATCCGTGGCTTTTTAAAGCTGATGACGCGAATACTGGGGTCGAGAACATCGCCACAGGTAGCGGCAACATTTTCTGGTTGAATTACTGTTAAATCAACGTACTTAACTAGACTATTGGCTAACTCAATAGTATAGTCTTCAAAGCAAAAATGTAGTAAAGCAACTTTTGTCACTCGCATTTCTCCATGTTTAGCACCTTGTCACAATTATTAAGGTCAATTTCTTCATTACCTAGTATGCTAAATATCAGTTAACAACTAACAACCCTTACTAGATAACCAAAGTTGTTTAAACTGCCAATCTTTGTTACTTAACTCATATTTCAGCATAACTAGTAATGAAGAAGGAGTAATTTTTATTACTTTGATTCCTTAACTTTTTTTATTAAAAAAGGCTTGGATACTTTTTGTAGATTGGATTTTAAATTAGCACGAGCAATTATATATTTGGTAGCTTGTACTAAATCGTCACGACCTATAGATGCAAACAAAGGTATCAGACTCTGATATTTTCCTTTTTCCAACAGAGTTTTTGGATGTGCAAACTTTATCAGCCTTTCTTTCGTAAGCTCCTTGACAGGAAAAATATTCGTTTTGTCTAATACATCTAACGCCGCAAGGTGTGCCATTGTTATTGTACATTTATGACAAATACCACAGTTTAAATAACCAGTGGGTAAAACTAATTCATCACAAACTCTAAGGTTTTGGAACGCGACATCCCAACCCACTACTAATTTAGTTTTATCTAACCTGGATAAATGCACGCTATCATACTTAACACGCAAATCATAACTGCTGTAATTGGGATCTGTTAAAGGATGTGAACCCCAAGGCTCGATATGCTTTATTTCACTAGTAGAGGCTACATACACTAAATTCAATCGGTTGACAAAAGCATGTGCAATAGCTGATAAGGCAGAGCCACCAAAATAGTATTTCCAGAAATTGTAATTGCTATCTTCTAAGTCTTTTACATGTCTATATATATTGGTATAAACTGGAATTAAGTTTATTCCGGCATCTTTAGTTACTGGTAATAGTGAAATAAAAGCTTTCTCAAATGCTTCTAAAGTAGTATTTGCTATCCCGTAAACTATAAAACCATCTTTAATTGAAGCTGGATGATCTTGTCCAAAGTTAAGACGGTTATTTCGCAAAGTGGCAAAGGTATCTACGCCACCTGAAAAAAACATCCCCGCCCTTTGAGGTCTAACTGTGTTTGATGTCTTAAAATTAGTTTTTGCCTCTATTTGCACAATATCACGATCTAATTTGTACCAAGATCTCATCCAATGCATTGACGTAATTAAACCATCACGCAATTCTGGACAAATTTCTGCTTCTTCTGTATCTATAAAAATTCTTGTTTCCCCATAGTGAAAAGCTAGCATGGTACAAGCTATGAGAAAAGTATTGGGGTTGCAGGATAAGTCATTGGCAAATTCTTTAGTAGTAGCAACGTAGATTTCTTGAGAGGGTCGATCCCGATCTTCCCAAACTACAGTCGCTGCGACTCTGGTCAAATTTTCTTTTTCATACTTTGTAAAGTTACTAATCTTCATGTTTCTCCTTCACTTTTTTTAAAAAATTTTGCCCACAGAACATTGACACCGCCTAATGTATTGACCGCTAAAAAACTAGCTATCAAAGCATAGGCACAAATTGACACAATCAAAACTACCACAAAATCAAGTTGATATCTTTGTAGTAACAAGAATACTAATGCCATGCTCACGCCAATTACCAATGGACGATACATTATTCTCCATATATTCAATGAAAATAACCGACTGTACACACCATACATAAGTATGCTAAAAGCCGTTAAACTCATTGACAAATACATAAAAGCTGCACCCATTAACTGAAATTGTGAAATTAATACTACACCTGCTATATTTCCCACGGCATTGGTAATAATCACTTCTTTCAGGTTATATCTCTCTAATCCATTAGATAAAAGCAGATAACCTAATGTGCGGACAAATGGACTAGCCAGTACGGCTAATGCAGTCAATTTAAGCACTAAATCTACTTGATTAAAATCAGAATTTTTATAAATAAATGTTATTAAATCATTACCAATAAAGTGTATACCAATCACAAATGGTAAGGCTATACACATCAGCATTGTAATAATATTTTCTGTGACTTGCGCCTGTTTCTTTTTGCCACTATTTACGGCTTTTGTCATCCCTGGAAAAGCAGCAAGACTGACACTCTGAATAATCATCGTAATGGGTTGCATTAATTGGAGAACAGCACCAAAAAGACCAACCATGACTTCACTCCCCAAGAGTGAGATAATGAGAATACTTGTTTTACTAGTGATTATTCCTACTGCATCAATAGCAAAAAATGTCCGAGCAGATTTTAATAATTGCCGGATAAAACCTTGCTTAATCTCCCATCTCGGTCTAATCATGCTGGTGAGCATGACCCATTGAATAATAAAAACTATTACTTCGGAAACAACAAATATTCCCGCTATATAATTGACCCCATAATTTAGTTCTTGCATACACCATATCATTACTACTAAACGTAGAATGTAAACTGGCACCGTTGAGACAGCTATCAAAGTCATTTTTTCTTGAGCTTGAAAAATTGCCTCCGTTATATTAGAAAGTGAAAAAGGAATAATTGCTAGACCCATGATGTAGCAAACCATTGAGGTCTCAGGATTGTAGGGCAATAAAAACACCAATATAATCATTGCTCCATAACCAAGGACACTCAAAAGTATTTGCAAGAAAGTGCCATTGACTAGATACACGGGTATTTCTTCGGGATTGCGAGAAAGTTCTCGTGTAAATAAGGTTTTTAATCCCTGTGACGCAATACTCGCAAACACAAAATAGTAGCTGAATGCTAGTAAATATTGACCTAATTCATAAGCACCTAAATTACGGGCTATGGCTGCTGTTAACACAAAAGTAGCGATACTTTGTATTAAACGAGTAACTAATAATGATAGAGAATTTGTAATTAAGGTGCGTTTTTCCATATTTTTTATAGTAAATATTTTTATAATTTTTAGCAGATAATATATATTATCTGCTATGCTTGGGTGTTTTATTTATTTTTTATAGTTTTCACTTTAAATCTTTAAAATCTTTTGGTCTTTACTACGATAAAACATGTCGTATGCTGCTGTATTGCCAAAAATGTAACGCTGTATGCGACGATTTGTAATACCAGGAAATTGGATAGAGAAATGCCAGAAAAAGTAAGGATTACGTACCATTTCTATCACACATCTAAACCATTGTCGTTGCTTTAATGAGTCTACAACACGGTAATAAGCTAAATTTTTTTTAAAGACAGTAAGATTTTTAGATAAAGCATAAGCTACTTCAGGTTTTTGCCTCAAACAGTCTTCTTGATCGATAAAAGCTACAGTTGCTTGACAATCTTGTTCGAGACGCTTGACTTTAGATGAATAAACTAGAGAACCGGGACGAGAACGATAATAATAATAAGGTTTTGGTAGAAGAAAAAATCTCGCTCCTCTTATCAAACATTTCAGGGCTAACCAAAAATCTTCGCTCACCTTCATTAAGGGATCATATTTAATGTCATGTTTCAACATAAAATCTCGCCGGAATAAAGGCTTTGATAAGCCAAGGTGTAGCCCTTGTTGTCCATACACATCTGTTTCCACAAAATATTGCGGATCAATTTGCTTGATTTCTGCAACAACTTCCCCGCTTTCGTTAATTAGTGTACTCCAGGGAGCATCTTCACCGTCTCTAATCAAAAATAAATCATCAGCAATTATATCTGCATTTTGTGCGTGTGGTAACTGTAGAAGTTTTTCTAGTCTTTCCGGAGCATACCAGTCATCGGAGTCTAAAACAGCAATCCATCTGCCTTTGGCTTCCTTCAAGGCCCGATTACGTGTAGCAGCCACTCCCAGATTTTGAGGATTTACAAAAACTTTTAGTCGTTCATCTGTAAAGCTTCTAGCTACTTCGGGTGTCCCATCAGTGGAGGCATCATCTACTACAATTACCTCAATATTTTTCAAAGTTTGCTCCAAGGCCGACTCAATTGTTTGGGAAATGTAGCCTGCGGTATTATAGGCAGGAATAATGACCGATACTTCTGGATTCATGTTGATAGTCATCGATGAGAAATTCTCAGGTGTATTTACTAGTTGATTGGGTTATGCCAAATATGAGGATAGTCAGTTTTTACAGGCTGTTATCAATTATCTTTTGAGAAGTATTGTTAGCAAGCCTTCTACTTGAAGCCCATATTTGGTGTTTTTTGTCAAGGTGTAATTCCTAAGAATCTGGAAATACTAGGACTGTTTTAAGCCTCAACGGTGGCGTTAGTCACTGGGAGTCTTACTAGTGGGCTGCCTTCAAAATAGTTGGGAATGGGCGCCCCCATTAATTCTAAAATTGTGGCTGACACATCTACTGCTTCGGCGTTAGGCAAATCAGAACCTGGTTGGATATCAGGCCCCTTTGCCAAAACAAATCCTCTGTTCCAGTGACCACCTGCGCGGAAGTGAGTTAGGGGGCCAATGCGTCCAAAGTCGGGACTATCTACGACATCAGTCATGCTCTCATGCCATAAAACAGCCAAGTCAAAATCTGGCAGATGAGGATCGTTATCTAGAGGATTTTCTCTTGTCCGCACAACTTCTTTAACTATGGGTTCTCCAGTTCTGCCATCTTTGAGACGACATAGCACTTCGGCAATTTCATCACAGAGGGAATGATATTCAGCAGCGGTGACTACACCATGAGGATCTCTGCCTTGAAGATTGATGCGAATATGTCCATTGGTGAAAGAAGGTATACCAAAAGCTTTCATTTTTGTCCACAGAGGTTGATACCAACGTGCAGGCATCCAACCCATAGGCACCGATTGTTCCATCAATGGGTAAGGAGAAGCTAAACCGTTTTGGTTAGCATGTAAGAACTTACTAGGTGTCCAGGGTTTGAGGAAGCGTTTAATGGGATTTGGCTCATAATTTTTTACCCAAACTTCTCCAGGCCAAGAGTTCCGCAGGGGTTTACTGACTGTTGGTGGTAGAGGATCTCCTACTTTACCAGGTGCGATCGCAACTTGTTCGGGAAAGTTAAATCGATACAAAACTTCGGGCAAAAAGACCATACTCAGCATATCGCTGTAGTTAGGCCCCATACCATGAAGTGAAAAACATACTACATAAGCATCTTCGGGAGCTTCAGCTAATATTGTGCCGATGGCCCTATCGATATTTTCATAGGTTTCAAATAATATATCAGGAGTGCCAGTTTTACTCAGGTCGGAATGTAGGGGATGATCTGGTTGGCTATAGTTATATATGTCATGACCAGCAGTGTGTGGCTCACCAAATACTGCTAAGAATAAATCCCAAGGTTCTTTTTTTAATAAGTCACAGCAGATTTTAGTACGACTGTCAATACTTTCTTTAAGTGCTTGCTGCAACCATTTGACGTAATCTTTATCCCACCAAATACCATCATCATTGAAGAGAATGGGATTTTTGCCATATTGATTAATAATTTCCGAATAGACTTCAGGGGGATGAGAATGACTAGGTGTATAAGGAAAATGTCCTCCCCATCCTAAAATTTGGGTGCCGTTGACTTCATCAGAAAGCCTAGTTACAGGTAAATCAAAAATAGCGACTTTGTATTTGTCTCCTAAGGCATAAAATGGGGAATATTCTTGATAATCATAGCCACTTAGAGCTAGATCACATTCCATATCATACTTTTTGTCATCATACCTAAAGGAGTCCCAATAGCCTGTTTTATGAGGCTTACAACCAGTAGAAAATGCAGACCACAATGGCTCGGTTACAGCAAATTCGGTTGTTTTACCGCAGTATTCGACTGTATTCTTAATCCGACCATAGGTTCCTTGCTGACGCAGTTTAGCAATATTTTTGAGGTGCCCTTGTGACATCCATTTTTCTAGTAATACTGGATCTGCTGCATCTAAACCAATGGCAATTACAGGTTTTTTCATCTTCCTTCAAATTTCTTGTACTTGTAAATAACTGACGTAGTTAAGATGGTTTTTTGTGCCTGATACTTAGTAAGCACCTTCTTTTTTTAAAACAACCTTGACTGTTTTCATCAAAATTTCAAAATCTAACTGCAACGACCAATTCTCGATGTAGCTTAGATCAAGATTGATTACTTGTTCAAAATCGATAATATTGGAGCGTCCGGAAACTTGCCACAGACCTGTAACACCAGGTAAAACTTCATGTCGGATAAAGTGGTGTTCAGCAAACTTGTTGACATCTCTGGTTGGCAAGGGACGAGGGCCAACTAAACTCATTTCTCCCAACATCACGTTAAATAGTTGAGGTAGTTCATCTAAGCTATAACGACGGAGAAACTTACCTACACGAGTAATCCGAGGATCATCTTTAATTTTGAAGATGATACCGTCTTTGGTTTCGTTTAAAGCTTCTAGTTCTTTTTGGAGTTTGTCCGCATCTGGTCTCATGGTACGGAATTTCCATACTTTAAACTCTTGACCACGCAGACCTATGCGAGTTTGTTTGTAAAAGACTGGGCCTGGAGAATCTAGTTTGATAGCTATAGCAATGGCGGCATAAACAGGAAAGGTGAACATGAGAAATAAGCTAGTGAAGCAAAAGTCAAAACACCGCTTAAGCCAAAAATCCTTACCTGTAAGTACTGGGCAATCAAAACTCAGACAAGTCATTCCTCCGATGTTTTGCAATTCGACTTGTCTGTGAATTGGCTTTAGCCCCATTGGGAGAAGATGTACAGTGATGCCAGATGCTTGAAATAACCAGCAAACAAACATACGATTCTTAATGGCATCCCACGTAATAAAAACTTCTGTAACCCCCAATCTCTTCAGTTTGTCTAAAGTCTCTTGACGGCGATACCTGTCTAAACATTGAGAATCTTCGAGTCCACGGATAACGTAACGCTTTTCCTTTTGCACAAAGTTAAGGAATTGCTCGCTATTTTCAGCATCACCAATAATAAAAACAGAATTACACCCGAAGATTTTTTGCTTACGAAGATATTCAAGATTAAAATTGACAAATAATCTCCCAGCACAAACCAAAGTTGTACTCATCAATCCAGATAAGATAAATGTAGAGCGGGGAAGATCTAAAATAGGTTGATATAAAAAACAAACAAGTAGTATTAACCCGTGGGCAAAAGTCAATGTTTTGATAATCCCTAGATAATCACATCGCTTTTTACCTGATTGATAAATACCTTGGAGAGCTAGTGCGGCTATTTGAATCACAACTAGCAAGGGTATATAAGTGATTTGTGTATTCCAAAGAGGATCTACAGATGCAGCATGATGTAGAGCTAATACCCAAGCAAGAGTCAGAAGACTAGCGTCTGCTGCAATCAGTGTGATTAATCGTAGCCACCATGACCCCTTTCTGAGTCTAGAAAATGCAGGCGCACGTAAATCAAATACAGGCGTACGTAAGTCGAGAGCAACTTCGCTTAATTGATTAGTTGTCAGAGTTTTGTTTGTCATGTTCAGGAACACCTGGTGCAATAGTAAATTGAAAAAAGATTATGTTGATAAATATTTGATTTTCTGTTCACAATACACCCCCAATTCACGAAATAACGTCACTTCTTCCGTTAATTATTCTCACGTGTTTAGAACCAATGAGCATAGCTAACAACGAAACTAGCGGTTGAGGAAAGGCTTAATTTACCTTAGTCAACATGCTGTGAACAGTAAACACATAAATTTAATCGAGGGCATGTTTTTATAATCCACTGTGTTTTCAAGTGGGTATGCTTACGCGTGTTATCTCTGCACACGAGTCCCAAGAAGTTGCTTCTGAGAATGTGATGTTAGTATGGTGTTGGTTATTCTAAGTAATATTGAGTAAGTATTTATTAAATTACATAATATTACCCGTTCGGTAAATATAGTAGTATTTCTGAGTTTAAAAGTCACTTAGCGGTTCAAGTCTTTACTAAATATTTATATCCTTAGAGAGACTCGTATATAGAGAAAGGTATTTTTTTATATCGAGAAAGGTATTCTTTGCAGATGAGTGGCTGAAAATTTCAACATTTTAGTAATAATCAACAAATTTTAGTTATTTCAGCCACAATACTTGAATGTTTGACTCTGGAGTGCTAAAAACAAGGTGTTCCTTATCCATAAAAAACATCTAAAATACTATTTTCATAGTACATTTGTACCATGAAAATATATAGCATAATTACTTATACTTAATTTAAACAGCTTTACAAGAACTTCATTCACATAACATACTTAGTAAGTATTGCGGATAGGCCCAAAATGGTGTATGTAAACGTGTAGAGGGAGGTAAGGGAGAAATTTGTGGAAAATTTCTCCTTTGCCCTTCTTGTTTAAAAGTGAGTTCGATGAACCTCTCCCTAACCCTCTCCGACTCGGAGAGGGGCAGAAATATCCTTAATTACCAACAAAAATTAAGCCTTTAAAGTCTCTAACGCCACTTGCTACAACGCGGGAAACCCGCGCAACGCAGTGGCTTCTCCTTGCAGGGGTTTTTTAAATCCGTCAAACTCACGTTTGTTTAAAAGTGATTTGAGATTTTCGATGCCCGTTTCTAACTACTCATCCCCATTGCGTTACCAGCTAAATATGAGGTTGTCCAAGCACTTTGGAAGTTGAAACCACCAGTGATGCCATCAATATCTAAAATTTCGCCGGCAAAGTAAAGTCCAGGAATTAGCTTACTTTCCATTGTTTTGAAGTTGACTTCTTTGAGATTCACGCCTCCACAGGTGACAAACTCTTCTTTAAAGACTCCTTTACCATTGATTAAGTATTCACCCTGAATCAGTTCTTGGACTAACTGATTTAATTTTTTGTTGGATAGTCCTGCCCAACGGTCTTCTGTGGAGATATCTACACGATCAACAATGTATTGCCAGAGGCGGTGGGGTAGGTCAACACCACGATGCAAGGCGATCGCTTTGTTGGCCCATTGGGTTTTGACTGCTAAAATTTTTTGCCGTACTTGTTCTTGATGCAAATCAGGCAACCAATTGACTAACAATTTCGCTTGATAGTGGTTTTGGTGCAGAAATCTGGCACCCCAAGCAGAAAGTTTAAGGACAGCCGGGCCACTCATACCCCAGTGGGTAATTAGCAATGGCCCGGTTTGTGTGAGTTGGGGTTTTCCTGTATCTAACCGTAATTGCACAGGATCAACACTAATACCAGCCAATGACCGCAATTTGGCATCGGGAATATTGAAGGTAAATAAAGAAGGTACAGGCGGTTCAATGTGATGACCAAACTCCCTAGCAATTTTATAACCTACAGGGTTACTGCCTGTGGCCAATAATAGGCGATCGCACTGTTTCGTTGCTCCTGATTTCCCAAAAATTTCAAACCCTTGGTTTTGAGCAAGTTGTTTGACTGTAACGACTGGTGTCCCAATGCGTAGTTCTATCCCAGATTTAGCAGCAGCTTTGACTAGACATTCCACAATTGTTTCGGAATTATCTGTAATGGGAAACATCCGACCATCTGCTTCGGTTTTTAAATGTACACCGTGGGCAGAAAACCAAGCCACTGTATCTTGTGCTTGGAAGCGGGTAAAAGCACCTAGTAGGGCCCTGCTACCTCTGGGGTAATTTTGGATTAACCTCTGTGGTTCAAAGCAAGCGTGAGTGACATTACAGCGTCCTCCACCAGAAATTAACACTTTCGCCAGGGGTTGGCGACTAGCTTCAAATAACGTGACTTGGGCATGAGGATTAGCTTTCGCACAAGCGATCGCGCCGAAAAATCCGGCCGCCCCACCCCCAATAACTACAATGTTTAACGGCAGCAAATTCAAAAACGTCTCTTTAGATCAATACCTATCTCTAGGCTAGCTGTTATTTTTACGGTTCTGACGGTTCAAATAAATCTTTTGTGGCACCGCAAACCGGACAAACCCAATCCTCTGGGATATCTTCAAAGGGTGTTCCTGGGGCTATACCGCTATCAGGATCGCCAACTTCAGGGTCATATTCGTAGCCACAAACAGTACATACATAAATTTCCATGAGCCTTTTCCTCTAAAAACGCCACCAAGTTCTTTGCACGTAGCTGATAATTCCCATAGCCATCGCCCCTAGTAACAATAACCCAATTACTCCACCCGGAATAAAGGTGAGAATACCAAAGCCTCTGAGTACCCAAACAGCTAGTCCAATGCCGAGAAGGATACCAAAAATCTGGGTTAATGTCCGGTTTAAGGAAGATTGATTCACTTAATTTTTCCTCTTAATTGAAAATTTATATTCCTATATATATATTGATAGTTAAACATCAATAGTATATGTGTAAACAAACACAAGCAAGGGTTTGATCCTGCTCAAAATCGGGTGATCCAAAATTATGACTACATTGCCTGCTTTTTGCTAAAAATCAGTTTGCATATGAGATTATATTTGTGCCATTCTAGCTGTTATAAATTTCTTTTTTCTCGAAATAGTAGTGATATTTTCATAGTCACTCATGTGTAGATCTGATTAAAAGTAATAATAAATACAGTTTTTTTAGGTGAAATTTCTGAATAATGTCCTGAAAATGTCTGGTTCCAGCAGTTGAAAACTGGAATTAAAATCTATGGGGTAGGACTCGACCTAATTTCATAGGTCGCCATTTCATCCCTAGTATAAGGTGGAAAAGGTGAGGAGTGAAGGAAATGAATATGTCTGCGTCTCAAATATCAGACTCAATGATTACAGGATCAGATATGGCTTGGAGTCAAAACCAGCAATCGTTGCTAATGCAGGGGGAAATTTTATTGCAAACGCGATCGCATACAGCCTGGGGCGGTTGTGTGACTGCTTGCATGTATTTACCACTAGTGCGATCGCAAGTCTGGCAGCAACTAACTGACTACCCTCGTTGGGTTCAATATTTTCCTGACATCACCAAAAGCGAAGTTATCTCCAAAGGTGAAGTTAAGCGACTGTATCAAGTAGCACACAAAGCCTTTTTATTTTTTACGGCGCAAGTCGAAATTTATCTTAACGTTGTAGAAGTGTTGGGGCAACAAATTCAATTCCGCATGGAAAAAGGAAATTTCCTGGACTTTACAGCCATTGTAGACCTACAGGATTGTGGTGATGGCACTTTGTTGGCATATAAAGTGCAAGCTACACCCAACCTCCCCATACCTGCGGTTTTTATTCAACAAGCCATGAATTTTGAGTTGCCTGCAAATATGCGTAAAATGCGGCAAGTTTTATGTAAGGTGCAATAAAGGCAATGTCACAGGCAAAAACTATTTTGGAATTTTGGTTTGGTCATCCCGATGAACCGGATTACGGCAAACCAAGGGCTGATTGGTTTCAGGAAAAAGCGGCATTTGATGAAGCCCTGCGAAATCAGTTTCTTGCAGATTACCAAAAGGCAGCAGCAGGATATTTAGACGACTGGATTGATGTCCCCGAAAGCTGTTTAGCTCTCATCCTGTTATTAGATCAGTTTCCGCGCAATATGTTTCGTGGCACGCCAGAAGCCTTTGCTACAGACTGGGAAGCACTTTCCGCTGCCCAGCACGCTGTGGCCAAAGGCTATGACTGCCAATTTTTGCCTGTGCAACGCTGGTTTATTTATTTACCCTTTGAACATAGTGAAAACCTTGAGGATCAACGTCAGAGTGTCAAACTATTTCAACAACTCAGAGATGATCCTGATAGTACCCAAGCCATCGAATATTCATGGCGTCATCAAGAAGTAATCGAGCGTTTTGGGCGCTTTCCTCATCGCAACAGCATTTTAGGACGTACCTCAACTCCAGAAGAAAAAGAGTTTTTACAGCAACCTAATTCATGGTTTTAGGCTAACAGATCAAGTTTTTGTTTGTAGTCAGGACTTTAGATAAGGACTAAAGTCCTGACTACGAACCCTTAAAATGAATCAGAACAGTCATCGTCAAATTCTGCATCCCATTTAGCTGACAAGACTTGTTCCATCATCTCTTCTATGGCACTGAAATTCAAATTCCGCTCTTTTCGCTCTTGTATAGGAGTCGAAAGGGGAATCAGCCGTAAACAAACGCCTTCTTGCAGCAAGTCAAAACAAGTTTCATTTTGTGGGGACTGTTTTAGCTCCAAGTAATCGAAACTATGAACATTCAAGTAAAGGGCACAATTAGCAACTAAAGTAGACCGTTGCGGATTTACAAATACTTCCATCACATCCCCTTCACCCTCGCTCTGTATGTTGCCATCTTGGGTGTAGATGTAGTGGACTCGACCTAAATCAGACAGCAATCGCCGTATGTCGAGCTTATTCACAATTATTCCCGTGTTAACAATGCACGGAGCTGGTATCCTGGCGTCGGGTAGATGATGACTCATAGGAAAATAGGAGATAAGCAAAGGTGAGGTACAACGCAGCTCAACAGTCACTTTAACAGCTTGTTGGCCCCCGATAATTTAAAAAATATCAACTTTGGAGGGCGATCGTCTCATAAGTCTAGAGTAAGTTATTGATTGCAAAATGCAAAATACAATTCTTTTTGTACAAGTATTGATTTGCTAAATTTTTGGCAATTACGTGACAATCGGCACTTTGAAAAAATAAATTACTGAAACCAGCATAACAAACTTTTTTTCATGAGTCTCTAATCAAGGGTAATCTTATTTGAAGCTTTAAAATTTTGACTACTGCTAGCGTGGGCATTAACGGCAATCTTCCTTAAGCAGTTTTTACGTATATTAACTAAGATGAATCAACTGTATCAGTGGTGGAAGTGGACAAAAAAAATAGGTTTAAAATTTTTATCGAGTATTATATTTTACACTGCAATTCCTCTACCTGATATTAAGGGGCTAGACTTCCAGGGAGTGGCGCATTTGGCCCCACTTGTCGGACTGCTGATTGGGGGAATATTAGGGCTATGTGATACGGGAATGAATTATTTGGGGATGCCCGTGCTAACTCGTAGCGCTTTAGTAGTGGGTATATGGATAGCCATGACTGGAGGATTGCACTTGGATGGGGCAATGGATACAGCCGACGGTTTAGCAGTAGGTAACCCCGAAAGACGACTAGAGGTGATGACAGATAGTGCTACAGGTGCCTTTGGGGCAATGACAGCGATCGCCTTAATATTATTAAAAACCGCCGCCTTGGTAGACATGGAACAAAACCGTTGGCTGATACTCATGGCAGCTTGCGGGTGGGGACGTTGGGGACAACAACTAGCCATCGCCTGCTATTCTTATCTCAAACCGACGGGCAAAGGTGCATTCCACAAACAAGCAATTCGTTCATCCCAGGATTTATTACCAGGACTGTTGTTGCTGTTGAGCTTGAGTGGATTACTGTGGTTATTAGATAGCCAGTCTGTATTTTTTGCCCTCGGGATGATACTAGCTGGAAGTGCGATCGCTACTCTTACAGGTGCATGGTTTAATCACAAATTAGGCGGGCACACTGGTGATACCTATGGTGCAGTCGTAGAGTGGACAGAAGCGCTGTTTCTTTGTACGCTGACCATTTTATAATTGCCAATTACTTCACCGGTTGTAGCTTGGTCACTTTCAGTTTAAAAGCCCCCACCCCAGTTTCCCCAAAAGACCGGACACGAATAATGTAAGTTCCTGTTTCGTTAATGCGCGTAAACAGTAGAGAATTACTAGTACCATCAGGCCCATCATCATTTTCTGCCACAGTCGCGCCATTGGGTGCTAACAATGTGATGATGGTATCGAAGCTTTCAGATGATAAATCAATTACTAAATTATCACCCTTATTCAACTTCACCGTATAATCACGAGCAAATCCACCCTGACCTGTGGGAATGTCTTTGTCAGACAGTGTATCGGTAAATTCAGTACTAGGAGTTAAAGGAATTGGACTGTATAACTTATTTTGGGCAAATGCTGCCCTTGTATTCATGCCAATTGCCAAAAATATGGCAGGAACAATAATTACTTTTTTTAAACCTGCCACAAAAGCTTTACTTATCATTATCAAACAGAGTTCCCACAAAAACAGGGTATTCGACCAATTATAGATTTCTCAGCTATGGCTTGCCCAGGAACTCTCAGGATATTTGTCTTTGACGGCAGTCGCAACGGCTGCTAACCCTAAAACGGCAATTCCACACTGCTGGAATGTTTGCACAGCGGATCTGGCTGTAGCACCAGTTGTATAGATATCGTCAACTAACAACACTGGGATTTTTAAACGACGACGGCGTAAGTCTTGACTGACAGCAAAAGCTGCAACCAAGTTGTTTTGTCGCTCAGACGACGATAAACCAAACTGTGCTTCAGTTTCTCGGACTCTTACTAAACCATTGACTTGTAATTTTAATCCAGTTGTTTGACAGAAGCTTTGGGCTATGAGTGCAGCTTGGTTATAACCGCGTTGTTTTTGCTTACTAGTATGGAGTGGGATGGGGATAACTAAAGGCTTATACTGTGATAAATTTGATAACCATGCTTCTCCCAGCCATTGACCCAAAGGACGGGCAATTTGGGGTTGATTGTCGTATTTCATCGTGGCGATCGCTCGTTTGAGAGGGCCGCCATACATGCCCCAGCCAAATACTGGTATTGGTTTTTGCCACAAAGTCGTAGGGTCTTGGTGGTGACAGTTGTACAATTGCCTAGCACAGTATAAGCAAAATTCACCAGAAGCAGGTTTTTGACACAAAGGACAATTGGATTGTAGAAATAAATTGAGAAAGCCTTTGAGGTTGTTAGTCCAGGTGGGCATAGGTGGGGACTGGGTAGATTTTCTCCCTCATGTCTTATAGCGTTTTAACATAGACGCGATCGCAGCGTGTTGTTTCTACACCTGTTGCTGGTTGGTAACCATTACTTTCATATAACTTGATGGCTTCCACCAAAACACTGGCGGTTTCAATCCAAACTTGCTGAAATCCACGGGAGGCGATGGCTGCTTCTAGCTGTTGTAACAAATATTTCCCTAAGCCTAAACCCCTGACACTAGATAAAAGATACATTTTGCGGATTTCTACAGCTTTTTTTCCCCGTTGAATGGGATAGTATGCTCCAGTACCCACTAGCTGCTTTTCGTGTTCAATTACCCAAAACTCGCCACCAGTAGCTAAGTAAAATTCTTCTACTTGCAGCACGTCTTTGTCTGCGCCGTTGGGTTCCCAACCCAAACCGTATTCTGATAGTACATAACTGATGACAGAGGCCGCTCTGGTGCGATCGCCCATCTCCCAATTACGAATCAAAAAATCTTGATAATAGTTTTTCATGGGTCAGGTTTGCACAGAAAATTTTTCTGAATCTATATCCCAATTTACCCAGTTAATTGCTTTTGTGGGAGATTTTGTCTGAGGGGCGCTTTTAACATGTATATATTTTGCCACAACTACGGTAAGTCTTTCCTAACAGCCACATACCACAAGGTATATCTGTGGCATAGCTGGTTAGAAGTGGACACTGGTAGGAGTTCCTAGAAGATACGTTGAGGTAGGGTCAACAGGCTCGATTTTAGTTTCCAGTTTACGTGTATCAGGTGAAAAAAGTTTATTTTGAGATGGAAATTGCAGTAGAGTCTATATAAATTCATGGTGTCACTATTATTGCCGAAGCAATGAAGCGGGGAAAGTCGTAGGAACAGTTAGATTAAAATTTCGCCTGATGCTATTATTAGCGACGAAAAAATTACTCGCTACTTATTAGTACCGAGAGAACAAGATGATAAATCAAAGTTTCTCGCAAAAGCTGGATTTACACAAGACAACCCAGAACTATTGAAAGCAGCAATTCGGCAACTGGCAGATTCAACAGAAGCAATACAAGATAGAGATAATGAATATGGGATGTTCTATCGCGTTACTGGTGAATTAATCGGCTTAAAGGGGCAAAACTTAGCAGTGATTACAGTTTGGCTGCAAAGGACTGTTGACGGCAAGTTTCAGTTTATCACCCTCAAACCCAACAAGGAGTCTGCAAATGAACTTTGAACCATACCAGCGTGTCGCCTTAAATCGTGACTTAGAAGAATATCAATTAAAAAAAGGTGATGTAGCAACTTTAATTGATTTTGTCCCTCATCCCAGCAATGGCGAACAAGGATGTGTTCTAGAAGTATTCAATGCAACTGGTGAATCAATCGCTGTTGTCATCGTTCCCATATCTGATATTAAACCACTGCGAAATCATGAAATTTTAAGTGTTCGCTCTTTGGCGGAAATTTAGGTCGCCCACCTCAACATTTTATGGACACACCTTTTATTCCTGTAGTTCATTCAATTCCTGAAGGGTCAGCTTTAATTGACACTGTACTTGATAACTACTCAATTAACAAGCCTCTCAGTTGTAAGTTATATAAACGTGGGCTTAACGATACTTATTTAATAGAAACTGAGCAAGAGAGATATATTTTACGGATTTATAGATGTAGTTGGAGAAATAAAGAAGAGATTGGTTTTGAGTTAGAACTTTTAGCATTTTTAAATAACAAAAATCAGCCAGTAGCATACCCTCTTCTGAGAAAAGATGGTGGTTTTACTACAGAGGTTTTAGCACCGGAGGGTGTACGTTATGCGGCTGTGTTTACTTATGCACCAGGATGTGCAGTTAATGAAAAGCTTCATGCTGACCAAAGTTATTTTTTGGGAAAAGTGTTGGCAGAAATTCACCAGGAATTAAACTGCTTTAGGAGTAGTTTTACTCGGAATAAATTAAATAGTGAATATTTACTTCATAGGTCATTAATAGCAATTATACGCCTCTACAAACATCGTCAACATGAGCTAGACTACCTTGAACAATTAATCAAAAAAATTACTAGCCAAATAGCCGGATTTAGGCTACCTTTTAAAGCCCCTGAGTATGGAATTTGTATAGGTGATGTACATTCAGGTAATGCTCATTTTACAGCGCAGAATAAACCAACATTGTTTGACTTTGATCAGTGTGGTTATAGCTGGCGTGCTTTTGACATTGCAAAGTTTTTACACGCAGCATTAAGGATGAAGATAGACGTTGAAGTTAGAAACAGTTTTATTGAAGGTTATCAGACAATTCGCCAGTTGAGTAAAGATGAACTAGCATCAATTCCCGTATTTGTTCAAACTGCTCATATCTGGGTTATGGGAATTAGTACAAGTGTTGTAGGTGATGTTTTACCTTATGGTTGGTTCGATGATCATTGGCTAGATACAAGGTTAGCCATGCTGAAAAGTTTAGATAATGCAGAAATTCAAATCTGTTAACCACCAAAACTTTCAAGCGCCCAAATTACTAAATATTTCAATCAAATTGCCATCAGGATCACGGAAATGGGCGGTTCGCAGTCCCCAGGTGGGACGGTCTTGGGGTTGCGTCACAACTGTCACATTTTTTTCTTTGAGATACTGATATAGTTCATCGACACTATCAACGGCGAAGACCAAAGCCACTTTATTGTGACAGTCGTTTGCTGAAGTCAGATAGGCGCTGGGGACGGCTTCAGCCATTAAGTCTTTTTTGAATAAAGCCAGTTTGATACCATCTCCAGTGTGCAACTCGGCATACCAACTATTTTCGTCGCCCCAATCAATATTAAATCCCAACACATCCCGATAAAACAGAAAGCAATCTTTGAAATTGGAGACTAGCAACCTGATGTGTGTTAATTGAATTATCATGTCTTTTGCTTGATTCTACTAACTATGGATTCTTGGTTCTGGATGCAAATTTTCCAGCAACTCACTTTCAACAATTGCCAATTCGTCTAGCCGTTGCATAACTATTGCACGATCATAGTAAGTATCGGCTAAAACCCAATAAGTACCGTAATGTCTGGCTTCTGATGCCATCAAACTGCCATAAAACGCAGCTAATTCTGGCTCAGGGCAATGTGTAGCTAATAGTCCCAGACGTTCGTGACTGCGAGCTTCTATTAATCCGGTAACTAGTAAAGAATCTAAAAAGCGATGGGGTTCTTGGGGACGCACAGCAGCACGTAAGCCTGCACCGTAGGGAGGCGGTTGTAGGGGCGCCAGGGCAATATTCCGGCGTTCTAACCATTGGTTAACTAGTTCAAAATGTTCTAGTTCTTCGCGGGCGATCGCAGTTAATTCCCGTACCATTTTAGTATTGGAAGGATAGCGAAACATAAAGTTGAGTGCTACCCCAGCGGCTTTACGTTCACAGTGAGAATGATCAAGCAAAATGATGTCTAAGTTAGCTAGGGCCTGTTCGATCCAAGCATGACTCGTCGGTTGCTTGAGGGCATTGATAGTAGGTAATACAGAAGTAAGCACAGGGTGACAAAACTCCGGAAATTTGAATATTGTGTAGTATCCCAGCAAATTGATTTTAATAGTGGATGGGACAATCAGGTAGACTTCATCAAATATGTTTGACAGTTTTTCTAATTGTCTGTCATCTTGTGAGGATATATATTTGTAAATATACTTAATAATTTAGTGTTCAGCGATGCTGATGACCACAGAATACCACAGCTGCAATAGTAAATATTTGCAGCCTCGGATAAAGTTGTTTTAACTAGTGAAAAAAGTAAATCACCAGGGCGCTGAAAATTACTCATCCTGTTCTACAAGCTTTGTGGTGAATGAACACCAATCATCCTTGTCCGGGGTAATTTGCTAACGCTCTGGTGCTTTTTGAGCGGAAGTTTCCGCCCTAAGGGTATAAGTAAAGGGTTTAAAAAGCCTATAACAGTTATTTAGAAATTATTGTATCAGCCCACACATTTTATTTGAAATTTGAGCATGTTAAGCAGTGAGTAATGTAAATACATACTCTTAATAAAAAACCACAGAAAATTCATGTGTGATTATCTATGGTTTATGTGAAAAAATCCGTAATTTTGCTTTATTTTTAAGTTTGTCGATTAACTAGGGTGGCACTAGCTTGATCCACTGGCATGAGTATCACTTCATTGATATTGACATGAGGCGATCGCGTGACACAAAAGAAAATCACATCAGCTATATCATCGGGAGTCAGAGGCGTCGTTCCTTGATAAACTTTTTGAGCGCGTTCCGTATCCCCATGAAAACGCACATCACTAAATTCTGTTTCTACCATTCCTGGGTCAACAGAAGTTACTCTAATGGGAGTTCCTAACAAGTCTTGTTTTAAACCTTCAGAAATTGCCTTAACAGCAGCCTTGGTACCACAGTAGACATTACCACCAGGGTAAGTTTGATGTCCGGCAATGGAACCCAAATTTACCACATGACCACGACCACGATTTACCATACCGGGAACAACATAACGGGTGAGGTAAAGCAAACCCTTAATATTGGTATCAATCATTTCTTCCCAGTCTTGAGAGTTGCCTTCATGCAACTTGTCTAAACCGCGGCTCAGACCAGCATTGTTAATCAGAATATCAATATCAGACCAATGGGGGGGTAAGCTAGAAATAGCAGATTCCACAGCCACGCGATCGCGTACGTCTAAAGGTAACAAATAAATCTCTACACCGTACATTTTGTTAAGTGCGTTTGCCACCTCTTGCAAGCGTTCCCCACGTCGCGCCGCTAAAATCAGTCTTGCACCACCACGCGCAAATATTTTCGCACAAGCAGTACCGATACCACTACTTGCACCCGTGATTAAAATTACTTGATTGTTTACAGTAATCATGATTAATTCAAAGTTAATCGTCAACAAAAGTAGAGAGTCGGGGAAGCAAAGACAAATCAATCAAAATTAAACTTTTTTGATTTTTGACTTTTGATTTTTGAGCGCCAGTTGCTACAAGATAGGACTGCTTCACCACGGCGCTGTCTCCCCAACGCACTGGCTCCTTTTAACTTCCCCGGAGGGGTTTCCTACCTCACCACTTGCAGACGCTGAGTTACCATCGTCATGCCACTACCGCGGAGAATCACGGCAGAAATCCACTGATTACCAGGGGTAGATGGTGCGCGTCCCACTTTAAAGAGTCCACCGGATGTCAGCAATTCCAAATCTACAGAGGTGGGATTGAGAAACTTGCTAGGTTGCACTGGTTCTTCAACTGCCGTTCCCAAAAGAAAATCATCACCTAGTGGCTCTTGAACAATGGCATCAAAACTATATTGCTCGCCTACCTTCACCTGCTGAGGTAAATTGATATCAATTTGGGGCGGCTGGTTACCAGATGTCAGGAGGGTACGTTCTGATAAAATTTCTTGATTGACAATTCTGCCGCCTTGAATCCGCTGGCGGGATTTAATGGTGGCATTGAGGCCTACATTATTAGCATTAGCTGATGGTAACCCAGTGATATTAGTTACCGTTTCAGCTACAATAGCGTTGCCCTCAGATTTCCAAGATTCCAGCGTTGTACTATATCGCAACTGTGGATATCGCTTCCAGAATGCCGTCAAGGATTGTTCCAAAGTTTGGCGATTTAACCCATCTCCATGAGTGAAGGTAGGGCTGTATAGTTGCATCACACCTTTGATGTCCCCCTTGCTAGCTGTGGCATCCATTTGTGTTAATAAATTTTTGAGTTCAGCTGGTGCATTCTGCAAAGCAACGGGTTGAACTGATGGTTCGGATTTTACTTCTTCTGAGAAAGTGTAAGCTCTTCTGCTTTCGCTCCAGTTGATTAGCCTTTCCCTCAGAGAAATCGTTTCTGTACGTGTAGCGTTGGCCACAGAAGAAGAGTTGGGTAGGAAGTTTGGTGGTGTACTGGCTTTAACAGATTGCCAACTACTAGTTACACCAAGAATCAGCAAAGATAAAATTAACCAAATACCATTGGGAAATTTTCGTTGATGTTTCAGTAATAATGCAGTAATGTTATTCATTTGGTAAGAGTTTACTGATTTAAGTAGAGAACGTCAGGAAATTGTTTTATCTTAGTTAAGCTAGGCGCTAAACGGTAGAGTGTTGATGGCAAATGCACCAATAAAATTATTAATAGCTGCTAGTGGGACTGGTGGACACTTATTTCCAGCGATCGCACTGGCTGAAAAATTGCCAGAGTATAAAATTGAGTGGCTGGGTGTCCCCAATCGTTTAGAAACTCAACTTGTCCCCAAACAGTATCCTTTGCATACTATTGCAGTTGAAGGGTTTCAGCAAGGATTTGGCTTGTCTTCGTTACGTATATTGGGTAAATTGATTGCTTCGATTCTCGAAGTGAGACAAATTCTCAAACAGGGTAATTTTCAAGGCGTGTTCACCACCGGGGGATATATTGCTGGGCCGAGTGTAATTGCGGCGCGATCGCTGGGGTTACCTGTGGTTTTCCATGAATCGAATGCCTTACCGGGTAAAGTAACTCGGTTTTTTGGCCCCTGGTGTACTGCGGTAGCTTTAGGATTTGCCGTTGCTGCTAAATATTTGCCGCGCGCCCAAAATGTCTGTGTAGGGACTCCCGTACGTTCCCAATTCCTAGATGGCGGATTGGATACAACCCTGGATTTACCAATTCCTGATGATGTTCCGTTAATTGTTGTTTTTGGTGGTAGTCAAGGTGCAGTTGCAGTCAATCAGTTAGTGCGCCAATCAGCGCCAGCCTGGTTTGATGTCGGTGCTTATGTAGTACATTTAACAGGCGATCGCGATCCTGAAGCAGATAGCCTCAAACATCCACAATACATAGCCTTACCTTTTTACGAGAATATGGCGGCGTTGTTGCGACGAGCCAATTTAGCAATTAGTCGTTCTGGTGCTGGGAGTTTAACAGAATTAGCAGTGTGTGGAACCCCAGCAATTTTGATTCCTTACCCCTTTGCTGCCGAAGACCATCAATCTTATAATGCTGACGTATTTACTAAAGCTGGTGCGGCTTTAACGTTCCCACAATCAGAGTTAACAACAGAGATATTGCAAACTCAAGTTTTGAATTTATTACAATCACCAGCAGCACTGGCAAAAATGGCAGATAATGCCAAGGCGATCGCAGTTCCTGATAGTGCTGATAAGTTGGCCTCTCTACTGCGTGAAGTTTTAGAAACATAAAAAACAGGCAGAGGTACAAAGGGATGAGTTAAAGTCCTGCCTTTCCCGACTCTCTTGCCTGCGATTTCTCCAAATATCATTATTTTATGGATAATTAAACACTACACGACCACCAGGACGCCAATCACAATGGATAAAACCTCTATGCATTCCTCTTCCCAAGCCAGTGCAATCAGAGGCGCGACAAATTTCCATAAGTCGGGAAAAGTTGCCGTCAGCAGGGGCAATGTCAATTGCTAATCCTTGAATATGCTGAGAATAACGCGCACCTCCAATGCGTCGATTAACAGCAAGTGGGCGATAAGCAGAAGTGATCGCAATGGCACTACCGTATTTCTCACGAATTTTGCCAAAACCTTGAGTCGTTTTGATAATGTTATTAATAATAGCTCTAGATTCTGGCGCTCTTTCCGGGTTACATCCTTGAGTGAATTCTCCCCAAGTTAGAGGTATGCCAGGAACTATCAATTCATTTTGGTAAACGGTCATACCAGTTACTAACCTCATAGTTCGACCTGTTTTAGTGCCTAAAGTCGATGTAGGTAAGGGTGTAAGTTTCTGGGTTTGTTCTTCAATGACTGTATGATTTACTGCAATCTCTAATAATGCAGCAACGGTGGTTGGCCCTAATAATTCCGGAGAATCTAGCCAAACACTTTCTTTAAATTGGGCAAAGGCTTTTTGGGTTAAATCACCTGCGATACCATCAATTTGACCCTGATAAATTTCTGCCTGGTTCAGCAAAGTTTGGACTTCTTTAATGGTGTCAGTATCAGATTCAGTGAGTTTGATTGTGCTATTGTCAGACTGAATTTTATTTAAATTCAGAAATTCCCCTAGAACTGTTGTCATTGATGCATCTCCTTTAATTGCCGATTGACTAATTGAAGCTACAGTTATTTCCTCGGTGATTCCTGAAAATCGCCATACCCACTATGCTGCGAATTTCAAGCAAGGGAAATTTTGAAATACAGATATAAGCTGCTTGATTATAGTTTTTTTAGTTACTTAGGTTTTACAGTGTTTATCCTTAATTTTTTCCTATTCGTACACAAAATATCCTATCTAACTCAAGACTGGCTAGGCTTTAGTATTATTTGTAACATAAAAAATATGTATTAAGTTTTACAAACGCGGAGCCGTCAAAAATCTAGACTTCATTGATCAAAATCCAGGCGATTTTACTCTGGACTGATTTTGTTTTACAATTTGTTACATGGATGATTTGCCGTTATACCAAACAGCATGAAAAAACTAATATGGTGTCCTATCATGGCTACTCTGCTAATGGGATTTACAGATAAGTTAGCTATTAGCCAGAAGCCCCAACACTATTTGCAAATAAATCTCAAATCCTCACAATCTTTTGTAGATTTAGACGAGCCTACTGCTGTTAAGGTTTCTCAGGCTACCAAAGAAATTGATGAAAAAACAGCTTTTAACTTAGTTTGGCAGTTGCCGCAAGTACAACGCAAAGCACGTACCATCTCACAACTATCCAAAGGGACAATCAAAGTTGACGCAATTGTTGATGGCTATCCGACACCCGATGATCCCTACTACAAAGTTCGGGTATTTGAGGATGAACCAGACCATAATACAACGATTTATTGGTTTCGTGTCTTAAGTACAGGTGATGTTATCGAAGTCTTAGATGTAATCGAAAACAAATACATATCCTTGGAAGAATGGAGAGTGCAATTAAAACGCTAGCAAGTAATAATTGTGCTATTTTCTACGAACATGAGATACTTTGGGAATTGCAAGTCCCTCATTACATAAGACCAATGTCTGAACACAAATCTTTAAGTCCCTGGAACTACAAACCTTGGTGGTGTCAGCCTTGGTCTATCCTACTTACAGGTGTAATAATAATTAGCGGTAGTTGGTTATTATTTAAAATTATTTGGCTAACAGTCCTCGTTGCCATACCTGTCTTAGCATGGATGGGATTTTTTCTCTTAATTTGGCCGCAGCTCATGATTCGCAGTGGCGTTTTAGAATCATATCAACGTGACTCCATACAACAATAAATAATGAGGATTTGAGAGGTTTTTTGCGTAATTCCTAAATGCATCTCCTACTCCGGATAAGTTTGGTCTGGTAAAAATAAAGTGAATTGACTACCTTTACCTAGTTTTGATACTACTGTGACATCTCCACCATGCAACCGGGCTAACTTGCGGGTCAAAGCCAAACCCAAGCCAGTACCTTCATATTGACGATTTAATCGACTGTCTAATTGTTTAAAAGGCTCAAATAGAAATTGAAACTGATTGGCATCAATCCCAATACCAGTATCAGAAACTGTGAAACTAATACCTTCAGGTACTTTTTGCACTAGTAAAGAAACTTGACCCGCTGGGGTGAACTTAATAGCATTAGTTAAAAGATTTATTAACATTTGTTTGACACGCCGGGCATCAGCAACAAACATACCTGCTTTTGAATCAATGTCACTTGTGAGGTCTAATCCTTTTTCTATAGCGCGATCGCGGACTGTCGATAAGACAGAATTACATAGCTCTGGTACTGACAAAGGTAATACAGATAATTCTTCTTTACCTGCTTCAATTTTAGATAAGTCTAAGATATCGTTAATTACTGCCAGTAGATGTTCACCACTGCTGTATATACAACTTATATACTCCTTTTGTTTCTCATTGAGTGAGCCAACCATTTCTTGTTGTAGCAACTGAGACAAGCCCATAATGGCATTGAGAGGTGTCCGTAGTTCATGGCTCATGGTTGCTAAAAATTCACTTTTTGCCCGACTACCCGCTTCTGCTGCTGCTTGAGAAGCACGTAGTTTTAACTCTATTTGTTTGCGCTCAGTAATGTCTTCAATCATCGCTAAAAAACATTCAGGTGCACCATTGCTGTCTGGAAGTATAGAAACGGATATTTGAGTCCAAACTAGGCTACCATCTTTGTGTATTAAGCGTCTTTCCATCTCAATGTGTTGTTTGACGACAAGTTGTTTACCATCGTCTAGATGGATTCCGGAAATTAGTTGTTTGTAAACTGCTAAATCTCCCTTTTGGTGAGCAATGTAATTGATGAAGCGTTGACCACATAGTTCTTGGCGGCTGTATCCCAACATGTGACACAAGGCGGGATTAATATCCACTACTTGTGCTTTGAGATTGATCAGGCCAATACCAATGGAGGAACGCTCAAAAATTGCCCGAAATTGAGTCTCGCTTTGTCGTAGTGCTTCTTGTGCGGCGTTGCGATCGCTTGCTTCTAGAGCCAGGGTGACAAAATCTGCAATTGAGGCGGCAAAATTTTCTTCCGCCAAATTCCAATGACGCACCTCGCCAAAGTGTTCATGACAGACTACCCCCACCAAATGACCCCCAAGCCAAATGGGTGCAGCCAACAAAGATGCAATACCAAATACAGAAAGATAAACCGTTGATAACTCTTGGGTTCTTTGGTCTTCGATGGCATCATGGACTGCAATGCTACGTTCTTCTTTTAACGCCTGAAAATAAGCAGGATAATTCGCTTTTAAAAAATATTTACCAGAGGTATGTTCTTGTTTACTCACATCATACAAATTGATACATTCAATGGCAGAGCGGTCTTCGTTATACAACCACACGCCAACTCGCTTCACTGAGAGGGTTTGCGCTGCAATTTCGGTTATTTCTCTGAGTGCTGCATTCAGATTTCCTTGTTGAAATGTTTTGCTTCTAGCTAATTGCACTAGCGCCTGACTTTGTTTGCGCCGCTCCTGCTCTTTGAGTTGCAAGACTTCTTCTACTTGTTGAGGTTCTGTAATATCTTCAGCCACTACCATCTGCATTTGTTGTCCCCGGAAAGAAATTACTTTGCCTTGCGGGTCTACAGGAAAGGTAGAACCGTCTGTGTTAACTACAATTACTTCACAGGGTTTTTCATAACCGGGCAGTATATTTTTATTCATCAAATCTTTTAACTATATTTATATACTGAGTCTGTCAAGTACTCACATTCTCCAGAAAATACTGGCTCTGAATCAGCTGAAATTGTAGCTGGGAGGTCATATTTTTAACGATTAACACTCAGATAACATAGAAGACTCCAAAATAGCATCACTCCCTTAGGGTAAATCTGTTAGGGTTGATACTCTCTGTTGGCTCTGATCATTAGAAAATATGATTAATGGTGATAAATTGCACCTATGGGATTTGTTACGCAATAAAGCAGCTTTATCTAAAAATTCTCAGCAAACAAGGGCTGCATACGCAATTTTAGAAAAAATTGGATTTGGATTGATAATATCTTGATGAAAAATCCTATACATAGTTAAGGGGCGGTTATATTAACCAAGACTGTCTGATAAGCCTATGCAGCAGTTGTTTAAGCTGGCAAACATCAATTTACAATAATGACCAATACTTGTTTCATAGTACAAGTACCTAGATTTATCTTGGGGGTTAAAAGAGGCAAGGGAGCAGGGGGGAAAACCGGGACGAAGCTTGGACTCTGCCCCGTATAAACGTTTTAAAAGGACGGGGCTTGTACCCATGTTCCGCTCCGCTCCAAACACTACCGTGTATACACAAATCATCTGATCCCCCTAAATCCACGCCACTTGCTACAAGTCGGGAAACCCGCCCAAAGGGGGACTTTGATTCTTTTCCCCCTCGATCAGGGCTTTACGCTTTAGCGATATGCAAAATCTCAAATTGTTTGACTTAAGGAGCAATTATGACTAATAAACCATGTAAATACTGACTACCAGAACAGCCGCAGATTCACCTAGAGAAAGATACCCTAATGCAGAAAATTTGTAAGAATTGAAAATAATACGCAGATCTTCTGGAGGTGGCTCAATGACCAATAAAAATGTAAGAATTGTTTCATTAATTCCCAGTGGTACAGAGATTTTAGCAACACTAGGGTTAACTAATGAAATTGTGGGGCGATCGCATGAATGTGATTACCCTCCAGAAATCCAAAATCTCCCTGTTTGTACACAACCACGCTTAAACTCCCAAGCAGCAAGCAGCAAAATTCACGATGATGTCAATAATTTGTTGCAATCTGCTCTCAGCATCTATGAAATCAAAACAGACGTTTTAGAGAAATTACAGCCCACTCACATTTTGACTCAAGACCAATGTGATGTCTGTGCAGTCAGTCTACAAGATGTAGAAAAAGCTGTTGCTAGCCTTATCCATACTTCACCACAAATCATTTCCTTACAACCGAATCTTCTAGAAGACGTATGGACTGATATTGAGCGCGTAAGTCATGTCTTTGGCGTAGACTCAGTTAAGGTTTTAGAAAATTTAGAAGCTCGCGTAACTATATGTCAGCAAAAAATTCAAGGGCTTTCTTTAACAGAGTTACCCACCGTCTCCTGTATTGAGTGGACAGATCCTTTAATGTTTGCGGGAAATTGGATTCCCGAACTCGTTAATTTGGCAGGAGGACAGTCACAGTTTAGTGTGATTGGGAAACCTTCGGCTCGCATACCTTGGGAAACACTGATAAATAGCAATCCAGACATAATCATCTTTATGCCCTGTGGATTTGATTTAAATCGCACTCGCCAAGAAGCCCAATTATTTACTCAACATCCAGAGTGGCAAAAACTCCACGCCACCCAGGCTGGTAGAGTTTACATCACTGACGGTAATGCCTACTTTAATCGTCCAGGTCCAAGATTAGCCGATTCCCTAGAAATTTTGGCAGAAATTTTGCATCCAGAGATTTTTGATTATGGCTATAAAGGAACCGCCTGGGAAGTATTGTAAAAATTGGGCATTTCAATTTGAGATGTTAGATTCAATTGTCATCTAAAGTCTGCGCTGCGTATACTTTGCGAACACAAATTCCAAACGCCCCAATCCCTACTCTCTACTACCCCCAAACACAGCCAAACCATAATATTTCCAAGGCACTGCCACTGTT
Organism: Anabaena sp. CCY 9613; assembly: GCF_963920895.1. NCBI lineage: Bacteria > Bacillati > Cyanobacteriota > Cyanophyceae > Nostocales > Nostocaceae > Anabaena > Anabaena sp. CCY 9613. The sequence continues at coordinate 56,394 of NZ_CAWUDE010000012.1, forward strand.
TTAAATCCAGATGCTGTCAGCATGTATAAATGTGTCTCTAAAGTAGCTAACTGGTCTTGACTAGAATACCCTTGTGTACTGCTGGTGCCAAGTTTAGCGCGAACTTCAGTTAATGGAACTCCCTGTTGGGTTGCCCATTGCTCTCGCGCGGCTTTGTAAACTTCTGCGAGGGTAGGTGATTCCGGTAATACTGGATCTGCATTCCAAAAATAACCGCCTTGGGTGAGACTGGCAGCAATTTGCTGAAATAACTTTAATTTCATTTGATCATCAAGATGGTGAATTGCCAAAGATGATACACAGGCATCAAATTCGCTCCCAATGCCTAACTTTTTGGGATTGTCTGCCCATTCGCCAAAATCGGCTTCCATGCCAGTCCACCTGTGTTGATATCCAGCTGCGGTGATTTTAGTTTCGGCAAATTGCAGCATTCGGGGTGAGTAATCTAAAGCAATTACTTGGGCATCGGGAAAGCGCTGGAGAATTTTCAGACTCAGTTCCCCTGTCCCACAGCCTAATTCTAAAATGCGATGAGTTGTCACAGGCAAGCAATGGGTGATTACTGTCAACATCTCATCATATCGGGGTAAAAGTTGGCGAATGCCTGTATCAAAATCGGCTGTTTTGGCGAATACTTCTCCGGGAAATAGCTGTTGCATGGGAATGAGAACAGATAGAACAGGTCGATGCACTATTAATTATGATGACGCATTCTGGCTGGGAAATAACACCGAGCGATATCGCTTATTTTTGAGGTCGTCAATACACGACAATTTCGATGTTTCATCCATCACTGTTGTCAAAATATCAGCCTCCCTAGGGCATATTTTGTTTAAGTATTAAAAATAACTAACTATATATAATCACGGTAGGATTCTATACTTAATTTTTTCTAGTTATTTAAATTACTGTCCCCAAAATTATTCATTGCTTTAGCCGGAAATAGTAAATTATGAAGCAAAAAAACAAATATAAATATTTTTAATATGTCTTGATAGCAAATTGCCGCTTAATTGCGTTAGACTAATTTGTGTCATTAGTAACTCTGATGAATAAAAACTTCTGATTTTCAAGAGTTGCGGACTTAGTATATTTAGTACTGAATAGTAACTGAACTGAATCAAAGTAGAAGTCCACCATCATTCTGAATCAGACAGAATGTAACAATTTTAGTGATATAAGGTTCGAGACTCATGCGAAAACACAGCGAACTGAAAGTTAATCAGAGCTGTAATCTGAAATGGAAACCTGGAGATAATTTATCTAGACAGTTTCCGTGACCCCATTTTTGCAGAGTCAGGCAGTCAAAATCCACTATAGATAAATATAGATAGGATGCATAGCAGAGTTAATCCAAATGCAGGTTAACTTTCTGGAAGTATATTGTCACTCTAATTTAAGCAGAGTGTCGCCAATTTATTGATGTTAAGGTTTTGGACTAATGCTAAATAACAGTGATCAGAACGTTAATCAGGGCTGTAATCTCAAATGGAAGCCGGGAAATAGTTGCTCTGAGCAGGTTTCTAAAATAGAATTTTTGCGGAATCGCACAATTGGCAAGCCATTATTAATTAAAACAATGGCGTTAATCTAAATTCGAGTCAATTTCCTGAAATATAATTAACAATCTTCCATCAGCGCCAGCATAATGGTGATAATTTTTGTATGGGATTAGTTAATTAGCCTTAAGGTAATCTTGAATGAGAGATTAACCTACAAAATTTGTATACATAGGTGATGTTCTTTATTAACATTACCGGCAATAGCAATGGGGTTTTTGAATGAAAGCCTGCTTGTGGATGCTTTGGCATAATTCGTAATTATGGTTATGAATTTTGATCTGGCAAAAGCATAGTTTGTGGTTGCTATATAACAGGTGAAACTTGTAGTTTTGCCTAGATCGTCGTTATGAAAATTTTAGTTACACCAAGGTCAACAGAAATGAATAATGTACAAGCGTCCTTTGCAGCAACGGAAGCTGAGTTTCGTGTGGAAGGTTACGAGAAAATTGAGTTTAGTCTTGTCTATGTCAACGGTGCATTTGACATTAATAACAAAGAAATTGCTGACAGTTACGAGAAATTTGGCCGTTGTTTGACTGTAATTGATGCCAATGTCAATAAATTGTACGGTGAGAAAATTAAGTCATATTTTAGACATTATGATATTGAACTCACCGTAGTTCCCATTGTGATTACTGAGCCAACCAAAACCCTGTCCACCTTTGAAAAAATTGTTGACGCGTTTTCTGACTTTGGCTTAGTTCGCAAAGAACCAGTTTTAGTTGTAGGTGGTGGTTTAACTACTGATGTGGCCGGGTTTGCTTGTGCTGCTTACCGTCGCAAGAGCAACTATATTCGCATTCCTACCACATTGATTGGTTTGATAGATGCAGGTGTAGCGATTAAGGTTGCAGTCAACCATCGCAAGTTAAAAAATCGCCTGGGTGCATATCATGCGCCGCAGAAAGTTATTTTGGACTTTTCCTTTTTAAAGACCTTACCTACAGCCCAAGTTCGCAATGGGATGGCAGAGTTAATCAAAATAGCTGTAGTTGCGAACTCAGAAGTCTTTGAATTATTGGATGAATATGGCGAAGACTTACTGCGTACCCACTTTGGTTATGTGAATGGTACAGAAGAACTCAAAGCGATCGCTCATAAGTTAAACTATGAAGCCATCAAAACCATGTTGGAATTAGAGACTCCGAACCTACATGAACTAGACCTAGATCGCGTCATTGCCTATGGTCACACATGGAGTCCCACCTTAGAATTAGCCCCACTTGTACCTCTATTTCATGGTCATGCCGTGAATATAGACATGGCTTTATCTGCAACCATCGCTGCTAGACGGGGATATATTACCACAGCAGAACGCGATCGCATTTTGAGCTTGATGAGTCGCATCGGTCTATCAATCGATCATCCGTTACTAGATGGCGATTTACTGTGGTATGCCACCCAATCTATTACCCTAACAAGAGATGGTAAACAACGCGCCGCCATGCCCAAGCCTATTGGTGAGTGCTTCTTTGTTAACGACCTCACCCGCGAAGAACTTGATGTAGTCTTAGCGGAACACAAACGGTTATGCGCCAAATTACCTCGTGGTGGCGATGGCATTGATGCCTATATTGAAACTCCAGAATCGAAACTACTAGGAGTTTAAATACATGACCAGTACTTTAGGACGCCACACTGCTAGACCAATAACGCCTCATAGCATCCTTGTATGGCAGTTACAGCAAACGCTGAGAACGGCAGAAGAAAATAACATACCTCAAGAGGTATTGACTTCTCTGCGGCAAACATTGCAATTAGCAGCAGGATTAGATCCTTACCTCGATGATTGCACCACACCCGAATCGGGTGCTTTGACAGCATTAGCCCAGAGGACTAGTGCAGAAGATTGGAGTAAACGCTTCAGTGATGGAGAAACAGTCCGACAACTAGAACAAGAAATGCTCTCTGGTCATTTGGAAGGACAGACACTCAAGATGTTTGTGCATATGACCAAAGCCAAGCGCATCCTGGAAGTGGGAATGTTCACAGGGTATTCAGCCTTAGCGATGGCAGAAGCCTTACCCAGTGAGGGGCGATTGATTGCTTGTGAAGTAGACTCCTATGTCGCTCAATTTGCCCAAGCTTGTTTTCAAGATTCGCCCCACGGTGAGAAGATTTCCGTGGAGGTAGCACCAGCTTTAGAGACACTCCATAAGTTAGCAGCAGCCAAACAGTCATTTGATTTGATCTTCATTGATGCCGATAAAAAGGAGTATGTAGAGTACTTCCAGATGATCTTGGAGGCTAACTTATTGACTGCCGACGGGTTAATCTGCGTCGATAATACTTTGTTGCAAGGACAAGTATATCTGCCTGCTGATCAACGTACCGCAAATGGTGAGGCGATCGCTCAATTTAACCGTGTCGTGGCTGCCGATCCACGTGTAGAGCAGGTGTTGTTACCCATACGAGATGGGGTGACTTTAATTAGACGCTTGGTTTAAGGTTTTTTCGGATGGGTGGCTAGTGTCGCCCATCCTCAGAATTGTTAAATGCAAAGGAACGCGAAGGAAAGCGCAAAGGGGCGCAGAGTATGACACAATCGATTTCTTTATCTTTGCCTGAATCGACAACGCCAGTGATGGCTGTGAAGGTGAAGATATGGGCTTTATTCAAGACGATCGCTACTTTATTGTTATTGTTTTTGGCTTTGCCGTTGAATGTTCTGGTAGTTGTATTATCTCTGCCAATAGCAATTATACGTAGTTTATTTATTCAGGAATTTGTCGTAATTACTCAACCGAGAACCATCTTGGTGAGTGGAGCGAAGATGACCAAGGCTTTGCAGTTGGCTCGTTCTTTCCATGCAGCAGGGCACCGAGTCATTTTGGTTGAGAGTCATAAATACTGGTTATCTGGACATAAATTCTCGAAAGCTGTAAGTCGTTTTTATACAGTTCCCGCACCACAAAGCGACCCAGAAGCATATATTCAGGCTTTGGTGGAAATCGTCAAAAAAGAGAAGATTGACGTGTATGTGCCTGTATGTAGCCCTGTAGCTAGCTATTACGATTCATTAGCCAAGCCTGCATTATCAGAATATTGTGAAGTGTTCCATTTTGATGCAGATATCACCAAAATGCTGGATGATAAATTTGCCTTTACCGAGAAAGCGCGATCGCTTGGTTTATCTGTTCCCAAATCTTTTAAAATTACAGATCCAGAACAAGTAATCAATTTCGACTTTAGCCAAGAAACTCGCAAATACATCCTCAAAAGCATTGACTACGATTCCGTGCGCCGCTTGGACTTAACCAAACTTCCCTGCGATACCCCAGAAGCCACAGCCGCCTTTGTTAAAAGTTTACCCATCAGTCCCGAAAAACCTTGGATTATGCAAGAGTTTATTCCTGGGAAGGAATTATGTACTCATAGTACAGTCCGGGATGGAGAATTAAATTTGCATTGCTGTTCCAACTCATCCGCCTTTCAAATCAACTACGAACAAATAGAAAATCCCCAAATCAAAGAATGGGTGCAACACTTTGTCAAAGGTTTGAAACTAACCGGACAAGTATCCTTCGACTTCATCCAAGCCGAAGACGGCCAAGTCTACGCCATTGAATGTAATCCCCGTACCCATTCAGCCATTACCATGTTCTACAATCACCCAGGCGTAGCAGCAGCATATCTGGAAAAAACTCCTCAACCAGAACCACTGCAACCCCTAGCAAATAGTAAACCCACATATTGGCTATATCACGAAATCTGGCGACTCACCGGCATTCGCTCCTTAAAACAATTGCAAACTTGGTTAAAAAACCTAATCCGAGGCACTGATGCCATTTATCAACTTGATGATCCAGTACCATTTTTAACCTTACACCACTGGCAGATTACCTTACTTTTACTAAAAAACCTGCAACAACTCAAAAGCTGGGTAAAAATCGACTTCAACATCGGCAAATTAGTAGAACTAGGCGGCGACTAGAAGAGGGGAGTAGGGAAAACTTACTCATACTCTCCTCTGCGACTCTGCGCCTCTGCGTGAAACAACATCCAAAATTTAATACTATGCAAATCACACTCAAACACGAACTTAATTCCGCAGAAAACTACAAACCATTTCCCCTGTCTCAAGTCCAGCAGTCAACATGGTTTCTCTACAAACTAGCACCAGAAGGTTTGGCTGATAAACTGGCCTTTGCTGTCAGGGTAAAATCACAAATTAATTTCTCTACATTAAAAACCGGCTTTCATAACCTCTTATCTCGCCATTCTTGCTTACGGACTGGTTACTATCAAAAAAATAACCAATTGATGCAGCGAGTATGTAATATTACTAAGTTGCCTATTGAACAGGTTGATGCTTCTGGGTGGAATGATGGTGAGTTACAGGAAAATTTACTCGCATCTGTGAAGCAACCGTTTAACCTAGAGGCGGGTTTGGTAGCAAGAGTTACTCTATTTAGTTGTTCTCCTACAGACCATGTTCTACTGTTGAGTGTGCATCATATTGCTTGTGATTGGTGTTCTTTGTTGGTTTGTGTGGATGAGTTGTTGGGAAATAATCTCACGCAAAGTCGAGCCAGTGCGTTGGGCGGCTCCGCCGACTTGTTCGCGGAGCGTCTCGTTGGCGCAGCCTCTCGTAGAGAAGAGAAGCAAATGGCGCGCAGAGACGCAGAGGTGAGGAGTTATGAGGATTATGTGTTGCGAGAGGTGGGTTTGTTGGTGGGTTCTCGGCTGAAGGAACTGGAGGATTATTGGGGAGGTAGATTATCTGGGGTGTTACCTGTTCTGGATTTACCGATGAGTCAGTCTCGTCCGGCGATGCGGAGTTATCAGGGGGTAGGGGAGAGATTTAAGATTGAGGGGGAAGTTTATCAGCAACTTCAAGCTTTAGCACAGGCGGAAAATGTCAGTTTATCTGTTTTGCTTTTGACGGCTTTTCAAGTTTTGCTGCGACGTTATACGGGTGAAGATGATATCCTGGTGGGTTGGATGAAGGCTTCGCAGAATCCATCTGTGGTGGGAAATGCGACTAATTTGATGGTTGTTCGGTCTGCTGTTGTTGATACTTTGAGTTTTCGGGATTTACTCAAACAGGTACAAGCAGTTTGTACGGAAGCAGCTAATTATCAAGATTATCCGTTTCCTGTGTTAGTCAGACAACTACAACCAGATTTCAAACTTAGTCATCCTCCTATTTGTCAGGTGGCTTTTGCTTATGAGGATGTTCAAGATTTACCAACTCTCTCACAATTATGGGTGGAAAACTCGGAGTTAGAGTATTTTCATCTCACCCAACAGCGAACAGAGTTTGACTTGACTTTGGAAGTGGTGGCGCTGTCAGATTCTCTGGTTTGCAACTTCCTCTATAACTGTGATTTGTTAGATTCTGCCACTATAACGAGAATGGTAGGGCATTTTGAAAATTTGTTAGAGGCGATTGCTCATAATTCTTCATCCAGTATTGCCCAACTTCCTTTATTAAATGCCGCTGAACGCCATCAACAGTTGATTGAATGGAATAATACGCAAACTGACTATGATTTATCTCGATGTTTGCACCAGTTAATTGAGACACAGGTAGAACTGACACCAAATGCTGTTGCGGTGACGTTTGCAGGAGAAAGTTTAACCTATGAACAACTTAATTCTCGCGCTAATCAGTTAGCGCATTACTTACAAACTTTAGGTGTTAAGCCAGATGTACTGGTAGCGATTTGTGTGGAACGTTCCCTGGAAATGGTTGTGGGATTGTTGGGAATCCTCAAGGCTGGCGGTGCTTATGTACCTGTTGACCCGGAATATCCCCAGGAACGCACAGCATATATGATAGATGATTGTCAAGCTAATGTGCTACTCACCCAAAGTCATTTGGTGGAAGATTTACCTGGAAACACCCAGAAAATTTGTTTAGATACTGACTGGGAAACTATCTCACACAGCAGCAATAAAAATCCTGATTCCAGCGTCCAGCCGACAAATTTAGCTTATGTTATTTACACCTCCGGTTCCACTGGTAAACCCAAAGGTGCAATGAACACCCATCGGGGAATTTGTAACCGCTTACTGTGGATGCAAGAAACTTACCAACTGAATGCCACAGATAGCATACTGCAAAAAACACCTTTTAGTTTTGATGTTTCCGTGTGGGAGTTTTTCTGGCCGCTATTGACTGGGGCGCGTTTAGTGATGGCGCAACCTGGAGGACATCGAGATACTGCTTATTTAGTGAATACTATTGTTCATGAAGGAATCACGACGCTGCATTTTGTCCCTTCCATGTTGCAGGTGTTTCTCGAAGCCAAAAATTTAGAAAGTTGTCAATCTCTCCAACGCGTATTTTGTAGCGGGGAAGCGTTACCAGTTGACCTACAAACCAGATTTTTTGCCCGGATGGAATGTGAACTCCACAACCTCTACGGCCCCACAGAAGCCGCCATTGATGTCACATATTGGCAGTGTCAGCGAGATAGTATCTTAAAAAGTGTACCCATAGGCAGAGCGATCGCCAACACCCAGTTATACATTCTCGACTCCCATCTGCAATTAATCCCACTAGGAACAACAGGTGAACTTTATATTGGTGGTGTAGGAGTTGCGAGAGGTTATCTCAACCGTCCAGAGTTAACACAAGAAAGATTTATTCCCCATCCTTTTATTGATGGTGAAAAACTATATAAAACAGGAGACTCAGCCCGTTATTTACCCGATGGCAACATCGAGTATATCGGACGCATTGACCATCAAGTCAAGATTCGCGGCTTGCGGATTGAATTAGGCGAAATTGAAAACTCGTTAACTCAACACCCACAGATTCGCGAAGCAGTTGTGATTACTCAAACAGACCACTTAAATCAGCAACGATTAATTGCCTATATTGTCACACCACAACAGCAACCCACTCCCAACGAGTTACGCAGTTTTCTCAAGCAAACCCTCCCCGACTACATGATTCCCTCAGCCTTTGTGGTTCTAGAATCACTTCCTCTCAACCCCAGTGGTAAAGTAGATAGGCGTTCTCTCCCTCAACCTGATTTGTCTAGTTTGATGGGAAAGGAAACTATAATTTCTCCCCGCAATGATTTAGAACAACAATTAGCAACAATTTGGTCAGAAATTTTAAATATATCGCCTCTAGGCGTGACCAATAACTTCTTTGAAATTGGTGGTAATTCTTTATCAGCGATTCATTTAATGAATGCCATAGAAAAGCAATTTGGTCGAAATTTACCCTTAGCCACCTTGTTTGCCAATGGCACAATTGAAAAATTAGCAGAAGTTATCAATTCATCAGACGAAGTAGATTTTGATTCTCCAATTATTCCTCTGCAACCACAAGGCAGTAAACGTCCCTTCTTTTGTGTTCATCCAGCCGGAGGGCATGTCTTATGCTATGTTAATTTAGCTCGTTACCTGGGTACTGAGCAACCATTCTATGGGTTACAAGCTCAAGGATTTAATGGAACAAAAGCACCCCTAGACACAATAGAAGATATGGCTAGTCTTTACGTCAAAGCCATACAAAAAGTTCAACCAGAAGGCCCTTATCAAATAGGTGGTTGGTCTTTTGGGGGCGTTGTCGCTTATGAAGTAGCGCAACAATTAATCCAGCAGGGGCAAGAAGTTTCTTTATTAGCAGTGCTAGATTCTTATGTCCCAATATTGCTAGACAAAGCCAAAAAAATTGATAATTCCTACTTAGTAGGTGTTGTATCTCGCGTCTTTGGCGGTATGTTTGGTCAAGATAATTTAGTAGAGCCTGAAGAAATTGCCCACCTGAATATAGAAGAAAAAATCGACTATATTATCGACAAAGCCAAAAAAGCCCAAATATTCCCGCCAACCGTTCAGCGGCAAAATAATCGCCGGATTTTAGAAGTACTTGTAGGCACATTAAAAGCTACCTATGCCTACCAACGTCGTCCCTATCCAGGGAAAGTCACTGTATTTAGAGCCAGTGAAAAACACGTTATGGCTCCCGACCCGACTTTAGTTTGGGTTGAGTTGTTTTCAGTACTAGCAGCAGATGAAATAGAGATTTGTAAAGTACCTGGACATCACTACTCATTTGTGCTGGAACCTCATGTGCAAGTTCTCGCAGAACGTTTAAAGAAATATTTGGTTTAAATTAGTGGTTTTGAGTTGGAGGTAGTTTTCCCGATATTCCGGGTAGAATAGAAAAACCATAACTTAAATTGGCAAGATAGCGCATCAATGAGCGATCGCTAGCCCCAACTTTACCATTCCCATAATTGGGAACCTGTATGCTCCAGCTTATCATCGTCGTACTTGTTGTGATTATCGGTTCAGCGCTTTGTTCGGGCATAGAGACGGCGCTGTTCTCTGTGTCTCCCCTGAAAGTCCGACAATTAGCACAATCAAACAATCCTTCGGCTGTGGCGCTTTTGGCAATTCGAGAAAATATGAATCGCCCAATTGCCACTATCGTCATACTTAATAATATTTTCAATATAGTCGGTAGTATTCTTACAGGTAGCATTGCCACTCAAATTTTAGGCGATACCTGGCTGGGTATATTTTCGGGGGTATTCACCTTTTTAATTATCATTTTTGCAGAAATCATTCCCAAGACAATTGGAGAACGCTATTCGGAATCAATTGCTTTACTGGCGGCTTTACCTGTCACCGGACTTTCGATTATCTTTACACCTTTAGTGTGGATAATTGAAAATTTGACGGCAAGGTTTTTTAAAGTCAAAAAACGACCAACAACCAATGAAGCTGAAATTAAACTACTAGCAAATATTGGCCAACAAGAGGGAATTATTGAAAGTGATGAAGCAGAAATGATTCAACGGGTGTTTAGGTTAAATGATGTCACCGCCGCCGACTTGATGACACCCCGAATTATGCTGACATATATACGCGGTAATCTGACCCTCACAGAAGCAAAAAAAGATATTATTGCCTCCCAACATACCCGAATTATTGTTGTCGATGAATCTATAGATCAAGTTATTGGCTTTGCCTTAAAGCAAAATTTACTCACAGCGATGGTAGAAGGTAATAACGATGAAAAAATCGCAAATTTAGCTCGTAAAGTTCACTTTGTTCCAGAAATAATTCGGGCAGATAAACTATTAAAAAACTTTATAGAAGCGCGTGAACATTTAGCAGTTGTAGTTGACGAATACGGTGATGTTGCTGGTGTAGTCACTTTGGAAGATGTACTGGAAGTGATTACTGGTGAAATTGTAGATGAGACTGATAGAACGGTTGATTTACAAGAAATTGCCCGTAAAAAGCGCGAAAAAATGTTGCAATCTATTAATATTGCTAATCCAAGTTAGGGCGTATTTTCTAATTTATAATTAAATCCTTGCCAGCCACTTTGTAAGTGCTAAATCTGCTAGGGATTATAGAGTATTAGGAACGAACAAGCTGTAACCCCTGATTTCTCAGACTTAGGGGTATATTTGCGCTCATTGCGTTGCTGCGATCGCAAAAAAATGGCGGGATTTTGCGTAATTCCTGTTATATCTGAAATTTCATAAAGATCTTTCATAATTAAACTGCTTTATCTAAAGAAATCAAAAAGTTAATTGAGTGTAGGTTATTTATTTATTTTCAAACCCTACCTCTGAGCCAAAAAGATAGAAATTAGATAAAAATCAGTACAAATCACATTAGCGCTTAAGCGAGTAAATACTACAATATAAATATCAATATTTTCAGAATACGTGCTTTCTTCTTCTACCAATTTCATCAAAATTAAATTTGACTAAAAACTTCAATAATATTGCGTAACCTAATAAACAAACTATGGAATCTGAAAAAATAGCTTTGATTCTTATTGGATATCAAAATGATTATTTTTCACCTGATGGCATTTTATATCGAGTGGTAGAGGAATCATCGAAAGTCACAAATGTCATATCAAATACAGTTCATCTTCTGGAGTGTCTGTTTTCCACATCTGCACTAATAGTCACGACTCCCATATTCTTTACCCCTAACTATGAAGAATTAATTGAGCCAATTGGTATTCTGAAAACAATTAAAGAAGTCAATGCCTTTCAAATGGGAACTCTTGGATCAGAAACAATTAAAGAGTTAATACCTTTTCAAAAAAGAATACTAGAAGTACCTGGTAAACGCGGATTTAACGCTTTCATCAATACCAATCTTGGTGAAATTCTTAAAGAGAGAGGAATCACAGAGGTTGTTCTAGCAGGTGCTGTAACATCAATATGTATTGATTCTACTGGTAGATCTGCTCACGAAAAAGGCTATCATGTGACAATTTTGTCAGACTGCACTTCAGCCCGTACCGTATTTGAGCAAGAGTTTTATTGTAGTAATATTTTTCCGCTGTATGCAGAAGTAATAACCCACAAAGAACTACTCAGTCATCTACAGTTAACTGTTGCCATCTAAACCAGAAATTTCTGTAAATAGCAATTTTACTCGTAGAGATAGGGAATAGTTAATTCTTTTCCTATAAATTGCTACAAGTAGTTTTGCTTCTCTCATAGGGTTTTGGGAATGATAGAAATACTTTTTTTATAATTCCTGTCACTTCTACCAATATAAAAGTTTATGAAGCCAGATTTGTTAGCTGATAACGAGCTGCATACGCAGATTCAATATCGTTTAATTGAAAAAATATCAGAATCAGAACGGCGTTATCGAGAGTTAGTTGAAAATCTACGTGAGATTGTATTTAAATGTGATCAAGCAGGTAATATTACACTTTTGAACAAAGCTTGGACAATGACTTTGGGTTATAGTGCTGAGGAATGTTTAAATCGCCCCATCGATGATTATCTCCATGCCGAAGATCGAGAAGTTTGGTTGAATTTTTTGAATCAAATGTATGATAACCAGGATTTGGCAGGTAGAGAATTACGTTTTCATCATAAAAATTCAGAGATTGTCTGGTTAGAGTTATCAGCCCGTTCTGAAGATCAGGGAGAAATATGTGGCTCTTTAACGAATATTACTGATCGTAAACGAGCGCAGGCTGCTTTGAAGGAAGCAAATGAAGCACTACAAATGCGAATTAAACAATTGCGGGTTGAGAACCTAGAACGCAAGCAGACAGAAGCGACTCTGTTACAGTCAAGAGAGCAACTGAAGGAGCAAAAACAGCAGCTAGAAGCGACTTTAAAGGAACTTAAACAAACCCAAACTAAACTGATTCAAGCAGAAAAAATGTCGAGTTTAGGGCAGTTGGTTGCGGGAATAGCTCATGAAATTAATAACCCAATCAACTTTATTTATGGCAATATAATTCATGCGAATGATTATATTAAAGACTTATTGAATTTAGTGAATCTCTATCATCAAAACTATTCTGTGCCAGCAGAGGATATTCAAAAACAAATCAAAAAAATAGACCTCATTTTCCTACTTGAAGACTTACCTAAACTCATGACTTCTATGCAAATGGGAGCAGATCGAATTTGCGAAATTGTACTTTCTTTACGAAATTTTTCTCGTTTGGATGAAGCAGAAATTAAACCTGTGGATATCCATGAAGGAATTAATAGTACTTTAATGATTTTACATAGTCGTCTTAAGGTAATTAACGATCGCCACTTTATTCAAGTAATTAAAGATTACGGCGAATTGCCACAGGTGGAGTGTTATGCAGGACAACTAAATCAAGTGTTTATGAACTTGCTGAGTAATGCCATTGATGCGGTAGTATCTCGCTGTAAGTCTGAAGTAATCAATGAGGAAACTCAGCTTCAGTTAATACCGGAGGAAGAAACAGAACTATCTTCTTTCATCCCCACCATTAGAATTCACACCGAAGTTATTTGTGATGATTATGTGGCAATTCGGATAATTGATAATGGTACTGGTATGACTGAATTGATTAAAAAGCGCATATTTGATCCCTTTTTCACGACAAAACCTGTGGGTCAAGGGACAGGCTTAGGTCTTTCCATCAGCTACCAAATAATTGTCGAAAAGCACGGTGGCATGTTGGAATGTTCTTCAGAGTTAGGCAAAGGAACAGAGTTTTTAATTAAGTTGCCAATCTCGCTTTCACATTCAAACTAGATTTTTAGACTACATGGGTACATTGTCGCCGCTCACTTGACTCATAACGGCAGTTCAAGAGAATTTTTGTTCGGTCATGATTTGGCAGAAAGCTTCTGTTTATTAACACTTATTGAGTGAAAAGATAAAACAATGTCACAGTACCATATGGGAATTAATTTAGGGCATGAGCGCTCAGTGGCCATCGCTCAGGATGGGAAAATTGCGGTGGCTATTGAGCAAGAACGTTTAGACCGCCACAAATATAGTCCTGGTTATATGCTTCATGCTCCTGGTGTAGCAGCCCAAATGCAGATTCCCGCAGAAGCCATGCGTTATTGTTTGGATGCTTGTCACATCACTATGAGCGATTTGGCGACAATCACGGCTAATATGCCTGGCTATGATTGTGCCCCTGATATTCTGCGTCGGGTATTACCTGCGGAAATTACGGATAAAGTGATGCGAATTCCTAGCCATCATTTAGCTCACGCCTATTCTGCCTACTGGCCTTCAGGATTTGATGAAGCATTGATCTTGGCTGTAGATGCTACAGGTAGCACCACTCCCGCCCATTGCACCGAATCTTATACCCTCTATGAAGGCAGGGGACAGACAATTACAACGCTGCATAACGAAATGGTTGCAGCTCATTTAGCTCAACTTTCCACCCTCGGCTTTGTTTATGAGTACATCACTCGCAAAGCTGGGTTTGTGACCAAAGTTGGCGATAAAATTCAGCACGCCGAAGCTGGCAAACTCATGGGTTTAGCTCCCTACGGCGGCGACCAAATCAATTGGCATTCTTGGATTCGGACTGTAAAAGATTCTTATAGCCTGAAAATTTCTGCTTACGATATCTTTTTGGAAGTCGCGGCACTAGAAAAGCGTTATGACAATGGAGAAGGCAAACCTTACCTACGTCCTTATTTGGTTGACCTCGCCTATAAGGTGCAAAAAGAATTAGAACAAGCACTATTGCATATTGTCGGTTTGGCTATCAAACGTACCGGACTGCGAAAGCTATGTATTGCAGGTGGCGTAGGCTTGAACTCTGTAGCTAACTACCAACTTTTACGCCAATTACAACTGGATGATATTTTTATTTTCCCCGCAGCCGGAGATAGTGGCATTGCTGCCGGTTGTGCTTTATGGGCATACCACACTGTCGGCGCGGGACAAAAGCGCGTATCTCTAACACGGGCTACCCTTGGTCGTCAGTATAACCGTGAGCAAATTACTCAGGCAATTCAACACTTCCAAGATTCTATTCAGGTGGAGGAGTTAACTACAGATGAGATGATTGCTCGTAGTGCTAAAGCCCTAGCACAAGGCAGTATTGTGGCTCGCTTTGAAGGTGGTGCCGAGTATGGGCCACGAGCTTTGGGACATCGGTCAATTATGGCTGACCCTACCTTTAAAAGAATGAAAGACATTTTAAATATGCGGGTCAAGTTCCGCGAAGCATTTCGTCCCTTCGCACCGGTGATTCCTGTAGAAGCAGTTTCTCAGGTGTTTGAGCAGCAAGTTGCCGCCCCGTTTATGTTACTCGTACCCCCATTGAAGCCAGAATCTCAAGAGAAATTACCAGCCATTACCCATGTAGATGGTACAGGACGGGTGCAAACAGTTACAGAATCAGAAAATCCTTACTTTTATCGACTTTGCTACAAATTGGTAGAAGAACGCCAGGGGCCGCCTGTGTTACTCAACACCAGTTTTAATGTAGCAGGTCAGCCAATTATCGAAACAACATTAGAGGCGATCGCCACCTTTCTGGGTACAGATATTGATTATTTAGCCATAGAAAACTTTTGGATTTCTAAACGACATGTACCTGTGCGTAGTTATGAAGAGCATCTGACAAAGGTTGGTGAAGTTATACTACCTCATGGACTACCCCCCCATGCACCTGATGTTACTGATTTAATGGCAAAACTAGACCAGGCCTTATTCTTTGGTCAGACGGTGGGTTGTCCTTGGACTCCAGAAGAGTTGCAGGTACTTTCTGCCCAGGGCGCTCAATATAAAGAAACCAGCGAACTGTTTCCAGAAAACCCGTTCATTGGTTCATTGCAGACAAAGCTTTCTAGTGATGTCATTCTACTACTTGACCCGTTAAACAAATCGACTCTGGTCGATCTCAAACAACAAGTACCCCCCTCAAGCTACACTTTTGCAGAAGTTCAGTTGTTGCTAGCTGTGCTGAATGCACCCATGAATAGCTTAGAACAAATGCGAATTGATCTGCGTCTGACTCAACGGGAATTTACACAACAAATTGAATGGGCAAATCAACAACTGCGTAAATACAGATTAGAACCTGCATCTCCCTACGTTCAATTTTTGACTACAGATTCAATTTTACCTTTGGCCTCAGAGCGCACCTTGGCACCTTTTGAAGATGAAAATTTTTCTGCCCGACATATTCTGTGCCATTTGTATGAATGTCTACACCAAGCAGGTTATAACGAAGCTAATATTTGCCAGTTACTAGGTGTTACCTCACAGCAAAATATTGAGCCGACATACCTGCACTATTATGATCGCCACAAACTACCGCAATCTGTATTAGGAGACTTGATTCGATTATTCTTACTGCGGGGTGCATTAACCAAAAGCAAATTACAAGAAATTTTTGGTAATGAGTTATTCTCAACTTTATGTAGTTTGGGTTTGTTAATTCGACGAGGTGAAAACTGGGTATCAAGAGTTGATTTATTTAGTGTTGCCGGACTATATTTAGTTACTGATCATCGCTACATGATCTTGGCAGAAGATGAGATTCACGAAGATGCTGTGATGTACGTAGGTATGGACAGCATGGGATTAGTTTACACTGCTCCCCAATATCCAGCCCAAAGAGTTTTAGATCTTTGCTGTGGTAGTGGCATTCAAAGCTTA
Organism: Anabaena sp. CCY 9613; assembly: GCF_963920895.1. NCBI lineage: Bacteria > Bacillati > Cyanobacteriota > Cyanophyceae > Nostocales > Nostocaceae > Anabaena > Anabaena sp. CCY 9613. The sequence goes on from NZ_CAWUDE010000012.1 coordinate 72,824, forward strand.
GTAGCCAGTCGTTATGCTCAAGAAGTGGTAGGCATTGATATTAACCCACGAGCAATTCGCTTTGCCCGGTTTAATGCTCAATTCAATGGCATATGTAACACTCACTTCTGTTTAGGCAATTTATACGAAGCAACTTCTGGCCAGTTCGATACTATTTTGGCCAATCCCCCATTTGTTCCTAGCCCCAGTCAGCAATGTCGCTTCCGGGATGGCGGCTTAACTGGTGAAGATATTTTGGCCCGCATTATTTCTGAAAGTTCTAAATACCTGACACCTAATGGCAGACTGTTTATTGTCACAGATTTAGTGAATATTCAAGAGTATGAGTCTAAATTAGAACATTGGTGGCAAGGTGGAGCCGCCCACAAATTAGTGTTGGGAACTGCCGATCGCAATGATATTCTGTTCTCAGTGCCTCACTGTCATACAGCTTTTAATCAGACTTGGGATGAATACAACACTGAGTTAGACCAATGGCTACAAAATTTCCATACCACTGGTTTAAGGGCTGTCAACTTTGGTTATATTCTCATTTGTCGGGATACTACAAGCTCATATTACAGCCGCACAATCCACAATCCCCATCAGCCAATTCACCAGCAAGTACAAGAATATTTCCAGCAACGGCAGTTATTAGAAGCAACGCCAATCCAAGATTACTTTTTGGCACTGTCTCCAGATTTGCGATTCCGATTAGAGACGAGTCCCCGAACTGGAGAACGCCAAATTGAGTTATTTGCTCCCAATAATCCTTATTTCACCACTTATCCCATTAGTGAACAAATGTATCGCTTGTTGCAAGATGTCAATCAATGCCAACCTACGTGGGCATCTTACGTCACCGCAACTAACCAAGAATGGCTGCGGGAATTAATTTATAAGGGTATCCTTTATTTAACTGTGGAAGCACCCAATGTTAACCGGAATCGCCGATTAAATGACCCGGCACCCATTCATGGATTAACCATTGAAGAATTGCAAACTAAAACAACCCCCACCTGTGTTTCTTCCTATTTAAGGTAGATAGGTGGCAGTAAATAGAAAAAACTCATATCCCCGACATATTCAACAAATCGGGGATTTTTTTATGGGTATTTTTCCCTTTGATTTTAATCTTCATAAGGTTGTGGTCATTTCCTCAGGTGATACTTGCCTAAATCCACCAGTTGGATATAGATATTATGCATTGAGAATTTCCACAATTATTTTAGAAATCACATTTTACTCTATTGAACAAAAGGGTTTTCAATGTTTAGTTCAGCAATTCCTTGAAAGTCATGAACATTTCTTGTTACTAAACATGCTTCTGTATATATCGCAGTAGCTGCAATAATTGCATCAGGGAGTTTAATCTTATAATGTCGTTTTAATTGAATGGTCTGATTTTCAATTTCTCGTAATAATGCAACTGAGTTAAACTGAGATAATAAATCTTCTATTACTTGTTCTTCTGCTTTTGATAAACCAGTAAAACTCAGTAATTCAATCCGAATAATTGGTGAGAATAGAACATCATGTAAATTCAGGAATTTTTCTGCAAACCATGAATTAATTACTGGCTCACCAGCAAGATAGTAAATGAAAATATTTGTATCATAAAGATATTTCATTCGTCCCATTCCTGACGTAAAATATTTAAATGAGCCAGGATGTCTTCTTTTTTATGCTTTAAGATTCCTTGAGCTTGAGAAATTTTGTCATAGTCTTTTTTCCAATTTAACAGCATTGATTCTGGTACATCTACTGTAATCGAATCTTCATCTTGATATACAAGATAATGTTTTGGTATTTTGATTAATGGCACAGTTTATACTCCTGTTTTTAAGATTTATGGCTTTGATTATAACTGATTTATTTGGTTTTTCATTATGAAATAGCTGACTATATTAAGGCTTGGTGAGATTACACAAAAATTAAGGTCATGCCAAAATGGACAAATTAGTTGTCACTGATTTAAAACTGTTGATCACCTATTTGACCGTAATATGAAACGTCTTTTATTAATTACAGAACGGTTTGCGCCAGAGTTGGGAGGTTTAGCTACTAGTGCGACACGTCTTGTAACGACACTCTGCCAATTGGGAATAGAAGTTGATGTTGTTACCTGGAGCCGTTATTTACAGCCGGGTGAAGTTTTACCACCGGAAACTCTAGATGCTAAATCTCGGATCTATCGTATAGGCTTATACCGTCATTGGGATATGACAATGCCTCACACACTAAATTTTCTAGATTGGTTGTATCAAACTCGTCACTATGATGCTCTGTGGGGACATTATCTTTTTCCTTGTGGTTTTCTCGCTACTTGGTTTGCTGCACTCCAAGAAATACCGAGTACAGTCAGCGCCCGTGGTAATGATATTGACAAAGAAATGTTTCCTCCAGGTGATTTTTCTCGCCTACAATGGACGTTACAACATGCCAGTGTCATTACTGCTGTCAGTGCTGATATGTCTCGCAAAATTCGGTTACTTAGTGGACGAGATGATGTGTTGGTGTTGAAAAATGCAGTGGATACAGATATATTCTGTTTGCAGAACTTTGATTCACCAGCAGAAATCACTAGGGAAAAGTTAGGAATTGCGCCTGATGAAGTTGTCATGGGGTTTTGTGGCGAATTACGAGAAAAGAAGGGACAGCAGTTTCTTTTAAATGCTTTGACAACAGTTCGCAGTCAGCGTGCGGCTTGTTTATTAATTATCGGTGAGGTCAGGGCTTCTCAGGAATCGGTGTTGCAAATTTATCAAACTCAACAGCCAGAACACGCCCAAAGAATCATGATTACGGGACATTTGGGAAATTCGCGGTTAGTTGCTGAATATTTACGACTTTGTGATGTTTATCTCCAGCCTTCACTGTGGGAAGGAATGCCAAATGCACTGTTAGAGGCGATGGCTTGTGGTTGTTGCTGTATTGCTAGTGATGCGGGGGGGATTCCAGAGGTGATTTTACACGGTGAAAATGGTTTTTTGCTACCGCGTTCGCAGTTGCATAGATTGGGTGAGGCGGTGCTAGAATGTCTGACAATACCAATAGCGCAAAAAAATATGCTGATTCAGGCAGCAGGCGATCGCATTCTCAATGAATATTCTATCGCCCAGGAGCAACAGCGACTTCAAACTGTGATAGATCGTTTAATCCCCAACTCTCCATAAGCAGCGGTTAAAGCTTCACCTGCACGTTGCCAAGTGTAATATTTCTCAATGTGCTGACGAGCGTTGATTGCTAGTTGGGTGGCTAATTCTTTCTGGTTTTGCAATTGCAACACCGCATCTTTAATGGCTTTGGCTGAACCAGATTTGACTAACAAAAAATGTACTTTGTCTTCTCCAAGTTCCCGTACCACTGGTAAATCACTAGCAATTACAGGAACTCCCGTTGCCATACCTTCTAAAATCTTTAGGGGACAGCAACCTTGGACTAAGTTGCGATCGCTAGGCATTAATGGTGCCAAAATCATATCAGCAGCATGGATATATTCGACTAACTGTGTTTGTGATGTTGGTTCTAAAATAGTTAGTTTGTCTGTAACTCCCAACTTTAACGCCAGTTGCTTTAACTTTTTGATTTGATAATCTCTAGCTTGTCCTATTACTGTTAAATAGGCAGGAAAATCTTTATTTACTAGTTCTAAGGCTTCAATTGCTAAGTTGACACCTTGCCACGGTGAAAGTGTGCCAAAATAGATCATTTGTAAGGCATTTAGTGCGCCATCGTTCAGTATAGGTAATGTGTTTGCGTGTTTATAAGTAAATACATTTAAATCCACACCGTTGGGAATCACCCGAATTTTCTGGGCTGCTACACCCCGACTTTGCAAATATGCCGATGTCACACTACTTGGTGTCACAATTAAGTCGGCTGCTGTTAAACAAATTTGTTCTTGGGTATGTAATTTGTGCAGTAATACCGGATCATCAGCAACCCCAGGATAGCGATATTTTAGTTCAATAGACGGTAAACCGTTGACTTCAAATATCAGGCGATCGCAATATTTCTGTTTATTACGGGCGATGATCAAACCTTCATAAATTGAACGAATATGAACTACGGAAAATCTCTGATCTTGCAACCATACCCTTAATGAATTTTGAAAATACAAAACTCTGGCAATCAAGTTTTTGCCTAAAGCTGGCAACATTGTTTGCCTTATATGTGGATACATTTCGTTGACATCTATCTTAACCACTGTAGGTGAAACTGTCACCAACTGAATATGATCAAAATCTCCAACTAAGGCCATCGAGAACGCCATAATATGAATCGCTGCCCCTTTTGGTGCAGGAACAATATCGAAACAAATATAAGCTATCTGCGGTTTATTCATAAAACTTTGTATACTTCGTTGACACTTAGTTTTCCCTTTGTTATACTGGCGGCTATTTATATGAGTTTTATCTAATATATTTCGACAAAAATCAATTGCAAAATAATTTAAATAAAATTAATAAAACTCTATCCATTTGCACAATAAAACAAGATATTTGAAATCAATTTAAATTAATGGAGTTAGTCTATTATGCCCATTGAATTACAGCAATTTCGTCAGAATTTAACGTATGATGTCAAGGCGCCATTAACTATTATTTCAACTGATTTAAATGATTTAGAAGCACTTTCTCAGTTAGCAGAACTCAGAAAAAATAAACACGCTAAAAAAGCTATTTACTATTTTGTAGGAGCAGCCGTATTAGGTGTAGTGAGTTTGATTGTATCTAGCTTAAGCATATTATCGTTGTTGCTAAAATTGGGCTGTATAGGTTTAGGTATTGCCTGGGTTTATTCCTTAGTAATGATGTCTAAGTTTGGTAAACTCAATATTCTTAATTATCGCTATAACGTCACTAAGCAAATCTTAGATATGCTAGTTCGAGATTTAGATGAAATATCTGACGTTTATCTAAAGTTATCTTTTCAGAACGATGAAATCAACGAAAATAAAATAAATACAATAGCACATCCCCATCGCACAGGATGGAAAATAGATATTTATCAAAATCAGTGGTTAAATATTCAAGGAATATTTTTAGATAAAACTCGCTTTAAATTAACTACTATGGGGCTAACCAAAAAACAATATGGCTGGAAACGTGGTAGGAGTGGCAAGAGTAAGTATAAATCGAAAGTTAAATCAGTAGGATTAGATATCAACTTAAGCCTAACTTATCCTCAACGCCGTTATGGAGCAGTAAAAATTTTAAAAAATGAAATTAGAGATGCCATCAAGCTACCTCAAGTAGCTGTTATCAGAAATTTAAAAATTACAGATAAAGCTATGCATCTTATGGTGAGAATCCCGCCAAATCGATCAAAAATTCAAGAAGATATATATCAAACAATTGTAGCTATGTTTTTGAGTTTATATCAAATCCTCAATTTAGCAAAGATGCTTTCTAAGGAGAAAGTATGAAAATTATTTTTCTGATTTTGGCTTTTTTGATAACATCAATTTTAGGATGTAATAACCAGGCAGTAAATGAGTTACCACAAAAAAACATATCAGAAACCACAACTAGGGCAGTTGCGGTTACTAACTCTACAGAAAAAATTAAATTTAAGACTGAGTTTGGAGCAGATTTATTTTCCTTAAAGCAGCAAGCAAATGGAGCTAAATTAGTAGATGGTAATGATCAAGAATTAGCCAACATGAGAGCAGAAGAACTAGGGAAACTAAAAATTAAAAATGCTTCAGATAAAGTTTTAGGTTACGTAATTAGAGAAAGGGGTCAGTGGACAATAAAAAACCCTGAACAAACTCAATCGTTGTATATCCTCAAGCGGCACAATGATCTAAACTATAGTTTAGAAGATACGGCTAAAAAAGAAATTTATCAGATTAAAACGCAAAATGATAGGTGGGAAATTAATACACCACAGCAAAATTTAGTGTATCAAATTAGGATTAAAGATGGTAAAACTTCTTTAAGAAATGCCTCTGCAAATACAGTATTTTCTACCAAATCGCAAATAGCACCCATTGCATTCGCTTGCTTTGGATTAGACATTCTCACGCATGAACAACAAGCAGCTTTAGCTTATGCTGTAAATTTAACAGGGGGACAATAAAACTTGCAAATTCAACTTACTTGGATAGATCCAAATACCGCAGAACACCGAGAACCATTATTAGAAACACCAGTGGTGATTGGGCGCAATTTTCAGCAAATGCCACACGAAATTAATGGTAAACGAGTTTCTAGGGTGGTAATTAATGATGATTTAGTTGCAGATTATCATGCTTTGATTGATGGGCACAATCAAGAATTAATGATTATTGCTCAAAATACAAATTTTGGACTAAAAGTTAATGGTTTGTTCGTGAATAATGGTAAATTGAAAAATGGCGATCGCCTGCAAATTGGTAACTGTGAAATAGAAGTCAAGTTAGCCGCATCAGCAGGATCAAATGTCTGCGATCGCCTGGTAGGATTTCTATTTAAACGACGCTGCGATCGCACTGATAAAATCGGCTGTCCTCACTGTAACGAATCATACGAAGAAGACTATGCTTTTTACAGCAACTATGGCAATTATCGCTCTGGTGACTGGGGTCATAACTATTACGAAGATAGAGATTATTATGTTTATGACTCCTATACAGGTAATGTCAATTTTACAGAAGCAGATGCTGTCAGTTTAGAACATGAAAATGATACGGATTTTGAATATGATATGGGAGCAAGTTGAACAGTTATATAGATTATTTGGATTTTGCAAAAAACTTGGTTAATTTATGCTTTAGGTGGGGGATGGGGACATTTAACTCGTGCTTTGTCTCTAGGAAGAATTGCCGCACACCACAGAAAAATCAGAATTATTACCAATAGTCCTTATGCCCAGCACATGGATAGTCAGGGTTGTGTAGTGCATTGGATTCCCGATTATACGGGTTTTTCTGCCACTTGTTTACAAGTACGAGAAATTTTACTCAATACTCGCTACGATGGCTTAATTATTGATACCTTTCCCAGAGGCTTGGGGGGTGAATTGGCAGATATATTACCGCAGTTGTATCCTATCCCCCGGATTTTAATTCATCGGGATATTAACCCACAATATATTACTGCCAAGGGTTTACAGTCTTTTGTCAAGAAAAATTTTGATGCTGTGATTGTACCAGGAGAAGGTACAGATTTAGGGTTGTGTGACTTGCCTGGTGTCCACCACACAGCACCTTGGTTGATTCGTAATGCTGAGGAATTACCAGAGAAAAATGCCACGCGATCGCATATCCTCAGAGTAGATAAGTCCGTAAAAACCATCCTTGTGTGTGCAGCCGGGCAAGCATCAGAGTCAAGTATTTTTACGCAAATAGCCCTGGAACTACATCAAAAATTTCCCGAATGCGCCGTGAGAATTTTAGCCCCTGACTGTCCGGTAGATGTTCCACAAGCTTTATGGATGTCTCACCATCCAGGTATTGAATGCCTAGCCGCAGCCGACGTAGTTATAGGTGGGGCTGGATATAACACAGTTTACGAATGTGCCGCTGTGGGTGTACCTTTAGTAGCATTAGCTTTTCATCGACTGTACGATCGCCAAGAAAAACGAGCCAGCAAGGGTTATTGGGTCAAGAATATTCCAGAAGCTGTTGCCACTGTGAGCATACTTCTCGATCAAGTACCAACACAAAAAACTCCCGTAGCCTCAACTTATGTTAACGGTGCCGTGGAAGCAATGCATCAGATTATGAGTTATAAGTTGTAAGTTATGAATTTTATCTTCTAATTACTAAATTTTTACCTGTATTGAATCGTGAATCTACGCCATCTGATTCCCATTTTTGATAATTCCGTCGCCACTTGGGCCTTAGAAGCCCGATTACTGCGTTGGTTAACATTGATTTGGCTGTCTGTAGGACTAATCATGCTATTTTCAGCATCTTATGCCGTTGCCGATGCGCGTCAAGGAGATGGACTATATTACTTTAAGCGTCAAGTCATTTGGGCTTTAGTGGCCTTAATTGGATTCAACATAATTGTGAATCAACCCCTGAGGAAAATTCTGGGGATGTCTCATTGGTTTTTAGCAGTATTTCTGGCGTTAATTTTTGCCACCTTGATTCCCGGAGTAGGGAGAAAGGCTTTCGATGCAGCACGTTGGATAGCCATTGGGCCCATTCCCCTCCAACCTTCAGAATTAATTAAACCCTTTTTGGTGCTGCAAAGCGCCCGACTGTTTGGACAGTGGGAACGTTTGACTTGGCCAGTGCGTTTAACTTGGTTAGGTATTTTTGGTTTAGTACTTTTAGGAATTCTCGCCCAGCCTAACTTAAGTACAGCCGCACTCTGCGGGATGACTATGTGGTTAATTGCTTTAGCGGCTGGCTTACCTTACAAGTATTTGGGAGGAACAGCAATTGGTGGTCTACTCCTAGCCGTACTCAGTATTAGTATCAAAGAGTATCAGCGAAAGCGGGTGATGTCGTTCCTCAATCCTTGGGCTGATCCTACAGGTGATGGTTACCAATTAGTACAAAGTTTGTTAGCTGTAGGTTCTGGTGGCCCTTGGGGGGCTGGATTTGGACTTTCCCAACAAAAGCTGTTTTATTTGCCAATTCAGGACACCGATTTTATCTTTGCAGTGTTTGCCGAAGAATTTGGCTTTGTTGGCAGTATAGTACTTTTGATACTTTTAACTTTATTTGCCGCTTTAGGATTAGTTGTGGCATTAAAGGCGAAAAATCCAGTAAATCGCCTCATAGCCAGTGGTGTAATCATTGTGATCATTGGGCAATCATTGTTACATATTGCTGTAGCGACAGGTGCCTTACCAACTACAGGTTTACCGCTACCCATGTTTAGCTATGGCGGTAATTCCATTATTTCCAGCTTAGTTTCCATTGGATTACTAATTCGGGTAGCCCGTGAGAGTAGTGAAGCTGAAGTAGTACCGTTGCGACAAAACAAATCCGAGAATGGACATCAGCGCCGGACGTTAGCGAAACAAAAAATCTTAAAACGCTAGACTCGGAAACTGTTGTCTTAAATTCGCAGCCCCATAATAATCAAGTCCCGTTCTGTACCATCAAGTTCTGCAACTTGTGGCAAATATCCCCATTGTTGAAACCCGAATGATTCAAATAGCCGTAAACTGGGTTGATTGTGGGCAAAAATAAAGCCCAAAAGCGTTTTTAAACCCAAATTAGGACTTTCTTGGATGGCTTTGGCTAACAGTTGTCCTCCTAATCCACATCGATGAACAGCAGGGGCAATATAAATACTAATTTCGGCAGTGGAATTATAAGCTGGCCGCCCATAAAAAGATTGAAAACTCAGCCATCCGACAACTATACCTTCTACTTCTACCACCCACAATGGTCGATGAGAAGGCGATCGCCCTTGAAACCAAGCAAAGCGACTTTGCACAGACACTGGTTCTAAATCAGCGGTTGCTGTGCGGTGGGGAATTGCCGCATTATAAATTGCTACGATAGCAGGTAAGTCAGTTTCAGTCGCATGGCGGATAGTCATCGCTGCCGTTTCAGAGAAAGTTTTGCACAAATATTTCAGAATAATACAGTTTTTGGCGAAAAAAATAGCAGAGAACCAGGAATGTTTACGAGATGCTATATCTGCACCACCTAACCTGATTTTGCTGGATGTGAATATGCCAGCAATGAGTGATTATTCTCTAGAAGAAGTAATTGGCTATACAGTAGTTGAACTAAATTTGGGTAAAGATAAACAGGCGATCGCTAAACCTTTTCGCCCTTTGAAACTAGCCGAAAAAATTAGTCAAGCATTACAATGGGGTGCCTAAGGTAGCTGCTAAGAAGTATTTTCGTTAAAACTCTTAAAATAAGTCACAATTATGACAACTACTCTGATCACAGGCGCATCAGCAGGAATTGGTGCTGCTTTTGCCCAAGAATTAGCCTCTCGTCATCACAATTTAGTTTTAGTAGCTCGTTCAGCAGATAAACTAGAACATCTCAAGTCTACGCTGCAAGAAAAATACAAAATTCAAGTAGACTACATAGTCCAAGACTTAACAGCACCACAAGCGGCACAAGTAGTATACGATGCCGTCAGCAACAAAAAAATAACCGTTGACTTGTTAATTAATAATGCTGGTTTTGGCGATTATGGCGATTTTGCTGAACAAGACGACGAACGGCAAGTTAAAATGATACAACTAAATATTTTGGCATTAGTTGATCTCACACAAAAATTTCTGCCAGGAATGCGACAGCGAAAAGCTGGAGGAATCATCAATTTAGCTTCAACTGCGGCGTTTCAACCCATTCCTTACTTTTCAGTTTATGCTGCCAGTAAAGCTTTTGTCTTAAGTTTTAGTGAAGCACTATGGTCAGAGAATCAACAACATGGTGTGCGTATCTTAGCCGTTTGTCCTGGGCCAACAGAAACACAATTTTTCCAAGAAGCACAATTCCCCAATGTTCTGATGAATTCTTTAGGTAAAAATTACACCTCTCCAGAAGAAGTAGTACGTACAGCACTCCAAGCATTAGAAAAGAATAAATGTAATGTAGTTCCTGGTACTATCAGCCACAAAATACAAGTGAATATACCCAGATTTTTCCCGCGACAAGCTGTAGTAGAATTTGTACATAAATTCTTTAGCATTTGACTTTTGACGTCCACACAGCGGTACTAGTGCCTAATTTTAATTTTGGCGTGTAAACTTTGACAAGTAATCCCTTGAAAGAAATATCCACGCCATGAAAAAAATTACTGCTTTCATACTGATGAGTGCTACCTTGGCTATGAGTACAGATGCCTTAACACCTAGACTTGCCAATGCTCAATTGTTTTATCCACCAGCAAGCGATCGCAATTCCTTGATGGTTATTGGTCAGGGTATAGTCAAAGTGCCAGCCGATACGGCGGATATTGAATTGGTCATCAGTAATGACAGTAATCATGATGAGTTTGAATCGCAACCATCATCTCTACCAATCAGCCTGCGCTCATCTTCAACAAGTGTGCTTTTAAATCAGCAAAAACCAGCAGCACCAGTTTCACGTAAATTATCTTTGGCTAGCCAAATAGATCTAAATCAAGCAACTCTTAAGCCTATAGTAGATAGCTTAGTGGCTAAAGGTATTAGAGTTAACAACATTAAAATACAACCCAGTGAAAATCAAGCCAAAATATTAGTGAGGTTAGAAAAACCAACAAGTGATAGAGTCAAAGAAATAATTGCTACAGCAAATGCAGCAACTAGTAAACTTGATAATCTAACTATTAATAATGTCGGTGTAAATTATGCAGTAAACGACTGTCAGGCTTTGCAGAGTGCAGCATATCAATCAGCCATGAAAGACGCCCAAAGCCGCGCTCAGGCTTTAGCTACAGCTATGGGTGCAAAACTTGGTAATGCTTCTGTCGCCGAACCATTTTACACATTGCTATATCCCTCATGTAGTTCCAAAGCGGGATTACCTTTACCTTCTTTTGGGGGTTTATTATCTTTCCCATCTTTCAATCCAGATAATCCCGCAGAAGTAGAGATGAAGAAAGATATTTTTGTCACATATACAGTGCAATAGTTTTACAGGCGATCGCACTTTTTATTAGAGTGTAATTAGAGTGCGATCTGCTTGCAGTTAACTAATAAGAATTGCCCATAAATACACATTTAGAAAGTTGTCTTGATAGAATATCAATAAATTAACTGGTGAAGAAGAATGGCAACAGTAAAACTAGAAGTACAACTGTCATCAGCAGAATTAATAAAAGCTGTTGAACAGTTAAGTCATGAAGATTTAGAGCAATTTGTTTCTCAAGTTATTATGTTGCAGGCACAACGAAAAGCATCTAATTTGCAAAAAACAGAGGCAGAATTATTATTAAAAATTAATCAAGGTGTTCCTTTAGATATTCAAAATTACTATAACGAATTAATTGTAAAAAGAGAAAATGAAACTCTCAATGCAGACGAGTATCAGGAATTGTTGAGGTTAACTGAACAAATAGAAAAACTGCAAGCACAACGTATTGAATATTTGGCAGAATTAGCTAGTTTACGTGAAAAATCACTCACGGAATTGATAAACGATTTAGGCATTAACACACAAATATATGTCTGATAATCGAGTTAATAGCGAACAAAAAAAAAGCTATTGTCGAAAGAGCAAATGGATGTTGTGAGTATTGTAAAAGTCAAATAAAATTTGCTATTCAAGCTTTTTCCATAGAACATATTTTACCTAGAAGCCGAGGTGGGACAACTATGTTAGAGAACCTGGCTTTATCTTGCCAAGGTTGTAATAATCACAAGTATAACAAAACAGAAGGAAGAGATAATATAAGCGGGACTATTGCATCTTTATACAATCCACGTCAACAAAAATGGCATGAGCATTTCGCTTGGAATGAAGACTTTACTCTTGTGATTGGGTTAACTCCAACAGGACGTACTACAGTAGAAACTCTGCAACTAAATCGAAATGGTGTTGTTAATTTGCGTCGTGTATTATATGCGATGGGAGAACACCCTCCGGCTGAATTAAATAATTAAATATTATTATAAATGAATTTTTACAGCCGCCGAATAGCAACTTCTAAACCTTCACAAACACCTGTGAGAAAATCTAAATCTAAAGTAGCGATCGCATCACTGGGTTTATGATAATGAGGATTCCTTAAAAACGCCGTATCTGTAACCATCATTGCTGGATAACCCAAATCCCAAAACGGCGCATGATCACTTTGTCTGGTTTGGGGAACTATCAAACCGCGATTTGGCGCAGGTAACCATTGGCTAGATACACCAGCCTGACGAATACTCCGACTCATCCCAATTAAGTCACGGATGGTGCGTAAGTTACCAATTAACGCAATAAAATCGCCCTGAGGCGGATAAAAGCGTTCTAGAGGAGATGGATAGCGCTGCGAACCAGGGGTAAAATCACGATACCCTAACATTTCCAAAGACATCATCAAGCGTAGTGGTTGCTTTTGTTCATGCAATAAAGCTGCATATTCAGCACTACCTAGCAAGCCATATTCTTCCATATCAAAAGCAACCATCCGTAAAGGATATTTGCCTGGTTCAGCAGCAAATTTTCTGGCTAATTCCAACAATACTGCCACACCTGTAGCATTATCATCCGCCCCTGGTGTACCGGGAACAGCATCATAGTGAGCCGCAATTAAAATAGGAGGTAAATTATTCTTTTTTGATTCACTTTGGCACGGTAAATCAAGAATAAGATTTTTACAGGTTTTGCTACCTACTTGAAAGGTGTGGAAATCCACACTTCCCCATTGAGAAAACTCTTGGCGGATGTATTCTTGGACAAAAAAATGCCCCGCCGTGGCTAAGTAGGGATCTCGTTCTCGTGCTATCTCCCGCAGATGATTTTGTAATCGCTCTTGTAAAATCAAATGTTTAAAATAGTCGCCATATCAACTTTTTGAATCGATAAAAAGGAAAAAGCAACTTTTATGAGGGTGGATTTCCCAACTTGAAGCCACGATAAAGCCCTGTATTCAGGGGATAAGATTTGCGGCTGCTTGGACATACTCAGCATCGTCAATGTTATCCTAGTCTTGCAACTAGCTCCTCAAGCTTAAACTTTTCTACTTCTTACCTTAATGATGATTATCATACCATTGAGGTGTTTTCATCCGATAGCAAACAGCTAGAGGTAGTCCGGCATAATCAAATTAAATGTACAAGACACGCTAGGAGAAGAGTAACGCATGGGCAAGGTAGTCGGCATCGACTTGGGTACAACCAACTCAGTAGTCGCCGTAATGGAGGGTGGCAAGCCGGTGGTGATTGCCAATGCAGAAGGAATGCGAACAACCCCCTCCGTTGTCGGTTTCAGCAAAGAGGGCGAAAAGGTGGTTGGCCAAATGGCAAGACGGCAAACCGTTCTCAACCCACAAAACACATTTTTTGCAGTTAAACGCTTTATTGGGCGGCAGTATAGTGAACTGAGTCCGGAATCTAAGCGTGTACCTTATACTATCCGCAAAAACGAATTAGGTAATATTTCTATTCCCTGTCCCCGACTGAAAAAGAATTTCGCCCCAGAAGAAATTTCGGCGATGGTGATGAAAAAACTGGCTGATGATGCCAGTACATATCTAGGAGAACCAGTTACAGGGGTAGTAATTACAGTTCCTGCTTATTTTAATGATTCTCAACGACAGGCCACCCGCGATGCTGGCAGAATTGCTGGTTTAGAAGTGTTGCGGATTCTTAATGAACCTACAGCCGCATCTTTGGCTTATGGATTAGATCGGGGGACAACCGAAACTATCCTCGTATTTGACTTGGGTGGTGGCACCTTTGACGTGTCGATTTTAGAAGTAGGCGATGGCATATTTGAAGTTAAAGCTACTAGTGGAGATACACAACTAGGCGGTAATGACTTTGACAAACAAATAGTAGATTGGTTAGCAGAGCAATTTCTGGAAACTGAAGGTGTAGACTTAAGACGCGATCGCCAGGCTTTACAACGTCTGATGGAAGCTGCGGAAAAAGCAAAAATAGAACTTTCGGCAGTTAGCGTCACTGATATTAATTTACCCTTCATCACCGCTACTGAAGACGGCCCCAAACACCTAGAAACTCGCCTCACTCGTGCCCAGTTTGAAGGTTTGTGTCTTGATTTAATTGGACGCATACGCACACCAGTCAAACGCGCCCTTAAAGATGCTGGACTTTCAGCAATGGACATTGAAGAAGTTGTCCTAGTTGGTGGTTCCACACGGATGCCCATAGTTAAGCAGTTAGTGCGCGACTTAATCGGTATAGAACCCAACGAAAACGTCAACCCTGATGAAGTAGTAGCTGTGGGTGCAGCCATTCAAGCAGGTATTCTTGCAGGTGAACTCAAAGATGTGCTGCTGTTGGATGTGACACCCCTATCTTTAGGGTTAGAAACCATCGGTGGCGTGATGAAAAAACTCATTCCCCGCAACACTACCATCCCAGTGCGTCGTTCGGACATTTTTTCCACATCGGAAAATAACCAAAACACTGTGGAAATTCACGTAGTCCAAGGTGAACGGGAAATGGCAGCAAATAATAAATCATTAGGGCGTTTCAAGCTCTATGGTATTCCCCCAGCACCACGAGGCATTCCCCAAGTCCAGGTATCGTTTGATATTGATGCCAACGGAATTTTGCAGGTAACAGCCCTGGATAGAACCACGGGTAGAGAACAAAGCATTACAATTCAAGGTGCTTCCACCCTGAGTGAATCAGAAGTAAATCGGATGATTCAAGATGCTCAAAAATACGCCGATGTTGACCGAGAACGCAAAGAAAGAGTAGAAAAACGCACTCGTTCTGAAGCTTTGATTTTACAAGCAGAACGACAACTTAGAGAAGTAGCACTGGAATTTGGAATGCAGTTTGCCCGCAACCGCCGCCAGCGCATTGATAGTATTTGCCGGGAACTGCGTGACAGCCTCAAAGAAGACGACGATCGCGGCATAGATCAAGCATACGCCGATTTACAAGATGCACTGTACGAACTAAACCGGGAAGTCCGCGAATATTACGCTGAGGACGAAGACGAAGACTTGTTTGGGACAATTCGGGACATTTTTACAGGTGGAGACAAGGAACGCGATCGGGATTTTTCCCGTGATACATATCGAGAACGTGATTCCTATGGCAGGGATTATTACGGCAAAGACTACGGCAGAGACTACGATCAGAACTATGGTAGAGACAACCGTCCTCCAGCCTACGACAATCGTCCCCCAGCCTACGACAACCGTTCTTCTCGCAAACCCTCTCGCCCCAGCTATCAAGATAACTGGGATGACGATGACGATGATTGGTTGTAGTCATTCGCCCTGAGGCTACCCCCAGGGTAATATTGCTCATTAGTTATCCCCAATCCCCATTACCCCTGCTCCCCAGAGGGCCCCCGAGTTCCCCAATCTAAAATTTCAAGTTAAATAACCGAGCTATGCAAAATTTGCAGAATTTTCGCGATTACTACGAAATTCTAGGAGTACAGAAAGATGCTTCCGGTGAGGAAATTAAAAAGGTTTATCGGCGGTTAGCCAGACAATATCACCCTGATCTTAATCCCGGAAATAAAGCAGCCGAAGAGAAGTTTAAAGATATTGGTGAAGCTTACGAAGTCCTGTCTGATGTCGCCAGGCGATCGCAGTATGACCAATTTAGCCGCTACTGGAAACAAAAAGGTTTTACTAGTAACAAGGTACCCAAGACTAAAAGCTGGTCTGGGGCTGGTGCATCCAATCGCAATAACACTCAGGAAGTAGACCCCAGCCAATTTTCCGACTTTGAGAGCTTTATTAATCAAGTTGTTGGTGTCGGCGGCGGTCGTAAAGATAGCAGAAATGGGGGTAGTAGCACCAAAAGTGATCCATTTCGTTCCCCGAAAAGCCGAGTTGAATATACAGTACCGAAAAGCCCACCACGCACTCCTCGCCGAGATATTGAAGCCAGATTAACCTTACCCTTAGAAAAAGCTTATCAAGGCGGTAACGAACGTATTCGCTTAGAAGACGGGCGATCGCTAGAAGTAACTATGCCTGCCGGAATGGTTACAGGTCAAACTATCCGTTTGCGAAACCAAGGTATTGGCGGTGGTGACTTGTACTTAAAAATTACCGTTGAGCCACATTCTTTATTTAAACTAGACGGTTTTAATATACTCTGCCAAGTTCCAGTTACCCCTTGTGAAGCCGTCTTAGGAGGACAAGTAGAAGCACCAACTTTAGATGGACCAGTCAAAATGACAATCCCACCAGGAGTAAGGTCTGGTCAAAGACTGCGTTTAGCCAATAAAGGTTACCCAAACGAAAACGGTAAACGTGGCGATCAATTAGTAGAAATCCAAATACTTACCCCTAAAAACATCAGCCCCGAAGAACAGGAACTTTACGAAAAATTGCGGGAAATAGAAACTTTTAAACCCCGCGCTGATTTGTTGCGTTAAATACAACAAACTTTATATATATTGAACCTTAAGAATCAGCAAAAAAGGCATAAAAAATGCCACGACTAAAAAGATCTAACAAAATGAAGGTTTCGGCTAAGTCTACTAACAAATGCCCATTAACCTATCCGCAGAGTATTGGTTATTGTGTATTATTTTCAATGCAGATGATAAACTTGGTCTTTCTCTGTTATGAGACTCAGGTGTATCTCCAATGCCCAGGCAAACAAAAGTAATGCAACAACTGTCTCTTGCTCTTGAACTACTTGAGTCTGAACAAGCCAATAAACATTGGTTTCAAAATCTTTTATCTACTCTTGAGGTGAGACAAGAACCTGGATGGACTGATAATTTCGGTAAATCTCTTCGTCAATGGTTATGGCAGCAGGGTATCGCTCCAGTTAAAACTCTTAGTTTATTTTCCGGTGGTGGTGGTTTAGATATTGCATTTCATGATTCTGGATTTGAGATATTTCAGATGATTGAGCTGGAATTTAAGTATATTCAAACACTACAAAAAAATTCTCAATTGGGAAAATGTTTAGAAGGTTCTGAACCGATTTGTATTGATATAAAAAAATATTCACCTGATCCCGACCTCAAAGTAGACTTCATCATTGGAGGTCCACCTTGTCAAACTTTTTCTGCGGCTGGACGTAGAGCTGCCGGAGTGTCTGGAACAACAGATAGTAGAGGAACATTATTTCAAGAATATGTTCGCATTGTAAAGTTACTTCAACCTAAAGGATTTTTATTTGAGAATGTATACGGAATTACTGGTGCAAATGGAGGAAAAGCATGGCAAGCAATTCAAGAAGCTTTTCGAGAAGTTGGATATAACATTTACTTCCGTATTCTAGATGCTGCTGACTATGGTGTTCCTCAGCACCGAGAGCGTTTGTTTATCGTTGGATTAAAACAAGAAAAATATTTATTTCCCTATCCTACTCACGGTTTGGATTCTCTTGATCATCTGCCATATTACTCCGCAGCAAAAGCTGTTAAAGGTGCTGATACTTCAGACATCGAAACAGGCTTAAGCGGACGATTTGGTCATCTACTTGAGGATATTCCTCCTGGACTTAACTATAGTTTTTATACAAAGGAAATGGGGTATCCTAATCCAATTTTTAGTTGGAGATCCAAATTCTCTGATTTCCTTTATAAAGCAGATCCGGATGTGCCAGTACGAACAATCAAGGCTAAGGGTGGACAATATACTGGTCCCTTTAGTTGGGAAAACCGCAGATTTTCTATTCCTGAACTCAAGCGTTTACAAACTATTCCTGATGACTATGAAATAGTAGGCAATAGACAAGTTGTTATTGAGCAAATCGGCAATTCAGTTCCTCCTCAATTAGGTAGAATCCTAGCTCTCAGCATTTTAGATCAAATCATAGATGTTAAATTGCCTTTTGATATTGCTTATTTACCTCAAAACAAACAATTAGGTTTCAGGCAACGCAAAAGGAAATTAACAAAAATTTACCTTCAAAAATCCCAAGCAGCAATTGCTGAACTGTTTAACCAAGGAAAAATTACACATTCAGACGCGTATCTTTATAAAGAAAACTGTGATTCTGTCAGATTTTTATCGATGGAAGATTTTTCGTGGACAAAAGAACCTGTTTTTAAATGTGTAAAAATTTATTTGAAATATGAATTAAATTCTTCCTCTTGGATAATTACAGCAAGTACTAATGGCAACTGGGATGAGCCAGATAAATTTTCCATTGATGTTTATCCTTCATACGATTACGATGACTGGGTTTTGGGTACAAAATCGGTGAAGCTATGTGCTAAACAGTTGGATACACAAATTTTTACATCTCTTTGGAAAGCTTTTGAAGAAAAATTGAACGAAGCTACAGGCAAGGCAGATTTAGTCCAGCTATCTGGATATTATCAGTATAATGCTCGTATTAGTGGGGTTATGAACTTCTGTGCTAAGTCGAAAGTTAATTCATTTTGGCGTGTAGTTCAATCTGTAACAAGATGTATTGCTACTTCTACTCAACTCAAAGTTAAAGAATTTTCAGAGTATTGGGGTGTCAATGAAGAAGATATCTTCTCTTACCTCCAGTCTTTAAGAGCTATGGGCTACGAAGTTAGAAGTCATAATACAAATCCCCAGATTCCTGTAGACGAGTATCTAATTCCTTATGCCTTTCCTACATTAAACCCAAAGAGTGTTCAACTCCGAAAGATTCTGTAGCTACATTATGAGTGAATTACATTTAAGAGTTTATGCAAATAGAAGCGAATTAATTCTCCCTGATGGCACAGTTCAAGCCTTTTATGAAGGAGGAATGAGTCAGGAAGCAAAAGCAAGGTATAGCAAGATAGCAGTAGAGCTTGCCAATGGTTATTTAGAAAGAAAAATTTTAGCTTGTAGGGATAACTCCTCAAATCTTGACTTTTCAGAGTTAATACAAGTGCATAGACTGCTTTTGGATAGATTAGTTCAATCAGTAACTAGTGAAGTTGGCAGAGCATTAGTTGGACTGACAATACTACAATTATGCGTTAAGTCAATTGAGCCGGAACAGAATATTAGATTGCATAAAGGTAGCGCAAGCACAAGAGACTTTTCTTGGCGTGATGGAATTTCTATGCGTTCTCTTGATAAACGATACATTACACCTGTGTTGCGAGAGTATGAATTGCTTCGGCTAAATGCTGATGGTTTTATGATGACTCGCAGTCTTGCAGAAAATTATCCATATTCAACTGTATATAAGGCAAATTTACGAGGTGCGCGTTCTGAATGGGTAAGTATTGTTGAAGCTACAGAAAAAGGTGAATTAGATGCTGATTTTGCATTACTATATCTTCTTTCACAATTACTTAATCAAGCAGAAAATTTTAGAAGACTAGCCTTGCAAGTGATTGATAAACTTAGTGCATTTTGTGAAACAACAGTTATCAATCAAGAAATTGTATTAAATCTTATTCTTCGTCATATTAACAAATCTGATTATGCTGCTAGATTAATGGAAATTGCTATGCACAGTTTGATGCAAGCAATGCAAGATTATCAAGTTTTTCCAAATAGCCTTTTGAAACCGCTTTCACAAATGCGATCAGCTAACAAAAAACATGGCAATATTGGTGATATTGAGCTTTTAGAAGCTAGACAAATTGTAGAATCTTGGGATGCTAAATATGGCAAATCATACCTAAGAGATGAGATTGAAGAATTATCAGAAAAACTGGAGGTACATCCTTCTGTTAGACGCGCTGGGTTTGTGACAAGTCTGGACCCTGAACGGCTTGATGAATTGGAACCCAGATGTAAAGAAATTGAGCAGATACATGGAATATATTTAGAAGTTTTGACTTTTGAGGAATGGGTTAAAGAACAGTTTGAACGTGCATTAATAGAGGAAGTTACTTCGGAGCAGGAACTTGCTGTAGCCTGGATTAGAGCATACACAGAATCTTTAGCACAGAAACGTAGAGACATCGCTCCCATTGACGAACCATGTTACCAGTGGTTGTTAACAGTGAACGATATCTTGACTGAAGATATGCCAAAAGCACCAAAATTTTAAAGACTGTAGTTCCGAAGGGCATCTGATTATTTCTTAATATAGAAAGCTTTTGTATTTATCTGTACTTGTCCACAAAAATTATTGGTTCCCCACCGTGGTGTAGGAGGTTTACAATATGAGAAAAAACTCCATTGCAAAGTAGCTTAAACAGCCGTGAATCAAAATGGGGCAATGTCACAACGCAGTGAACCCACCTATTACTCCCTGTTAGGACTACATCCTTCAGCATCAGTAATAGAAATTCGTCGTGCTTATCGGGAACTGAGCAAACGCTATCACCCCGATACTACAGACTTGCCTGCTGCCTTAGCCACCACTAAATTTCAGCAAATCAACGAAGCCTATGCTACCCTTAGCAGTCCAGAACGCCGCCAAAGCTATGACCTGAAAATTGGCTATTCCCGGTTTACAGTGATTCAACCACCCCCGGACTTGAATCATCCTGTTTCCCGGTCGTACAATTGGTCAAAATCAGCTTATTTGGACGCAAGCGATCGCCCTCTGTCATCTGGTGAAATTTTTGCTTTATTTATTTTGGTATTAACCTTTGTCGGTTGTCTACTGCTGGCGATCGCCATTGGTTTCACCCGTGGTGAAGCTGCTTTCCAAAGGCAAACACAAGCAACTCCCACACTCAACCAGCAAGTTAGCCACCTATCACTACTAACCATCCCCTGGGAAAGTAGCAATTTTCCCGCAAAAAATACTTAATCTCAAATTCTTATGTCTATACTTTCATCTGACACGCCCTTATATAGTCATCCCCTACCACAAATTGAGCAGTGGTTAAAAGACCAAGGCTGTCAACAAGACGAAACACAACTACATTGTTGGCGTATACAGCGACCTACTTGGCAAGCCGAACTATGGCTAGATATTGAGCAACTTGTAGTTCGATACATCCAAGCCGGGGAAAATGGACAAGATATTCAACGCTCATTTAAATATTCCCTCAGTCGTGAAGATATAGAACAAGCCGTATTCTCTGGCCCGTGATGGGAAAATGAGGGGAATGAGGGAGTCAAGATTGAGAATAGTCAGCCAAAAGTCTTTCCCTCCTGCTCCCTACCCCCTTGCTTCTTCCCCCAGTCCCTAGACTTTCCCAAATCTCCGCTCCCGTTGCTGGTAGGCACACAAGGCGCGATGAAACTCCACACGATCAAAATCGGGCCACAGCGTATCGGTAATATAAATTTCCCCATAAGCCATTTGCCAAAGCAGGAAATTAGAAAGACGCATTTCGCCGCTGGTACGGATTAATAAATCAGGGTCAGTAATTCCGGCTGTGTACAAGTGACGCTCAAACAACTGTTCATCAATTTCATCAGGTTTGAGGATACCTTGTTGCACTTTTTCGGCGATCGCCCGACAAGCTTGTAATATTTCTTGCCGTCCGCCATAATTGGTAGCCACAGTAAAGCGAATGGCACGATTATTCTGGGTTTCTGCCATTGAGCGGGAAATTTCTGCTTGGAGCGATCGCGGTAAAGCATCCAAATTGCCTACAAACTGAATTTGCACATTCTCCTCGATCATTTCTCGCAGTTCTTGACGTAAGACTTTTTGGAACAAAGTCATCAAGAAATCGACTTCTTCCTGGGGTCTTTTCCAATTTTCCGTGGAAAACGCATAAGCTGTGAGTGCTTGAATCCCCCAATCTTGACAACAGCGCAGCAACTCCTTGAGGGCATCTACTCCTCGCTTATGTCCCATAATTCTGGGTAGACCTTGACGTTTAGCCCATCGACCATTGCCATCCATAATCACTGCAACGTGCTGTGGTAGCAGTTCTCGTTTCAAGTCAGGGGGTAAATATTGCAGTTCAGTTTGTTGTGCTGTCATTTTTTATTTCGAGAAGCGGTCGATGGTAATCCGAGTAAACGTGAAACCAATATTAATGCCTTGCCGCCCATTTGACGACCCAAACTGAATAAACCAGGAGCAACAGCCTCCCGATCTACAGTGGTCGATAATCGAGCTTCTAATGACTCTTTAAGTGTCCTAATCGTCAGTGGTCTATTTAAGATTCCCCTTTCCGCTAAGGAAATAGAACCTGTTTCTTCTGATACAACGACACAGATGCAATTTTCGACCCGCTCAGTAATTCCCATCGCAGCCCGATGGCGTGTTCCCAACTGGCGCGAGGCTGTGCGTCCCGAAAGTGGTAAAATTATACCTGATGAGACAATACGTGAGCCACGAATTAACGTCGCTCCATCATGCAATAAAGTTTTTGGCTGAAAAATTGTTTGTATCAGTTCTTTAGAAACGTCAGCATTCAGCTTGACTCCAGGTACAGAAAAATCCCGTTCGTCAATTGGGCCACTTGTTTCCAAAATCAACAAAGCTCCTATTCGGTTTTTCGATAGTTCTTTAACCGCATCCACAATTTCATCAATTACACTATCAGACTTAGGGATTGTTAAAGTAGATGGTTTAAATAGCTGCTGGAATTCACCACGCCCCACTTGCTCTAAAAAGCGGCGAAACTCTGACTGGAGAGCAACAGCCATCGCTACAGCACAGCCAATCACTAACTTTTCTAGAACAAAATTTAAGAGTGGTAGACCCAATTTACCACTGAGTGCTGAGGCTAGCATCAATATAATAAATCCCCGCACCATCCACAGTGTCCGGCGCTCACTAATAATCACTAGTATCATATACGTCAGTGCCAGCACTAACATGATATCCAGAGTCCCAAGCAGCAAGGACTGTGACCATCCCAGGTTTGTCAGCCATTGCTTCCACCAATCTCTCATGACATCTGGATTACTCTTTGTTCTGCCTCAATAATCTGTTATTACCTGTGTCATTTTCATGCACCAAAGGTTAACACTTCGGTAGGAAGTAAATGATTAGTCATCAGCTAATAGTGATGATTTATTAGCTAGTGGCTAATCATATGTCAACTCGACAAAGATTTCCCTTCTCCAACCCCACTACAGGTGAGGACACTTAACACTCCCATTT
Organism: Anabaena sp. CCY 9613; assembly: GCF_963920895.1. NCBI lineage: Bacteria > Bacillati > Cyanobacteriota > Cyanophyceae > Nostocales > Nostocaceae > Anabaena > Anabaena sp. CCY 9613. The sequence goes on from NZ_CAWUDE010000012.1 coordinate 96,257, forward strand.
TTCCCATCGTTGTGAGATGAGACAAACAACAAGGTTACAAACTATTGAAGTCTTTCTCATTGTGGTCAAGCGGTTTGTAGAAGGGTCAAATAAAATTTGTCGAATTCACATGAATATCACTTCCAATTTTCCACCTTTGAGATGTTTATTTTTGCACGTTGAGTCTTTCTGGTAGACAATCTTGTCGAATCAAGTCCTGATAAGTTTCGCGGCGCAGTATTAAATTAGCCTCGCCATTCGCCACGACAACGGCTGCTGGCCGAGGTAAGCGATTATAGTTAGAAGCCATACTGTAATTGTAAGCACCTGTTCCCATAATTACGAGAATATCCCCGGATTCAGTTTTTGGCAGTTGGGCATTTTTAATGATAATATCCCCTGATTCACAATGCTTACCGGCAATTGTGACTGTTTCTGTACAAGGAGCCGACATTTTGTTGGCAACTACCGACCGATACACTGACTGATAAGTAATTGGGCGGGGATTATCAGACATACCACCGTCAACTGAAACGTAGGTACGAATTTCTGGGACAACTTTCGATGATCCAATAGTATAGGCGGTGACGCACGCTGTGGCAATGAGCGATCGCCCTGGTTCGCACAACAATTTCGGTAAAGGTAAATTCTGGGCTGCACAAGCTTCCTGAATAACTTCACAAATTGCCTTCACCCATTCTTCAATGCTTGGGGGATCATCCGATTCGGTATATCTAATCCCTAAACCACCACCGACATTTAATTCTGTGATAGCTAAACCATAATTTGCCGCTTTCTGTAACCACTGCACCATGACAGCAGCTAAATCCCGATGGGGTTGGCGTTCAAAAATTTGGGAACCAATATGAGCATGTAACCCTACACAGTTTAAAGTAGGTTGTTGGCTGACAAAGGTAAATACTTCATCTAAGTCATTGGGATCAAAGCCAAACTTACTATCTAAATGTCCTGTGCGAATGTATTCGTGGGTATGGCATTCAATCCCCGGTGTTAACCGCAGCATCATCCGGATGGGGGATGCTTTATCGGCAATTTCTACTAAGGTACGTAGTTCTTGCCAATTATCCACAACAATAGTCACACTGGACTGGATTGCAAAAATTAGCTCTTCACGAGATTTGTTATTACCGTGGAGATAGAGTTTATCAGGGCTAACTCCTGCACTTAAAGCTGTGTAGAGTTCACCGCCAGATACGATATCTATGCCTAATCCTTCCGATGCGGCGATCGCACAAACTGCAAGACAATTCCAAGCTTTTGAAGCATAGAGTACCTGAGATTCACCCTGGTAATATTGCTTAAAAGTGTCCCGGTATTGCTGACAAGCTAAACGCAGGGTTTCTTCATCTAAAATATATAAAGGTGAGCCAAACTGCTGAACTAGAGTTGTGACATCACACCCACCAATTTCCAGGATGTCTTGACTATTAACTTTGGCAGTCAAAGGCAAAAGTTCCTGGTTAGGTGAAAAATTCACATTGTTTTGGGCGTTTGTGCTGCGTCTTTGAGGTAAATACTGACTACCAGCATGTTGAACCCCAGTGGGGTGAGTCGATACCATAGCTATTATGAATTGTCCTTGCTCAAAATTACGGGCATGAGTAAGTCTCCCGATTCTCAGTTTACCGAAAATAGGGCGGGAACATAAAAAGCTAAGTGACTAACCCTATCTCCCTATGTCTCCACCTCCCCAACTCTCTATCAATAGTGATCTCATTAGACTTAAAACTTAAATCACTGACTGTAGACGATCTCAGTGCCATCATAGAATTAGACCAAGCTTGTTTTGGTGGTTTGTGGACTCTAGAAGGTTACCAACGCGAATTAGACAGTCCTAACAGTGAGTTATTAGGTTTATTTTCCCCTCTTTCTCAGTCAACACTGCTGGGAATGGGTTGCTTTTGGTCGATTTTAGAAGAAGCACACATTACAATTTTGGCTATTCATCCCCAATATCACCGTCAAGGCTTAGGGCAGGCTTTACTATATTCTCTACTGAAAACAGCTAGCGATCGCGGTTTGGAACGAGCTACCCTCGAAGTTCGCGCTTCTAATGTAGAGGCCATATCTTTATATCAAAAATTTGGCTTCAAAACCGCAGGGCGACGGCGACGCTATTACCAAGATAACGGTGAAGATGCCCTGGTGTTGTGGCTATCAGATTTACAGCATCCTCAATTTACAGCCACTTTGGACAATTGGCAAACCATTATTAGCGATCGCTTGAGCAAATCTTCTTGGCAGATGCTGTAGTCATTGGTCAATCAATTTTAGATTTTGGGTTAAATGTGCTACTTACACTTTGATCAGAGATTGCCAAAATCCACAATTCTTCAGTCACCATCACATTAATGCGAAAAAAATTCAGTTTTCATTTGCCCCTTATGATTAAAATAATTAATAGTTTTTAGGTTTAACTTTTGGAAAACATATTGATTGATCAAAAAAATTGACAATGCCACCATGAAGATGCTAACAATTAATATTTGTGATTGGTTAAGTGAATACTTATCCAATATTGGTCTGCTGCATAGTAGTCAACCCCAAAAATACTGGTAAACTCAAGCCCCTCAGTATAGCAGCCATACAAAAAGTAATAAATATTGAGTAACTGCACCATCACCTTGGGCGAGATTTCTGGGAAGCCTATAATCTTTATACAGGCATCCAAATTCTAAGCCTGTGCTAAAATCAGCATACCGGCACGACGCAGGTGATGGGAAAAATGCCATGTTTGAACGCTTCACAGAAAAAGCCATTAAGGTAATCATGCTGGCCCAAGAAGAGGCCCGCCGCTTAGGTCACAACTTCGTCGGAACCGAACAGATCCTCCTGGGTCTGATTGGGGAAGGTACAGGAGTCGCAGCCAAAGTGTTGAAATCAATGGGTGTCAACCTTAAAGACGCCCGCATTGAGGTAGAAAAAATCATAGGCCGGGGTTCGGGCTTTGTCGCCGTGGAAATTCCGTTTACGCCACGGGCAAAGCGTGTTCTAGAACTATCCTTAGAAGAAGCGCGCCAATTAGGGCATAACTACATTGGCACCGAGCATCTGCTGTTGGGCCTGATCCGGGAAGGGGAAGGTGTAGCAGCCAGGGTGCTAGAAAACCTCGGGGTGGATCTATCTAAGGTACGAACCCAAGTCATCCGCATGCTGGGAGAAACAGCAGAGGTTTCAGCCACTGGACAATCGGGACGCACCAAAACTCCAACCTTGGATGAATTTGGCTCAAACCTGACCCAAATGGCAACAGACAACAAGCTAGACCCAGTTGTCGGACGCGCCAAAGAAATTGAGCGGGTGATCCAAATTTTGGGTCGCCGGACTAAAAATAATCCAGTATTAATTGGTGAACCAGGGGTTGGTAAAACAGCGATCGCTGAAGGTTTAGCATCGCGTATTGCCAACAAAGATATCCCCGATATCCTGGAAGATAAGCGCGTGGTCACTCTAGATATTGGCTTGCTGGTAGCAGGAACCAAGTACCGGGGTGAATTTGAAGAACGCCTTAAGAAAATCATGGATGAAATCCGCTCTGCGGGTAACGTCATTCTGGTGATTGATGAGGTACACACCCTAATTGGTGCAGGTGCAGCGGAAGGTGCCATTGACGCAGCAAATATCCTCAAGCCAGCTTTGGCCAGAGGCGAGTTGCAGTGTATTGGCGCTACAACGTTGGACGAATACCGTAAGCACATTGAACGAGATGCAGCCTTAGAGCGACGCTTCCAGCCAGTAATGGTCGGAGAACCATCAGTGGATGAAACCATTGAAATCTTGCACGGGTTGCGCGAACGCTACGAGCAACACCACAAGTTGAAAATCTCCGACGAAGCCTTGGTAGCGGCGGCAAAATTATCTGACCGTTACATAAGCGATCGCTACCTCCCAGACAAGGCCATCGACTTAATCGATGAAGCTGGTTCTAGAGTACGTTTGATTAACTCCCAACTGCCACCCGCAGCCAAAGAGTTAGACAAAGAACTACGGCAAATCTTAAAAGAAAAAGACGACGCTGTACGCTCCCAAGACTTCGATAAAGCTGGGGAACTGCGCGATCGTGAGATGGAAATCAAAGCCGAAATCCGGGCGATCGCTCAAAGCAAGACCAATGGCTCTGGTACTGAAGGTGAAGAACCTGTAGTAGATGAAGAGGACATTGCTCACATTGTTGCTTCCTGGACTGGCGTACCGGTGAACAAACTCACCGAATCGGAATCCGAAAAGCTGCTGCACATGGAAGACACCTTGCATCAGCGGCTAATTGGTCAAGAAGATGCGGTAAAAGCAGTTTCACGGGCAATTCGTCGCGCGCGTGTTGGTTTGAAAAACCCCAATCGACCCATTGCTAGTTTTGTCTTCTCTGGGCCGACAGGTGTAGGTAAAACTGAGTTAGCGAAATCCTTGGCATCTTACTTCTTTGGTTCCGAAGAAGCAATGATCCGTTTGGATATGTCGGAGTATATGGAACGCCACACCGTCAGCAAGTTGATTGGTTCGCCTCCTGGTTATGTTGGTTATAACGAAGGCGGTCAGTTAACTGAAGCTGTACGGCGACGTCCTTATACTGTGGTGCTATTCGACGAAATCGAAAAAGCTCACCCCGACGTTTTCAACATGCTGCTGCAAATTTTGGAAGACGGTCGATTAACCGATGCCAAAGGACGCACAGTAGACTTCAAAAACACCTTGCTAATTTTGACTTCCAACATTGGTTCCAAGGTAATTGAAAAAGGCGGCGGCGGTATCGGCTTTGAATTCGCTGACGATGCTAGCGAATCCCAGTACAACCGTATTCGCTCCTTGGTGAACGAAGAACTGAAGCAATACTTCCGTCCAGAGTTCCTCAACCGTCTAGATGAAATCATCGTCTTCCGTCAGTTGAGTAAGCCAGAGGTGACACAAATTGCCGAAATCATGCTCAAAGAAGTATTTGGTCGTCTAACTGAAAAGGGTATTACCTTAGAAGTTACCGATCGCTTCAAGGATCGCTTGATTGAGGAAGGTTACAGTCCTAGCTACGGTGCAAGGCCCTTACGTCGAGCGATTATGCGCTTGTTAGAAGATAGCTTGGCAGAAGAGATTCTGTCTGGACGCATTAAAGATGGCGATACAGCCTTAGTTGATGTTGATGAAAATGGCATTGTCCAAGTTAGTTCTCAACAGCGTCGGGAATTAATGCCTCAAGGCGCTGAGTAAGATTTAAGATTTGGGGTTTAATTCTCAAATAATAAATACATAAACGGTAGGGTTATAAATGCTCTACCGTTTTTTTCAGGTAATAGGGAAATCCCCTACCCTCGTTGTAGGTTCTTGCTTGTGAGTATCTAAGGCCAGGGTGATTCTCGATAAAACAACTTTATCAGTTTCTTGGGCGATCGCCTGTTGTAAAGCAGCCTGAGCCTGGGGTGTAGCAATTTCTTGCAGAGATACTACAGCAGCGTAACGTAGTCCCCAATCCTCAGGTGTCAGCAACGCCCAAATTAGCTTTTCTTCAGTACGACGAATCATATCTGCATTTTGAGAAGTACTACCAATTAGCCCTATTCCTCGCGTAGCAATGCGGCGGACGTTTCCCTGACAGTGGTTAGCTACTGTTGTGCCTACAACCTCAGCTAACAAATCAAAAGCTCGTTCATCGCCAATTTGAGCTAATGCTTGAATAATATAAGCCTGGAATTCTTGGTCGGTAGAATGCTCATAGGCAGCAATTAAAGGATTTACACTTGCAGGTGCTAATTGCACTAATGCCACAACAGCCGCCGCACCCACCGAGGGATGATGATGGCTTAATGCGGGAATTAAAATATTGACAATTGCCGCTTCTTGTGTATCAATGGCGCCGAGGGAATTAATGAGTGCGATCGCTTGTTGAGGAGTTGAGGCGTTATTTAATTGTGCAATCAAGGACTCGATATTATGAGAGTTTAATATATTCATCACAGTTGGATTAATAAATCATCAATTGCTTGAAAAACTAACTTCGATGTTTCCTGTGTAGAAACATTACTATCCAACAATGCTTCTAAAATCCGTTTTAAATTTAATAACTTTAAACTGTTAGGAACCTGAGCCGCCAAAATCGCCTGTATAGCTTGCTGGTGTCCCACTGCACCCAAATCAAAAACAGCCGCCCAGCGTAAATACATATTCTCATGGTTGAGATTTTGGATAATGCGTTCCAGGTACTGGGGCTGCTGAGTTAAAAGATACATATATCGAGCCGCAGCACATTGCACCCGTTCCGAAGAATGTTGCAGAAATTGTTCAATCTCAGAACGAACTGACCAAACTTTTAGCGTTGCTAGTGCTTCAATTAAAGCTTCATAAGGCTGTTCTTGATCAGATTGTAAAAGATCCAGTAACGGAGTCACAGCTTTTTGGTCACCAATGGCAGCCAAGGATGCGATCGCCGCTGCTCGCAGACGCACATCTGTATCACATTCTAAGGCTGCAATTAACGCTGGTACAGCCTGGGGATTTTTCAATTGTCCTAACGCCCGCGCCGCTTGACGACGCAGAGGATATCCACCAGCAGGAATACGATATTTTTCATCAAATAGGGCTTCACACAGCGCTGTACAACCACCTTGCACCTGATGTTTCCCTAACCACCAAGCAGCATAATAACGAATTTGATTATCGTCACTCGACAACGCCGCGATGGCCGTTTCTGGAGACAGAATTGGTTCAGTCATGGAGAGTGGAGATTGGGGGGACAAGGGGATTGGGGGACAAGGTGAGACAGCGCTGCATCACCCCATCACCCCATATCTTCCTAAACGGGCGAAATTTTAGTAATCTTACCGCCGCGCTTGTGAATATCTTGGTATGTAGTAGAAAGTCGCTCGTAAGGTACGGTGTAAACTTGTCTACTACGACGGACTGCTACATTTGTATTTTGTCCACCTGCGATCGCTTCAATGACGAACATCCGACTGTCTCCCCGGAGTGAAGAACTAACTAATGTCGGTGCCAATGATGCAAATTTAGCAGTTGCTGAGGTCGGTGGCAAAATCCCGTTAGCCAAATTCAAGGAAATTTTTGACCGTAAGCGAGAATTTTTACCGCCCATTTGCGCGTTATCACTGTTACCACGACCACGATACAGCTCGAATATGCGATTAAATCCTACAGTTTTCATTCCCGGAATTGATTGAAATCCCCGGTAATAAGGAACGACAGAAGTACCAAAACTATTTTCGTATTCTGGGCTGTAAATGTAAGACTCAATATCAGCATCGTAACCACGAGAGGCATACATATCTACGTGGTAAGCAATTTCTGATTGATCGTAGGGCGCACGTCCTAGTAAGTGCTTGTAGTTCAATTCAATGAAACGCACCTGGGAGTTTTTGTAAAAAAAGCATTCTTTGTAAAATTCAGATTTTGCTAAAATCTCCACAAATTGCTGCACACTAATTCTACCGTTGCGTAATAAAGCTTCGGCACTAGTGAACTTTTGGCTAGCATAAATTCCTTGACGACCAAAAATCTGGTCATAAGCAGCCCGAAATACTAGTTGTAACTCTTCTTCAGTCCAATTGGGACGCAGTTCAACTTTTTTGCCTATCTCATCTCTAATTCCTAGCCGTTCTGCGACTGAAATACTCATTTTGCCAATCGTTCCTTTGCAAATTTAGTTTGTAAATAAATTTGGGTCTTTGGCAGTAGATAAATGTGACAATTAAGAAGATAAATAGCCAATAATCAGATAATTCATAGTAGCCATGAGGGCTATAGCTACTAAAAATATTGATTTCGCTAATCTACTTATTTGCCCCTGAATCTATTTCCCAAGACCCAAAAGTGTTTTCTTAGCTCAATGCGTTAATTGCATAATTAAGATAGGTGTTGGCTTCACCAGCAACATCACCATTTAGCCCATGATTGTCACGCACAAATTCCAGGGCTGCTACGTACCAACTAGGAGATAAACCCAAGGCACTGTTGAGTTCGCTCAAGCCAGCAACTACATATTCATCTAAAGGGCCAGTACCGCCAACAACACAACAGTAACTGATGGTGCGGAGGTAGTGGTCAATATCTCTTACACACTTGGATTTGCCTTCTGGAGTGGAGGCATATTGAGGCCCCTTCATTTGGGTGGTGTAAGGGAATTTTTGATAGACGTGATTTGCTGCTGCTTCTGCCCATTTTTTGCCATTATTAGAAAAAGCTTTAGCAGCTTCTAAACCTGCACCGGCACGGTTGAAACGACCAAAAACCGCTTGCATTTCGGTGTTACTTAGATAAGAACCGCGAATATCGGCAGTGGCGATCGCTTCAGTCAAAGGTGTTTTCATGATTCTCTTAATCTCCGGATTTTTTAACTAAACTACTAACAATCAGCTGGAAAAATTACAAGCAAAATATGTTTATTAAACAACAGCAGAAGCAGCACGATCAAAATAGCTGGCTACTTCAGACATTAGTTGGCTACAATCTCCTTTGGTAATCCCATTGGCATCGTTAGCAATATTAATTGCTGCTTCTTTCATTTTTTCAATTCCTGAAGCCACTGCATCACCAGGAGTACCCAAAGCTTGATAGGTTTCACGTAGACCATTCAAGCAACGATCATCCATAACACTGGCATCACCTGCTAACACTGAATAGGTGACATAACGCAGAATAAATCCTAAATCACGCAAACAAGCAGCCTGATTGCGGTTATGGAAGCAAGCACCACCAGCGTTAAATATTTGAGGACGTTCAGCAACTAGGGCACGATAAGCATTAGACACTATCGAGGAAGCATTACTAGTAAGTCTATTGACCACATCTAAGCGTTTATTACTATCAGCAATAATTGCGGATAATCCATTAATTTCATCACCACTGAGGTAAGAACCTTTTCTGTCAGCTTGTTCAACTACTTTAGAAAAAGCGTCAAGCATTGTAAATTTCTCCTCAAAATTATTGCAGCTTTTTATCTAGGTCAAATGCAATTAATTATTCAAGACAAAAATCCAATACAAAATATGGCAAAAACTCCACATGCAATATGGAAAAAATGCCTTGTGTATAGCGAATAATTACGGGCAAAATTACAGATTTTTGCTCGATTTCTAATTGCTTTTAAAACCTTGTTCGTATTTTATATATCGCTTGAGTCGGTTTTTTATAAAGTTTTGTAAAATAGTATTAAAGCATACATATTTGGGGAAAACTTCTTATCCCATAAAGCTTATAAGCATTTTCCTTAACTAATATATTTACAATCAAATATTTTCCTTAATATTACTTTAGATATTCTCATTTTCACTTTTAGGTTTCGTATCAAATACAGCTTATACCTAGTTATTTACTGGCAATAAACCTCTGTAACCAAGTAACTCTGAAAATTTATTTCCCCAAAAAATGTGATCTATGTAACCAAATAAGATTTTTATTGACTAAATAAAAATAATTATCATCTTGATGCCAAATAGCTATAAAAATTTCTTAATACCCACTTAAAATCCTAGTTCATCAACATTACATGGACAATTACTCCTATTTATGGCAATTATCATGCAAAATCTATGCGTAATGTTTTGTAAACTTAAGTAAAGAAGACGTTGAAAAAAATTTTTTAAATTTTGATTTCTGCAAGCCGCACACTCGTGACTAGAAGTCATTCCTTAGGCACTCCATATTCTGTATCCTGTTAAAATTAGCGGATAGCGAAAACCAAGCTAAACTGAACCACGACAACTAAAGATATAGGGTTCTACTCAAAAATAGATACTTTTGTACCGATCCTTTACCTTTATTGCCGTTCCCAGTGTAGATATGGATGGCATACATGAGCCAATTATGGGTTTATTGATGCATGGTAAAAACTAGATATGAATTTCTAAAGCTTTAACTGAATTTTATTCACTAAATCATTAAAAGGTTGCCAGTTATCTTCCTGAGCAATAGGTTCCCAAATCGATTCTATTACTGGTCTTAACAAAACTGTTTGGGGATTTTGTTTAGCTAGAGTTTGGGAAATTATATCCATTTGCTCAGGGTTAAAATCATTCAAAATTTTATGATAAAGTACACACCAGTTATCAAAAAGATTTGACATACCTAATGCTGGTGCAATGTGGGAATTATTCATTACCAGTCCTGGCTCATCGCGCCATTTCGGTGAAAAAGTCTGCGCCATTTCCGAAAAAAACTGATGATAACCAACTTGGCTATCTTGTAAAAATTGCATAGTTAATTTTAAAAGCTCATCGGCTTCAGGAAATTCTAATTGCTCAAAACCTAATTTCTTCAACATCAATGAGCGATATTCAGCCAGATAATACTTATTAAATCTGCCTAACGCTACTTCCATTTCTGTTTTATCAATAATTGCCTTTAATGGTTCTTGCAACAGTTCTAAATTCAATTGGCAAATACTTGGTTGATGACTATAACAATAACGACTATAGTAGTCAAAATAAGCAGCTGTAAAATATGGATCATAAGTAGGAATAAAAGCATAAGGCCCATAATCAAAGCTTTCCCCAGTAATTGACATATTGTCAGTATTGAGAACAGCGTGACAAAAACCAGCCGCCATCCATTGGGCTACTAATTCGGCTACTCGTTGGACTAATTCAGCATAAAATAAAACATATTGATCCGGTTTTCCGATTAAATGGCGATAATAATATTCAATTACATGGTCTAAAAGTTTTTGAATTAAATCTGGTCTTTGGAAATAATGCAAGCGCTCAAAAGTTCCAAAGCGAATATGGGAACTATTCACCCTGACCATAACAGACGAACGTGTAGGTGAAGGTTCATCACCCCGCCACAAAGATAAACCAGTTTCAATCATGGTCAAACAACGGGAAGTCTTTACCCCCAATTGATGCAATGCTTCTGCTGCTAAAACTTCTCGTAATCCACCTTTGAGTGTCAACATTCCATCGCCACCACGAGAGTAGGGTGTTCTACCAGAACCTTTGGTGCCAAAGTCGTACAACTCGCCATCGGTAGCGCGTACTTGTCCATAGAGAAAACCCCGGCCATCACCCAAGTTAGGATTATATTCACCAAATTGGTAGCCATGATAGCGCAGTGCCAACAATGGCTGGCGTCCCTGAAATTTGCCAAATGCGTTAATGAAATCTGCATCTGTCACTGCTTTGGCATTTAGTCCTAAAAGGGGTAATAGTGAGTCGTTGCGCCACCGGAGGATATGTTGGGGAAAATCTGCCGCTACTACCTCGTCATAGTAATCATTACCTAAAGATTCCAAAGCAGGTTCATAGTTGAGGCGCAGAAACGGATTGAGAGAATTTTCGTTGTCAGGAGTGTCAGTCAGATTCATTACAGGCAAAGCTAATTTATCTCCCTTTCATCCTACCGCTGCCAGGATGTCAATGTGAATTACCTCCTGATGCTGATGCACAACTGCAATTTTTGGGTTCTAACTGATAACTTTTTAGTGCAGAAATTCAAGTTAATGGTGAATCATTGCGTGTGAAAACGGTGCAAATTGCTGTAGGTAATGGTCGCTATTATGGTGGGGGGATGGCAGTAGTTCATGATGCTACTATTGATGATCAAAGACTAGATATTTATAGTGTCGAGATAAAACATTGGTGGCAAATTATTCCTTTATTGCCTGCAATGCGACAAGGAAAACACATTCATTCTCTGGATGTACGCACTATCCAATCACAAGAAATTCAGCTTAATACTCGTAAACCATATCCTGTGAACACCGATGGTGAAATTACAACTTATACCCCTGCCCAATTTCGAGTTATTCCCCAGGCTATAGCTGTATTAGTCCCGCCAGTTGAAATAATTGAATTAGGAAACTGAGAATTATTCACCCAAATATGAATTTGATTATCTAGAATAGTGGTGATGGTATTAGTATAGTTCAGGAAAGCTGAGTATTTTGGCCAATCACATCAAATCACGCCAAATGCATGTGAGATTTTCTCAAGAAATTAAATTCTTATTGCAACGCTTGGCTGAACAGCCCTTAACTATAGGTGATATTCTAGCTGAAACCTCTGAACGTGGTTTTAGCTTAGTTATTACATTATTAGTCTTACCTTTTTTGTTTCCCACGCCGCCAGGATTAACAGGGCCGTTTGGTGCTGCTTGTTTGATATTATCAGTACAAATGGCATTAGGCAGGCGATCGCCTTGGTTACCTAAAAGAATTGCTAACTACAAATTTCCGCGGGCTGTTACCGAATTACTTTTACAAAATCTCCGGCGCTTAACGAAAATAGTCGAGAAAATAGCCCGTCCTCGTTTTTTCAAAATAGCCCGTCATCCTTTGGCTTGGCGAATCAATGGGTTATGTATCTCTTGGTTGGCTATATTACTTATGTCACCAATTCCTTTTACCAATCCCTTCCCCACTATAGGGATTTTATTTTTGGCAATTGCCACTATTGAAGCTGACGGTTTATTAATTTGTGTTAGTTACTTAATTACTGTCTTAATTACTTTATTATTTGTGTTTATTGCTTATGGACTGTGGATGGCTCCTGGTTGGCTGCCATCTATATTTAGGTAACTTTTACGGCGATTTTTTCTTAATTATTAAGACAATCTATGATTTTTGTGACAAATTTGTTGTCAAAAAAAAAGATATGTATGATGATTTGGGAATTTTAAATTATGGCAGGAAATATCAATATTTAAAACTTGATACTGCTTTAGAAACTAAATTATAGTAGATACTTTGAGTAATAAAATATGCTGACAAACAGCAACAATTGATACAAGTTAAATTTTCCGGAATATCATCTTCATTACAACTTTAAAAATTATTTCCAGCGACAATGGGTGCAGAAAAAGAATACTAAAAATTTGCGCTCGGAGACGAATAAAATAATGGTAGCGATGTCTACGACCGGCAATGCCCACCCAGAGAACGTACAGCATCGACTGACAATACAGACTGTAGAAATTGCCCCTAACACAACGGCGATTCGCTCTCTTGACTGGGATCGCGATCGCTTCGATATCGAATTCGGACTGCAAAACGGTACGACTTACAATTCCTATTTAATTAGGGGCGAGCAAACAGTTTTAATTGATACTTCTCACCAGAAGTTTCGTCAGCAGTATTTAGACACACTCAAAAGTATTGTCAACCCCAAGACAATTGATTACATAATTGTTAGCCACACAGAACCAGACCATAGCGGCTTAGTGGAAGATGTGTTGCAGTTAGCACCTAGAGCTACTGTATTGGCATCGAAAATTGCCCTGCAATTCTTAGAAGGTTTGGTACACGAGCCATTTTCCAAGCGGATTGTCAAAAGTGGCGATCGCATCGATATTGGCAAAGGACACGAAATTGAATTTGTGAGTGCGCCTAACTTGCACTGGCCAGATACCATCTTCAGCTATGACCGCAAAACCCAAACCATTTTCACCTGTGATGCTTTTGGGATGCACTTCTGTGACGATCGCACCTTTGATGAAGACTTAGAAGCCATCGAAGCCGACTTTAGATTTTACTATGACTGTCTCATGGGGCCCAATGCGCGTTCTTTGTTGAACGCCATGAAGAGAATGGGCGATCTCGGAAAAATTAACATAATCGCTAACGGTCACGGGCCTCTACTACACCATCATCTAGATGTACTCACCGAGTGCTACCACACTTGGAGCCAAAGACAAGCCAAAACAGAAACCACCGTCGGCTTGTTTTACGTTTCCGAGTATGGATATGGCGATCAACTCGGTATGGCCATCGCTGAAGGTATCCAAAAAACAGGGGTAGGCATAGAAGTCATTGACCTCAGCACCGCCGAACCCCAAGAAATTCAAGAACTAGCAGGGAGAGCCACCGGCGTAATTATTGGGATGCCCCCATCTACTGCGGTGGCGGCCCAAGCTGGTATCAGTTCATTGTTATCAGTTGTTAAAGACAAGCAACTGGTAGGCTTATTTGAATGTTACGGCGGCGATGATGAACCCGTAGACACCCTGCGGCGGAAATTTATCGACTTGGGTGTCAAAGAAGCCTTCCCTGCAATTCGCATTAAAGAAGTTCCCACCGCCAGCACATTCCAACTGTGCCAAGAAGCGGGTACAGACTTGGGACAATTGCTGATGCGCGAACGTAACATCAAGCAAATCAAGTCCCTTGATGTCAATCTAGAAAAAGCCTTGGGGCGGATTAGCAACGGACTATACATTGTCACCACCCAAAAAGGTGATGTTAAAAGCGCCATGCTAGCTTCCTGGGTAGCCCAAGCAAGTCTGCAACCATTAGGATTCACAATTGCTGTGGCCAAAGACCGCGCCATTGATTCTTTGATGCAAGTAGGCGATCGCTTTGTCCTCAATGTCTTAGAAGAAGGCAATTATCAAGAACTGAAAAAGCAATTTCTCAAGCGCTTGCATCCCGGCGCTGACAGATTTACCGGAGTCAAAACCCAAACCGCCAAAAACGGTTCTCCTATTCTCACAGACGCTCTAGCATACATGGAATGTGAAGTCCAAAGCAGCATGGAGTGTAGCGATCACTGGCTTTTATACTGCACCGTTGATGAAGGTCGAGTTTCTAAAGCCGATGCACTCACAGCAGTGCGCCATCGCAAAGTCGGTAATTACTACTAATGGAGACTGGGGATCGGGGACTAGGTAAAGTCTCTCCCATCCCCCCATCTCCGCATCTCCACACTCCACATCTTCCACACATGAGCTTCCTGAATCGCTTCATTCAATCTGCTAAAAACTGGGCAACATCTACCCGGTTTTTCCATTTTTTCTCCACATTTGGCCAAAAATCTATGAGCAATTCCAAACCCCGTGACGTACAAGTTCTCCCCATCGCTACAAATACAAAATTCATTAGAGCGCGTAGTTGGTCACGTCTGCGGTTTGAAATTGAATATGCACTAGAAAGAGGTACTACCTCTAATTGCTATTTAATTGAAGGTGATAAAACCGCAATTATTGACCCACCCGCTGAAACTTTTACTGAACTTTACTTAGAGGGGTTGCAGCAAACCATCAACTTGAAAAAGTTGGATTATGTAATTTTGGGTCATTTTAGTCCCAATCGCGTACCGACTTTCAAGAAACTTCTAGAATTAGCACCACAGTTGACTTTTGTTTGTTCTCTTCCTGGTGCAGCTAATTTGCGTAATGCTTTTCCAGATGACGCACTGCAAATTTTAGTCATGCGCGGGAAGGAAACTTTAGATTTAGGTAAGGGTCACGTTTTAAAATTTTTGCCTATTCCCAGTCCCCGTTGGCCAGAAGGACTTTGTACCTACGACAAGCAAACCCAAATTCTCTACACAGATAAGTTATTCGGCTCTCATATCTGTGGCGATGATGTGTTTGATGACAATTGGGAAGTATTGAAAGAAGACCAGCGCTACTACTACAACTGTCTGATGGCTCCCCAAGCTACGCACGTAGAAGCCGCTTTGGAAAAAATTTCCGATTTGCAGGTGAGAATGTATGCGGTTGGTCACGGGCCGTTGGTACGTACAGGTTTAATCGAACTTACCAAAGCTTACGGAGAATGGAGTCGCGCTCAAAAGGATCGGGAGATATCTGTAGCGCTACTTTATGCCTCAGCTTATGGAAATACAGCCATCTTGGCTCAGGCGATGGCTTTGGGATTGACTAAAGGTGGGGTTGCAGTACAATCAATTAACTGTGAATTTGCTACCCCTGATGACATTCGCGCTGCTGTGGAACAGTCAGATGGCTTTGTCATTGGTTCTCCCACCATCGGTGGTCATGCACCGACTCCCATTCATACAGCTTTGGGTATTGTGCTGACAGTGGGTGATAGCAGTAAACTCGCAGGTGTTTTCGGTTCCTACGGCTGGAGTGGCGAAGCATTTGATTTAATTGAAGGTAAACTGCGGGATGCTGGCTATCGTTTTGGGTTTGATACCCTCAAAGTCAAGTTTAAACCCGATGATGTCACGCTCAAGTTCTGTGAAGAAGTTGGCACAGACTTTGCTCAAAACTTAAGAAAAGCTAAAAAGGTTCGCCTACCTCAACAATCTGCTACTCCTATGGAACAAGCTGTAGGTCGGATTGTTGGTTCAGTT
This sequence comes from Anabaena sp. CCY 9613, assembly GCF_963920895.1. Lineage (NCBI taxonomy): Bacteria > Bacillati > Cyanobacteriota > Cyanophyceae > Nostocales > Nostocaceae > Anabaena > Anabaena sp. CCY 9613. Next base: position 112,285 of record NZ_CAWUDE010000012.1, read on the forward strand.
TGCGTAGTCTCAGCTAAACAAGGTGATGTATCTACTGGAATGCTTGGTGCTTGGGTATCTCAAGCCACATTTAATCCGCCTGGGTTGACAGTTGCGATCGCCAAAGACCGAGCCATAGAATCTTTGATGTATCCAGGTGGTAAATTTGCCCTGAATGTCTTGGAGGAAGGCAATCATCTAGAGTACGTGAAGCATTTCCGCAAAAGTTTTGTGCCTGGAGAAGATAGATTTGCCAACTTTAGCACCACAGTCGCAGACAACGGCTGTACTATTCTCACTGATGCCATAGCATATGTTGAATGTTCAGTCAATCAACGTATGGAATGTGGTGATCACTGGGTAGTTTATGCAACTGTTGACAACGGTAAATTAATCAAACCTGATGCCGTTACTGCCATCAACCACCGTAAAACGGGCACTCATTATTAAAGAGTTAATTGATATTAATTAGCAGTTATCTTGCTGATTTTTCATTACCCTGCTGCGTATAGCTACGGTGTACACACAAATAGAAAGGAAAATTTCACCTCGCTTGTTTTTAACTGGTAGTGGACTGACAAGCCTAAAATGATGTGATAAATATAACTCTTGTAGTGCGGGCATTTTGCCTGCACCGGACGGGCAAGACTACAAGATAAATTTAATGCACATTTTAGCTGAAACAGTCCAGTAGGGTGCGTTGCGTTGGGCTACTTGTGAAAAATTTGGGATGATTAGATCATTTGTGTGTACACCGTAGGCACCGTATAGGGATGAAAACTTGGAGACTCTGCCTTTGATTATGAGGCTTTTGGTTGAGAAATCATCCCTATTTCTGACCCAACGCAATGTGTTTCTTGCGAGTTAAATCTGATTGCCAAAATTTTTTATAGACTCTAGAAGATAAGCAAGCTATAACTACAATAGTATTTTTAACTAGGAACTTTTAGCATTATACTCAGTCTAGCAAATCTGGCAGAAATATTTAGGTAAAATTCCGCAATTGCCACCAAGACAACTGAATATGTATCATGTCATCTTTAACTAGGAAATAAGTATCTGGCAGTTCTCACACAACATGCCAACTACTCTGCCGTAACGCTTTTATACATTTTGTTCCTCCTATGTCCGCACAAAACAACAAGATTAAATTTCCTTTTTGGCAGTATCTGAACCAACCCTTGTTTAGCCGTGATTCTCAATTAGAATTGAATCCCCGTCGCTTCGCCTATAGCTGGCGAATTGGGCTTCTAGAACGATGCTTGAATAAAGAGTGTGATGCTAAAGGGCCTCAACAGTATTAATCCATTTTGCGGGTTATAGATGACAGGAACACTATTCTAGGGGCATGGCATGTAAATGTATGTCCCGTGTTTCTCATGATGTGAGGTAGTGTTGAAACCATTGGCTGGCTAATCGTGCTACTTCTTCCAGGGCGCCAGGCTCACCAAATTGGTGAGTTGCTCCTGGAATAATTTCGATTTTTTTGTTTTTTGCGGGCATTTGTGCTAAAAAATCCTCCTTCATGGCAATTATGGGCAGGCCGTTCCCACCAACAATGAGCAAGGTTGGGGTTTGGAGATCAGACAGTGCTTCACTAACTAAATCTGTTTGCCCACTGCGCGCTACAATTGCTTTGATTGCCAACAGACGTATTATGGCTGCTGCACTACCGCCAGTATCTGTACCACAATAGCCGATATTGAGATGGTGGATTATGGGGCTTTGTAATAGCCAGTAACTATTTGCTCATTAATATTAAATAATAGTTTGTGATTCATAATTCTCTACCTAGGGGCTATTTTTCTGGCTGCGCGGAAGTCAAAAAGCTAATTCTATAGGCTTTGGTTTTTCATTATATGCAAATTAAATTTGCATGAGCTGAGTAGGTAGGGAATAGGAGGATGAATGAGGGATAATAAAAAATGAGCATTAGTTGAGCATAAGAATTAAAGTATAAAATACTACTAAAAATAGATGCTTAAACACAAGAAATAATACTTTTAAACATTGTTTGAGCATTTATGTAAGCAAAATGGCTGAAGGTGTTGATTTTGAGAAATTTAGCGGTTCACTGCATAAATCCTGACTGTCAACGTCCTTATCCTCAGCCTTGGGGAAACAAGTTTTGTAACAGTTGTGGCGCTCTGCTACATCTGCTAGATCGTTATACCCCTATCCAACCCTTAGGCTCGGGAGGGTTCGCCCAAATTTATACGGTTTGGGATGAAAAAACTCAAACGGAAAAAGTATTGAAAGTTTTGGTGGAACATACACCAAAAGCATTGGAGTTGTTTACACAAGAAGCAGCAGTTTTAAGGGACTTGCAGCATCCAGGTGTTCCTAGAGTGGAATCGGATGGTTATTTTCAGGTGAATATGCCCGGTGTCAAACCACATCCATTAGCTTGTTTGGTAATGGAAAAAATTAACGGGCCAACTCTAGAAGAGATACTAAAAAAGTATCCCCAAGGATGTCCAGAAAATTTGGTGTTAACCTGGTTTATTCAAACTGTAAAGATTCTACAAGAATTGCACAAACGCCAAATTATTCACCGGGATATCAAACCTTCTAATTTGATGTTGCGGACTTTTTCGTCAACTGTACCCTTAACTCCAGGCGCAACTAAGGGAGAACTAGTACTGATAGATTTTGGTGGGGTAAAGCAATTTAATGCCGCAATGCTACGTCGAGAGTCTAGTTCAACTAGGTTATATTCTTCTGGCTACAGCCCACCAGAACAAATCTCAGGTAGTAATGTGGGGCCAGCCGTTGATTTTTATGCTCTCGGTCGGACGATGATTGAATTACTCACAGGCAAATATCCACCGGAGTTGGAAGATCCCCACACTGGGGTTTTGCGTTGGCGAAATCAGGTGAACGTTAATCCACAACTGGCAGATTTACTAGATGAGATGGTACAGGAGGATGTGCGATCGCGTCCAGCTAATGCGGCAATTATTCAAAAACGTTTGACTAAAATTACCCGCAAATCTTTGCACCCAGGTTTATTTTCCCAACTCAAAGACTCTGTTGGGCAAGCTGTCACCCAAGTTGGTAGCCAATTTACATGTTTAATCCAAGCTATTGAGCAAGCATTAGACAATTTGACCCAAGCTATAGGTAAAACAGTTCTTTTTATAGCTCAGACAATTCTCAAAGTCTTACAAGCTTGTCTGGCAACACTTTGGGCTATGCTGCTAACTGGTATTGGCGCTTGTGTAGGTACGATTATTGGGTTTATTGTGGCGTATCGCACAATCTTAGGCGATCAAGTTTCCGAATATATTTTTAGGCAGCTACCCGAATTAGTCACCAATACTCAAACTGTCGTCGCCTCAGAGATGATGGTATTTGCCGCCGCAGGTTTAGGAACTGCATGGGGACTGACGGTATCAGGGTGTTTTGGTCAGCGGCGAAGGTTTGTAGTAGCGTCCCTCATGGGCATGATCAGTTATGGGTTGAGCTGGTTGATTTTACAATTAGTCTCATCAAAAGATAGTAGCGAAGGTCTGTTGGGAGTAATTTTAGTTGCCGTTTCTTTGTTGACGTTGAGTATTGGTTTTCGCAGCCATCATATAGTTCATGCTGTAGTCGCAGCCCTTGGGACTGCGATTATTTTTGCAATTTTCATCGTTTTGGGATTTCCCACTACTGTCTTACAATTTTCTAGCCAGCCCCTTTGGTCAGCATTATCCCCACCCATTGTGTTTTTTAGTTTGGTGGCTATCTTCATGAGCTTTTGGCTAGGGGTGAGTTATTACCTAATTGTTCCAGGATTAAAATTTTTGGGGTGGCGGTAGACGGGGAGTTGGTGAGATGGAGAAAATTTCTAGTCCCTAGCCTCTAGCCCTATCCCCAAAAACAAGATCCCCCTAGCTGCTTTTTGCTTTTCAACTAGGGGGATCACATATGTGGTAGTCTATAAATGATTCTGTATAGTTCCTTACGCTACTGATTGTAGATCCTAGATTTGAGTTTGTGTAGTCTTATAACTAGAATTTATAGGATTTTCATAGCATCTTCATCAGCACTTCATCACCTGTTAATTACTGAAAACTTTGTAAATATTGCGTATATATTTGTGTATTGTATTAAGTATTGCATCACTGGTCATCTTGAAAATATACGTAAAAATATGAATTTAAAAATTGTTGCTGGCATTGCTGTGTTGGCTTGTTTCGGCCTGGTAGACGCAGCTGTAGCATTTAATCAGCAAGACCTGGAGAATCTCAAGGCCAATGGTGCTTGTCCCAGGTGTAATTTAATGGGCGCTGATTTAACTCGTGTGAATCTAGTAAGGGCAAATCTGCGAGAAGCTAACTTGACGGGTGCTATTTTATCGGAAGCAAATCTGGCCAATGCAGATCTGACTGGTGCCAATTTAGAAGGTGCGGTTTTAAATTCGGCGAACCTCTCTGGTGCTTCCTTGACGGGCAGCAATTTAAAATCAGCATCATTGGAAAATGCTGATTTGTCTTCGGCTGGTTTTATGAGCGCTAATTTAGAAGCAGCTAACTTAAGAGGTTCTAGAATACAATTCACAAATTTTAGAGGCGCACATTTCCAACTAACAACTCTAGCTAATGGAGTCGTCAGTTCTGATAAGTCTTATGACTGGTCTTTAGATCGGGCGACTGTTAGCCAATGTATCAGGTTCCGAACTGCAAATGTTCCTGGGTCAACTTGCTATAACTCAGATGTCGCACCGGCTCAATCTTCCGTCCAGCAATAAGTGATATTTTGGGTCAATTCTTCTCTAACGTGAGTTCGATGAACCTTTCCCCAACCCCTCTTTGACGCACAGAGGGGCAAAAATATTCTGAATTACCAACGAAAAATTCAGCTTTTAAAGCCTCTTGACTTCCGTGCAGCGGTAGCAGGGGTACTCGCCTCTAGCTGTGGAGCAAAAGCATTTTGTTTTTGAACACTTATTTATCATGGGAACAAAGCCTGTAAGATAAAATTGAGTAATGCTAACCCGTATTAAAGACTTAGCCACAAAATTAGCGCCCCGTTTAATTGAAATTCGCCGCCACATTCATGCTCACCCAGAACTCAGCGGTCAAGAATACCAAACTTCTGCCTTCGTTGCTGGTGTCTTGTCTTCTAGTGGTCTGCATGTAGAAGAAGGAATTGGTAAAACTGGGGTCATTGGAACATTGCAAAGCAACGGCACAGATGAGCGTATATTGGCAATTCGTACAGATATGGATGCTTTGCCAATTCAAGAACGTACAGGTTTGGAATATGCCTCTCGTTCAGAAGGTGTGATGCACGCTTGCGGTCATGATGTTCATACCACTGTGGGATTAGGTACAGCAATGGTACTTTCCCAAATGGCAGAGGAGTTAGGTGGGAAGGTGCGGTTTTTATTTCAGCCAGCCGAGGAAATAGCTCAAGGGGCAAACTGGATGGTCAAAGATGGGGCGATGAAAAACGTCTCAGGTGTCTTAGGCGTTCATGTTTTCCCTTCTATACCCGCAGGGTCTATTGGTGTGCGGTACGGGGCATTGACGGCAGCTGCTGATGATCTAGAGATTATCATTATCGGTGAATCTGGGCATGGGGCGCGTCCTCATGAAGCAATTGATGCGATTTGGATTGCATCGCAAGTAATCACGGGATTACAACAAGCCATTAGCCGTACACAGAATCCTTTACGTCCTGTGGTGTTGAGCATAGGCAAGATTAGTGGTGGTAGAGCGCCAAATATAATTGCTGATCAAGTACAGTTGTTGGGAACCGTGCGATCGCTCCATCCAGAAACCCGGACTCAACTCCCCAACTGGATTGAAAATATTGTAGCCAATGTGTGTCATTCTTACGGGGCGCGTTATCAAGTTAATTATCGCCAAGGCGTGCCCAGCGTGCAAAATGATTATGCCATGACGCAATTATTACAATCATCTGCCGAAGAAGCTTGGAGTAGCGATCGCGTCCAAGTCTTACCCGAACCTTCCCTGGGTGCTGAAGACTTTTCTGTGTATTTAGAACACGCCCCTGGTTCCATGTTTCGTCTCGGTGTAGGCTACAAAGATAGAATTATTAATCACCCCCTACACCATCCGGAATTTGAAGTCGATGAGTCTGCTATTATCACTGGCGTTGTGACGATGGCTTATGCTGCTTACAAATATTACTTGTGAACATAGGTTGGCACGAAAACAGACGATCGCCCAATATCAATCAAAGGCGATCGCCTGTTCTTTTGGGAATTAATCCCTATTCCTCATTCCTGATCCATACCAGACAACTTTGGCTATGGGTAGTCAAGTATTACTAGGCATTGGCTCCAGTCTTACTACCGCCCAATTTTTGTTGAATTTTGCTCTTAGCGGCTTTAAATTCTGTCGCCATTTGCTCAGTTTGGTTAGAACTTAAGTTGTTGCGAATCGCCGCAAACATTGTACTTTCTTCTTGACGAATATGGTCGCCAACACTATCCATTAATTGTCTGACTCTATCTTTGAATTCAGGTGCAGAAGGGTTAATAGCGCGGATTTGCTCCAACATTCGCTTCATTTCTGCTTGTTCGTCATAAAGCTCTTGGGTGTCGTTTTCACCATAGAAGGAACGCACTCTTGGGTACACAACTTCCTCTTCAGCTTCCGCGTGAGCAGTTAGGTCTTTGTAGATTTGACCAAAGTACTCTTGGATCTTTTGGGGATCATTGCTTTGCAGTAATTCTGTAAACAGAATATTTACCTTGTTGTGATCCAGACGAATCACATCTTGGATATTCATATCTTTTTTGTCACTGGTTTGAGTCACCGCACTACCGACTGCACCACTAAATGCAGCAACAGCATCTTGAACTCGTGCCCAAATTCCTTGATCTGCATCTTGTCCGGTGAGTTCACGAACACCTAGGACTTCTAATATACCTTTGAGTTGCTCTTGATGAGCGCGGTTTTCAAAGTTAACAGTATTTAAAGGCCCAATTGCTGCCATCACGTCAGCACCAACTTTTTGAGCAGCTTTGTGGATTGTAATACCAGACATTGCTTGTTGATGCTTTAACAGTTCATGCTGGAATACTTTTTCATAGAAGCTCAATTCAGAGCCTTGCATCACTTGACGAATTGTTTTGAGCATTTCTTGAACTGTTTTGTTTGGCTCTTGTTGGATGCCATATTGAACTATTACAGTTTCGAGAACGCCTTGATTTTTTTGGTCATCTTCGAGCATCTTCCGAAAGCGATCTGTGATTTCACTATCGGTTGATTCTCTTAAAAACAGTTGTTCGTTTTCGATAATCAACTGTTGAACCAATTTTAAATCTGCCAATTTTTTAGCAATAGCATTACGCTTTGTATCATCTAAAGTAGATACCATGCTTCAGTTCTCCTCTGAAAAAATGTTCGGATCGTTACTTGTTTTAGGTTGTCATATTGCTTAGTTATATTTCATCTTTCTTTTGAGCGATCGCCTTCGTAACTCTAGATAGAAAAACAGAGTTTTTTCGCTATATTTCTACTTTTATACTCCTAGGCAGATAAATTCATAATCTGTACTCCACCTCTAGGTAGATAAAAAAAATAGCATAGTTCTATAAATTTACTCAAAGGATATTTGCATATAAAAAACAAATATTTTATTAGCAAGTTAAAGCTGATATTTAATAGCTATTCTGTCAGTAAAAAATAGGATCATCAATAATGGAAACTACAGGCGCAGAATCAACTTCCACACCATTTCCCAATATTCCCCCAATTATTGAAAGTGACGACAAAGAATATCTTGATACTGGTGTACCCAGCACAGTAGCGATCGCCGGACATCCTTTACACCCCCTAACAGTGATCTTTCCTATCGCTTTTTTAGCGGGTGCCTTAGGTAGTGATGTGGGCTATTGGTTAACTAATGATTTTTTCTGGGCTAGGGCATCGCTCTGGTTAATTGGCTTGGGTTTACTGGGGGGTATCGTTGCTGCCATAACTGGTATGAGTGACTTCTTGAGAATTGAACGTGTCCGCAAGCGCACCGCAGGGTGGACACACATGATTCTTAATGTGGCAATTTTGTTATTGACAGCCCTCAATTTCATCTTGCGTCTGGGTAATGCTGATGCTCGAATATTACCTTGGGGATTATTGATTTCGTTGGTTGTCGGGACATTGACTAGCGTTTCCGGTTGGTTTGGGGCTGAACTTTCCTATCGCCATAAAATTGGTGTTGTGGGTGCTGGGAGCAGAAGATATCCGTAGACTCATCTCTGGCCCATTTAAATGGGCAGGGATACTTATCTTCTCGGTTTCAATTCCTAGCAACCACTAAACACTCATTTGGCGCTTTAGCAAGCATCTGGTTAAAGGCCGGAGTATAGCGCCCATTTTCATCGACAATCCGCCGCAGAGTATATTCTCCCACGTTGGAAATTCCGCCAAACCAAGAGTTTTTACGATACCAAGTATCTCCATTGTTAGAGTTTTCAGCTCGACACAGTGTAGCGTCAATGATCCACTCAGGAATCCGCACTCCTAATACCCAGGGTATGACTTGCGATCGCTGTAAAGTTTCATCTTCAAATTGAATTTGGTACTTTAATTGCGTCAATTGAACGGAAAACAGTAATAACCAACCTAGAATTGAGCGATGAAAAGTCCACTGCAACGGCGCAAACACTGGTAATATTAAACTTAGCTGTTGTGTGTCCCATTCTAAGTTGTACATTGTGATGCAATCATCTGGAAGCGGGTTACCATCCAGAAAAAAAACACCCTTCAAGACAGTTGGTAAGTTTGTTTGTTGAATCGGAATCATCCAGGTGGCAATATTATCTAGTTGCCTGTTCTCAATTGAGCCAATCATCATTTTTGAGCAAAGCCTTGTAGTACTAAATCATTGGGAGTAACTGCTGTTACTCTTTCAAAATTCCACTTAACTTCTGTGATTGATTCCCATTGATATTTTTGGAAAAGATACAAACAAAAAACTTTAATTAAGCCAACAGATAATGAGCGTCCAGGACAAATTCGCTCATGCTCTTGGCCATTCCAAGATAAGATATCTGAAAAATCCCGATTCACATCAAAACTATCAGGATTTTCATATCTTGTAGCATCACGATTAGCTGTGAAAATAGAACCAAGTAACCGCGTACCTTTTTGAAATGGACATCGCTGTTCACCTATTTTAACTTCACCTGACTCAGTAGTAAGTTGACTGACAAATCGCACAGGTGGATAAAGACGAGCCGTTTCTAGAATAACTTGATTGAGCAGAGGTAAGTGTTCTAATGCGGATGCATTCAAGGTTTCTTGATGGTTCCAGACAGCATTAATTTCTGATATTACGTCATTTCTTAATGCATGATCTTGGCATAAAACACCAATTACAGATCCTAAAAGCGCACTTGTACCAGCCGTACCAGCAATATGAATCATATCGAATATACTGTTAGCAATCTGATGGGCATTCAATTGATATTGGCTACCAATTTCTAGATAAGATGCCCATAGTGGAGATTGTTGATACTTCTCGATTAAACGCCGACGATGGCGAATTTTCGGTGCTGTGATGATGGCTAATAAATATCTGCTGACAAAATTAGGTAAGGATGCGAGAGCCAGAGTTTGAATATAACTATTCGATGCTGTAATTTCTGCTTCAGATAATGAAATTTCCCACACAAGTTGATGCAAAATAGACAGTATCATCTTAGGCAAATCATTGCCGATGTGGATTTCTCCTTTGTGGGCAGCTACTAATAAACTTTGATTTACTAGCTCACCAATGACATTTATTTTGGCAGATGGATCTGGCAAAGCTTGTTTAAAAACAGCACGAATTCCTGTATGTTCATTGCCGTTCATTCCCAAACTCAGGGGATTATTTAGCAAGTAGCTAGGAGCTAACATTCTAATTATGCCTAAATCATTGCCCCGTAATTGCGGCTCAACGTGCATGAGTTCTTTCACTTGGGAGTGAGAAGAATGCATAATCGCCTGATCTACGGCAAAATACTTGTCTCCAATATGTTCCTTGCGAATATAGAGAAAGTCTTTCCATTGCTGGAGTATGAGCAAAGCTTCTCTGTAGTAAGCAATTAGGCGAAACAGCCTGCCAAGGGTAGTATCATAACCAACTTTAGCAAGACGGTGAGAAAGCCGAATTTGGCGATCGTGAGCTTGAAGTATTTTGGAAGTTTCCATAGTTTCTCACTTGTGAATAGGTGATGGGGGAGATGAGCGCGATCAGGAGGCTAAGGAAAAAGCATGTATTAAAAGCCCAAAACATATGCCCCTATACACTGCCTCTCTAGCCTCTAGCCCCTCAGATATTAATGCTTTGAGGAATTTTAGACGGGAGCAAATATTCATAAGGTGGGCGGTGTAAATTGCGTTCTTTGATGGTGGCTTCTACCTGTTGAAGATGACTCTGGAATTTCTCTAACAAGGGTTTTATCTGCGGATCTGTGAAGTGTCGTTGCGGATACTCACCAAGCTTGTTGTAATATACAGAACCCAGCAAAGTCAGTACATTTAATTGTCGTTGTGCTTGTCCTAAAGGCGGAAGTAAAGTTAGGTAGTCTTGCTCACTAACGTTGCCTTTGAGGGTTGTCGCTGGCAAATAACCTGCTAAGGGTATACCTGGGTAACTCATCAAATCTTTTTGGGGGAAATTCACCGCAGCGTGTTGGGCACTACCAGTGAAAATAATTAAAGTCACGGCGTCAATTAGGTAAGCCCGTGTCTTAATTCCTCCATCTTCGCCAAAGTCAATTACACGTCCGCCATCGTCAGCTTGCGCTTCGGCTGCCCATGCTTGCAGGGCTGTATCATTTTGAATATCTTGATCTGTCTTGTAGTAAAGGCTGAGATAATCTGATACCCATTGATGGATAGCATCCCAAACTAGTAGTGCATCATCTCGGTAAGGATAAACAGGTAATAAGTTGGGATCTTCTACACCACGCTGTTTCAATTGTTGCGGTAACATGGCTTGATTGAAAGCATAGGTTTGCAACCCACGCACTGCTAATACCCGTGAGTTATCGACTGTTGATGCAAGTAATCTATCAACACCGCCGCTAGGAGCGATGAGAACTCGTTGGGCGGCATCGTTAATTGCTAAAGTGCCTTCAAAATGGGGACGTAGTAATAAATTGAGGGGATGGCTAGGAGATAACTGGCGATGGGTTGTGATGACAAAAGGCCCAATAAACAGATGTGTTCTCCCCAGGTGACTAACAGCTTCATGAAAGTTGCCATCTGCTATGTAGACGACGGTTTTGGCAAATAGCCAAGCATATTCACCAGAATTGGGGGTAATAATCGGGTAATCAGTTCCGGGAGTTTGTCCACATTGAATAGCTATAGGGCGCAGTAAACGATTAGGATCAGATCCTTTGGGTAATGCAAACAGCGCCAGAGGTGCATAGATATATTTTTGCGTATTAGGAAATGTGCCGTTGATCGCACCATCTAAAATTTTATAATCTGCTAGATAGAGTCTTCCTTCTTCTCCTGCCATTGCTAATGAATCCTCACTACCCATGACGGCTTGGTAATGTTCCTCTTGGACGGGGAAGTTATCACCTGGAATTTTTACCCGTTTAATCACCAGAGGATTGTAGCCACCTACTTGCATATATGCAAAAACTTCATCTTGCTGAAAAGTTTGAGCGATCGCTTGTGGCTTCATGATCGGAAATATCTTTTCGTAATCTTGAAGATTGCTCACATGCCCTGTAGGATGGCCCTCATATAGCAGGGCTGTGACGCGATCTAAAGAATCTTGAAATATCTTGAGTCCGTTTTCGCGGATCATGGAAAAAAACAGATCATCGAGTTCCCGAAAATCTTTAGATAGTCCGAGAATTAAAACCTTCGGAATAATTGGCAGCAGTTGAGTAATAATACTAATCTTGACGGGTATTGCCCCTTTAATTAAGGCTTCTAAAATAAACCATTTCACATCATCACGAACCGATTGGGAACCACGATTCCCCCGATTGGTGATGATAGTATTCACGACAATCACCTTTAGTACTTGGGCTAACAAATAAATCCACTGATTTGAGAACAACTCTGAACCAGGAAGCTGATCCACCATTGCTAGAGGTGGAATATGAGTATAGTTATATTGATATTGTTTCTTAGCTGCTTCCAGGTCTTGAGTGATGGGTCTACTGATGGAATTATCTGATGATGAAGCCGTCATAAACACTCCTCTTGTGTAGTGGTTTGACAATACTTTAAAAGTTAATTGAAAAAACCTCCTGTAATTTTTTTTATCAATGAGATTGATCAGCTGTAATTTTCGTGTTTTCAATAGTTGAGTGCTACACAGGATTATCGCAAGTAAGTTTAGACTTACGGTTTTTTTAAAAGAAATCTTAGGAAGTTCCCAGATTTAGGGAGGAAGACAATCCTTCTTCCCCATTCCCCATTTCCTGCTATATCATGGCTTGTATGCATTCCCAGCAACATAAAATTGGGTGATCTGAGCGTAGAACTATGGATAAGCAAGCGATACAAGTAATTGGAGGTGGATTAGCTGGGACAGAAGCAGCTTGGCAAATAGCTCAGGCTGGAGTGCCGGTGATTTTACATGAAATGCGCCCCAAACGCTTTAGCCCAGCCCATCATACAGAACATCTGGCAGAATTAGTATGTAGTAATTCATTTGGGGCAATGGCAAGCGATCGCGCTACAGGATTGTTGCATGAAGAACTACGCCAACTTGGTTCTATAGTCATTGCTAAAGCCGATGAACACGCTGTTCCGGCTGGTGGGGCGCTAGCTGTAGATAGAGGACAATTTAGCCAAGACTTAACGGAAACTGTATCGAATCATCCTTTAGTGGAATTTCGGCGCGGTGAAGTTCCAGCTATTCCTGAAGGTATTGTGGTGTTAGCAACCGGGCCTTTAACCAGTCCTGATTTAGCCGCAGACTTGCACCGTTTGACGGGGATGGAATACCTCAGCTTTTTTGATGCCGCTAGCCCCATTGTCGTCGGTGAATCAATTAACCATGATATTGCTTTTATGGCGTCGCGTTATGACAAAGGTGAAGCTGCTTACCTCAACTGTCCGATGAACAAAGAACAATATCTGCGGTTTTGGCAAGAACTACGTCAAGCGGAACAAACTGAATTAAAAGACTTTGAACGGGAAACGGCAAAATTTTTTGAAGCTTGTTTGCCTATTGAAGAACAAGCGCACCGGGGAGAAGACACCATGCGCTACGGCCCCCTAAAACCAGTAGGATTGTCTGATAGTCGCACAGGGGAACGTCCTTATGCTGTGGTGCAGCTACGCCAAGAAGATAAAGCCGGCCAACTATGGAATATGGTAGGATTCCAAACTAACTTGCGCTGGGGTGAACAAAAGCGAGTCTTCCGCCTCATTCCTGGTTTAGAAAATGCGGAATTTGTGCGTTTGGGAGTGATGCACCGCAATACTTTTATTAATGCACCCCAATTAATGTACCCGACCTTACAATTTAAACAACGTCCCACTGTGTTCGCCGCTGGACAGTTGATTGGTACTGAAGGTTACACCGCAGCCGCCGCCGATGGTTGGTTAGCGGGAACCAATGCTGCGCGGTTAGCTTTGGGTAAGGAATTATTAACAGCACCAGTAAATACCATGATGGGGGCGTTATTAGAATTTATTAGTTCGGCTTCACCCAAGCATTTCCAACCAATGCCACCAAATTTTGGCATTTTGCCGGATTTAGGCGTGAAAATCAAAAGTAAGCCAGAGCGTTATGGACGTTACCGCGATCGCTCTTTGGCTGATTTGGCAAGTTGGAAAAGTCAGTTTTAAACTGTTAGGATTTTCTCAGTTTTGGGAATAATGCTGTTGACGCCTGCAATTGTTTGGCTGAATCAACAGCATGAGATCGCTATTTATCCATCTAACAAGAATTTTTTGGTTACGTCTTGCATTTGGCTGTATTTTATGCATATTAGTAGCACTACCAGTATCTGCAACTACAGCACCATCAGTTGATATCCTGCGACAGCAACAGCAACAAATTAAACAAGAGCGTGAAAAAACCATACAGCAGCGCGATCGCTTGACTAATTTGCAAGAAGCCGCTGAACAACGACTGACTGGAATCAACCAAAACTTGCAAACTACAAATAGTCATATTCAAGACAGTGAATTACAATTACAACAAGCGACAGAAAACCTCCAGCAGTTAGAAGCTGATTTAGTTGTCGCGGAAAATTCTTATGCAGAACGCCAAGCAGCAACAGTAGCCAGATTGCGATATCTTCAGCGATCGCCTGCTTCTCAAGGATGGGCTGTGTTATTACAAAGCCAAAATATCAGCGACTTTATCAGTCGGCGGCGGCAATTAAAGTTAGTGTATCAGGCAGACCAGAAGATTTTGGCGAAACTCAATGAACAAGCCAACGAAATCCAGCAACAAAAAATGGCAGTAGAACAGCAAAAGAATGAAATTGCTTTGATTCGCCAGCAGTTGCTAGCACAAAAAACTGATTATCAAACTCAAGCAGAATCACAATCAGAACTAATCGAACGCCTAAATAGCGATCGCCTGGCGTTGGAAACTGCACAAAACCAGCTAGATCGAGATTCCCAAAACTTAGAAGTTTTAATTCAACAAAAAGTAGCCGCAGCCCAAGCTAAAGCCAATAGCCGCACCAATATCCTCATTCGGGGAACGGGAATACTCATTTATCCCAGCGATGCCCGCACTAGCAGCGCCTTTGGTTGGCGGACACATCCGATTTTGGGATATCGGCGCTTTCACTCAGGATTAGATTTTGCCGCTAGTCATGGCAGTAGAATCCGCGCCGCCGATTCCGGAACCGTAATTTTTGCCGGGTGGTATGGCGGTTATGGTAGAACGGTAATTATTGACCACGGTAAAGGCATGACTACCCTGTATGCCCATGCCAGCGAATTATTTGTGAATGACGGGCAAACTGTAGAAAGAGGTCAAGCGATCGCGGCTGTGGGTTCCACAGGCTTATCTACTGGGCCCCATCTGCATTTTGAAGTACGTCGTCATGGTTCCCCCATCAACCCTGCCGATTTTCTCTAAAACGTGCTATGATCAGCCAGTATTAGGGCGCGTGGCTCAGTGGATAGAGCAACAGATTCCGGTTCTGTGGGTCGGGGGTTCAAATCCCTCCGCGCTCGTTGTCTAAAGTGATTAATTATTTGTCTGCCTTGAGAGATTAATGCTTTGTTATTACTCTCGTCATATTAAATTTGAAACCCTATTTTGAGGTTAGTCCGCGCAGGCGGACTTTGTTTGTGTAGCCGCGATTTATAATCGCCTAGATTATTCTCGTCCCCAGAGTCATAGAAGAGCGCTAAATACCTGCTGAGAGGGGTTTTGAAACCAAAATAGCAGCCAGCGAACTGTGGCGATCTCACTCATGTAAAATCTTCGTGGTTAGCTATTAGATACAAAGCAGAATTAGCAGTAGCTACTCAAAAAACTTATGAAACTCTGAGCAAAAAGACCAATCAAGATGATATATATGATCAGCTAGTTAAAAGATTATTTAAAGATAGATTACATCAAGCAAATATTAATCATATAGTTTTTGCTAGACGTGGTAAAACGGCACGAGAAGAAGCACTACAACAAGCTATTAATCAAGCAAAAAAGAATTTTGAAACTAAATGGCAAATCTCTTCAGATAGTCAAACTATTATTAAACCAGCTTACCCATCAGAGTATGCTGGCTTGCAGGTTGTTGATTACTATTTATGGGCTTTACAAAGATTATATGAACGTCATGAAGATAAGTATTTTATTCCACTTGCTCAGAAATACAGGATGATTATGGATTTAGATGATCGGCGAAATAAGAACTATGGAGAGTGGTACACCGATTCTAACCCGCTATCATTGGATAAACTTAAATGGTTTGTGGGCTAGGTTCAAGTAGACAAGCTACTCAAACACACGGCATGAAGCCGACGTTCACCCATGATTATATTATATCATTTATAATAGAAAGTCTCAAATATTTAAATGTTTGGTTGATATTAAAATTATGTCGCTTTTGATGACCATATCATGAGCGATCGCTGGCAACATCCCTAAAACAGAAACAACCTTCAGTGTGACCAGTGACTAAAATCTGGACATGAGGACTGAATGGCGCAGATATAGCAGTGGATAAGATTTTCGCCCCTATACCATTATAGAGGTCTGCATAGGCAAAGTTCATTTGTTCTAGGGGCCTACTTTGCAGATATGGTTGCCAAATACTTAAATCAGAAAATTTATATGAGAAGTTTTACCGTTTATTTCCTATTTTATCATTTTACGACCGAATAAATGCGGACGTTCGCCAACAGCATCATAAATTCAGGGGCTTTATGCATCACAGTAGGTAATTTGATCTAATTTGTGCAACTTGCGAATATTCGGAATTGGTTTTTATATTTATCAAGTTTTTATAAATTTTATTTTCTACATAATCATTTACGATTACTATGTCAGTCTTTATCTATAGGTGACATCTTTGAGATAGAACAAATCATCTACAATTGTCATATCACAAAAGATTGTCAAATTAATGATTACAGAAACGGTGATTATATGAATTTATTATCTGCAACTACCCCAAAAACCTTTAGCCTGTTAAGTATTGGTCAACGAGGAGTAGGCAAAACAGTTTTTCTGGCCGGTAGCTACGCAGAATTACATCCCGATAATCACCCAGACAATTCTCAACAGATGTGGTTTGATTGTCAAGATAGCAATGTGCAAGCCAATCTAGAAAAAATTAAAAAGCATGTTGCTCGCACTGGTCAATACCCGCCACCGACAATTAGAATTACTAACTTTAACTTTAGTTTGAAACGTCAAAGTGTCTCGGGGGCAAAAACCCTATGTAATTTTCGTTGGTGGGATATTCCTGGGGAATTCTCTAATATTGTTAATCCTGCATTTCAAGATATGATATTTTCTACCAATAGCTGCTGTGTATTTATTAATGCCCACGCTTTGATTCAAGATCCAGATTACCCACGGGTACTAGAAGATATTTTCAACCAGGTAGCGGCGATCGCTTCCGTAATCTCCAAGTATAATGTAAAATACGCTTTTGCGTTAATTTTAACTAAGTGCGACCTCATCGAACTTAATTCAGCTACCCAGCAACGAATTACCAAGAAACTGGAACCGCTGACTACGTATCTTGATAATTTGAAAGCCACACATCAAACATTTTATTCCGCTATTCCCATTGTCTCTTTAGAAGGTGTTTCCCGTCTCCAAGCAAAAGGTGCAGCTACTCCACTGCTTTGGATTTTATCACAACTAAATGATGCTCATGAACAGTCATTTTTCCAAACATTGTCTAGTAGATTCACCCAAATCTTTATGGGACAGGGATTATCATTAAAGACCCGGAGGTCTATTTTAATTATGTCCTTAGTAAGTGTTAGTTTCGTAGGGGCGATCGCTTCACTGTTATTGGTCTTAAATTTATTGAGAATTTTTCCTCAGCAAATGCCAATAATCCAACAATCACCAAACCCTACTCAACAAAATGATATTGACAACTAAATACTCAACAAAGTTTCCTCTACTAACCTAGAAACCCAGATTAAGTTTGACTATTTTAATTACGAATTGCTCTTAGTATGACCCCTTTGCTTTTAGGTCAACTTGTATATACTAGTTTTGCTGGCGTGGGATTTACAACTCTGGTGAGTACAGAAGTTCCCGCAGAAGTTCAGCAGGCCTTTATCCAAGAGGTGGTTTATCAGTACTGGGATTCCTACAATCCACCAAGTGCTGGATATCAAGCGGCTTATTTATATCAAGTCACCCCAGAGCAATGCTTGTTTGGTTGGTTATACAACGATGGACTAGATGATTTCGGTCGCAGCGATGTCCCTTACTTTGTTTGTTACTATTTAGCAGGTAAACTACAGCCTATTCAACTGGAAAATATTTTTATTTGCCTACGCACCGGGCCAGCAACTCTCATAGACAGGCAAAATGTCCCAGATACTTTAGAAAACGTAGTCGCTCCCGACTTGTGGAATTATCATTCTGCTCGTGCTGGGGTGGAGATTCCTCGAGATAAAATTGACCAAAGCCAAATGGCTCTTCAGGAGGGAGAATTACTCAATTTATTTGCCTTCACAGTTGATGGGAAAATACCCAGCATTTCCATTTCTCATCGAGATTCATTGGCTGTTGCAACACCACTATATGCCCATGACACCATCATTCCCCAAGAGATACCTATAGTAATACGGTCAGCAGAAGATTATCGCCAGATACTTTTGGGTAAAGCTCAGTCCCAATATAAGGCAAAAAAACTTCTTCCCCATTCAGAACAATTGACTTTAATACTGGGGATCATCGTATCCATGACGGCGCTGCTGGCTTTGGTCCCAGGTAGCTATTATGCCAGTTCCTATTTTTTGAAAGTCACACCTTTTGAGGCCAGTGTCCCCCAGACTCCAGATTTTACTCCCTCTCCCAATCCCGTACCATCTCCCCAAAATCTTGCTCTCACTCAAACTTTGGCTGGTCACGGAGATTCTGTTTGGTCTGTTGCTCTCACCGCCAATGGACAGACTTTGGTGAGTGCTAGTGCCGATAAAACTATTAAAGTTTGGAATGTAAATCCTGGCAAAATTATATCCACACTGGAAGGACATACCGATACCGTCAGAGAGATCGCAATCAGTTCAGATGGTCAAACTCTGGTCAGTGGTAGTGGAGACAAGACAATTAAGGTTTGGAATTTGCAGACCTTCGAGATTATCAGGACAATTACTCCTAATGGCGGCCCTGTGTGGTCAGTTGCCATCAGTTCCGATGGACAGACCTTAGTCAGTGGTACTGAAGACGGTAATATCCAAATTTGGAACTTTCACACAGGTCAACTGCTGCGGACAATTCAGGGACATGAAAGTCGGGTGTTCTCGGTTGCTATCAGTCCCGACGGGGAAACTTTAGCTACAGGGGGTCTTGACAAAACCATTAAGATTTGGGATATGTATACAGGGGAATTGCGTCAGGCGATCGCCCAACATAATGACGCTGTGAGATATGTGGCCTTTAGCCGCGATGGAGAAACACTCGCCAGTGCCAGTTGGGATCAAAGTATTAAAATTTGGGATCTGCAAACAGGCAAACTACTGCATACACTGCTAGGACATACCTCACGGGTAGTTACTCTGAGTATGGGACTGGATGGGCAGACTCTCCTCAGTGGCAGTATTGATAATATGGTCAAAATGTGGGATATGCAAACAGGTAACGTGCTGCAAACCCTCTCTGGTCATAGCGACTGGGTTTTAGCTTTGGCCACCAACCCTACCCAAAAAATCCTAGTCAGTAGCAGTAAAGATAAGACAATTCGCATTTGGCAGCCTCAAATAAAAAACTGAAGTTAGCATTTAAGCGAATTATTTATCTGGCTTTTTACATCATGTGGAAAAGTCCACGAAAAATCTAACTTCCAAACCAGGAATTCAAAGTCTCTCTCCTGCGAGGCTACCGTGTACATTAGGCAAAAGCGGTATGAATATTCCTCCTGCTTTATTGCCGTTGTGTTATGCCGGAGGCTAATGCACCTGGGATTAAAGGTTTGCTAAATTTGTAGTAATCATTTGAGAATTTAGCACATTTAGGACTAAAGTCCTGACTACAAACACATCACCCATAAAATAGGAGGGTGGTTATGTTCAAAAAAATAAAATACATTCAACTGCTGCTAACTAATAAAAACTGGGAACATTTAGGTGATATTGCCATTCTCAAATCTGAGTTATTGGGTGCTAAGATTTCGCCAAAAGTAGCTACTAAATTACAAGCAGTAGAGGGATATCATCCCCCCATTAATTTGGAGATATTAAGCCAATATCCTCCAGGAACTTTGGGAAGAGAATATGCCAACCATATGCAAATTAATCATTTACAACCATTCAATGTCAGTCCGGCATTAGATGAAATTGCTAAACACAATGTCTTTGCTTTGCGCTATGTGATTACTCACGATATTTTTCACGTTTTACTCGGTTTTGACACTAGCTATGCTGGAGAAATAGGTGTTCTTGCTGTTGCAGTTGAGCAAAACTATAGCCAATCATTGAAAATCGGTTTATGGATAGCTCAATGGCTTTATCCTCTGCTTGCGCCTCAACAAAGAGGTGAAATTTCTGCTAACTTAAAAAAAGGGAAAGAACTGGGCAAAAAAGCAGACTTTTTATTAGGCTATCGTTTTGAAGAACACTGGAAAGATTCTCTTGCTAATTTGCGAACCAGTTTATCTTTACCACCAGTGTAAATAAATATTTGACTAAAAATTTATTTATAGATCATCCTAAATTAGGAGTAGTAATTCATGGTTACCATTGAAAAAAAAACTGCAAACCAAACAATTGCTAAACTACCACCAAAATCTCGCGTACCTAGAATAATTCAAACTATTCGCTCAGTTTTTACACCAGTCTCGTTTTTAAAAGCAACTCAACAAGAATATGGAGATATTTTTCTTTTTGAATCTAAGAATTTTTCTTCACAAATAGTTTTGAGTAATGTGCAAGCAATTCAGGAACTTTTGACAGCCGACTCTAAACTATTTGAATCAGGTTCAGGAAGCAAAATTATTCAACCACTTGTGGGAGCTAATTCCTTAATATTGCTCGATGGCGATCGCCACCTACAACAGCGGAAGCTATTAATGCCTCCTTTTCACGGTGAAAGGATGCGGGCTTATGGTCAATTAATTTGTAATATTACCAATCAAGTCACTAGTCAATGGACTGTGGGGCAAAGTTTTTTAGCCCGTCCTAATATGCAAGATATTTCCTTGCAAGTGATTTTACGTGCTGTTTTTGGATTAAAAGAAGGCGAACGTTACCAACAAATCAAGCAAGTTTTAACTGAGATGTTGGATACCTTTAATTCTCCTCCCACAGTAATTACTCAACTACCATACTTGAATGCTGTTTGCTCAGAAACGCTCCGAATTTATCCAGTTGCTTTCTTTAGTTTGCCGCGCATTCTTAAAGAGCCTATGCAATTCATGGGTTACGATTTACCCAAAGGGATGATGCTTTCTGTCAGTATTTATCTAACTCACCATCGCCCAGATGTTTATCCAGAACCTGAGAAGTTTCAGCCAGAACGTTTTTTAGAACGGCAGTTTTCTCCTTATGAGTTTTTACCCTTTGGTGGGGGAAACCGTCGCTGTATTGGTGCAGCATTTGCTTTATTTGAAATGAAATTAGTTTTAGCAAATATCCTCTCACATTACTCATTAGAGTTAATGGATAAGGCGCCTTTAAAACCTGTGCGTCGTGGCATAGTATTTGCACCCAATGGTGGCGTGCATTTGATGGTAAAAGATAAATACGGGACTGGAAAATAAATCCCAGTCCCGATAAAAAAGCGGGCTAACCGCTAATGATGTGGTTAACCCGTTCAGCTTTGGGAACGCGCTGAGAAATTTTTATTGCAATACCAACTTGACATTGGCGTTTTGCAGACCGCGCTGTTTTACTTCAGCCAAAGTCTTGTTAACGGCATATTTTTGGTTGATGGAGTTGATCAACTCGGTTTGGTTGTGCTTTTTAGCAACACCCCATAGGTCAGCGATTAGGTCAAAGGAACCATCGCTGTTGCGAGACCAACCTAGATCATATTCGCCTTCTAAAACAGCTACGATGTCGGAGCGTACACGCTGACCGTTATAACCACGAACATCAGCTTCAGTCTTTACGCTGATACCAAGGTCGCGCAAAGAAGATTTGAGGATTTCGGCATCGGTGATTTTGGTACGCAGAGTGCTAAAGTGAGACATTTGGGTTTCCTCCAGTGAGAAGATTGAGAAAAAGACAACGGTTTGTTTTTGGGAAGCCGCGCTTATCGAGATGCGGCTGTTTTTCGTAACTGCTAGCTTTTTGGGCTAGCCTTTGCCCCTGGGTTAGTAGGGGAAAGCTTTTAAAACTCCATGCGCTGATATTCAGCAACGGAGGATGCGGCTGGTCGTGCGCGCTGTCTGGCCCAGTCCCTCAGGGCTGTTACCTGTTCTTGCATGGTACGAGACAGTGGCAATGTTGCTTTTAGGGCCGCAATAATATCTAATTGTGTGAACTCGCGGTCTTGGGCAAAAGCTTCATACATGGCTGCCACAAGTGCTTGTTCAATTTCTGCCCCAGAGAAACCGTCAGACATCTTGGCGAGTTGCTCAAGATCAAACCTGGAGATGTCTTCACGACGCTTGGCAAGGTGGATTTTATAAATATCTTGCCGTTCTTCTGGTGTGGGCAAATCCACAAAGAAAATTTCGTCAAAGCGTCCTTTCCTTAAAAATTCTCCAGGTAAGCGTTCCACTCGGTTAGCGGTTGCCATGACGAATACTGGAGATTTTTTGTCTTGCATCCACGTCAGGAAAGAACCAAAGATTCTACTTGATGTACCACCATCAGAATCAGATGAACCTGAGCTACCTGCAAAGGATTTATCTAACTCGTCTATGAACAGAATCGCTGGAGAGATGGATTCTGCTGTTTTTAGGGCATTACGCAGATTGGCTTCACTTCGTCCCACCATTGAGCCGTCGTAAACTCGACCCATATCTAAGCGTAACAATGGTAAACCCCATAGTCGGGATGTAGTCTTGGCAATTAGCGACTTACCACAACCGGGAACTCCGAGAATCAGCATTCCTTTGGGCTGGGGTAAACCATACTCTCTTGCTCTTTCTGTAAAAGCGTTAGAGCGCTGTTTAAGCCACTTTTTCAGTTCCTCTAAGCCACCTACAGCATCAATGGTTGCATCTTCTTCAATGTATTCTAAGATCCCATTGCGCCGAATTAGCTGCTTTTTCTCCGATAGAACTATATCGACTTCATCTTCTGTCAGGCGCCCTGTGGTTACTTGCGCCTTGCGGTATACTTTCTCAGCTTCATCTTTAGTTAGACCTAAAGCTGCTCTCAGAAGTTTTTCTCGCGCCTCGGTGGTCAATCGCCGTCCACGACTTTGCTCTAGATGATGAGTCAACACTTTGTTCAACTCAGCCATATCTGGTAATCTAAAGTCGAGTACAACAACTTCCTTTTCTAGTTCGATGGGAACTTGCTGCATGGGTGACATCAATATGATGTTCTTTTGCATTCCCTTAAAGCTAGCGATCGCATCACGTAACGATCTTGTTGTCGCAGGCGCATCAATAAACGGATGTAAATCTTTAAGAATAAATATACCAGGTTCTCTCTGCCGGATAATCCACTCAATGGCTGCCTCTGGAGAAACAGTATTGTGTTGTGTGACGTTCCGGGGTTGCCCATATTCCACGATGCCGTGAGTTACTGTCCAGACGTATACGCGGCGTTGGGGCTTTAATAGTTGGGCGATTGTGGAAATTGCCTGCTCCGCCCGCTCTTCCTCGGAGGTCACAAGGTAGATTAGAGGATATTGAGCTTGAATTAGAATATTGAGCTCTTCTTTCATACAATCGACCTACTTGAGACCTTATACAGTAAAGACATCGTTTGTTGGTTGCGACAACCGAATTATGAACTGTTTATTCATAATTCTTACCTAGCAAGGAACCAACTCCTCTTCACCCTTAGGATGAGTTTCTTCTTTTTCCATTTCGTCAATGGACAGAGGCTCTTGAGTGGTTATTCCTGGTTGACTACCCATAGGAATCAATTCTCCATCCCGCAAGACTAATGAACTCTCGCAGTTTGGACAGGAATAAACTCGGTGAGTTCTTCCATATACAGAAGCTTCAACTTCCTCCACTAATTCTGAGTTAGCTAGGTAGAAGACTAGGGCACGTTCGGCAAGTTCTGACATCGGTTCGGAATCAACAGCTGAACGAATTTTCAGTCTTTTGTGAACTTCTGGTGACAAATACAAAGTAACCTTTTGCTTAGCTTGCATATAACTCTTTAACGGCCTTACCCGGGTATGTATATTACGTTATCGGTTGCTTTCTTCGTTGTCAAGACGTTAAAACGTTTTGACGCTAATTTTGTTACATTTATTTATATTTTGTTGATGGTTGTTAGTGACATAGTTCCCTGACAGAGTTATTTATGAAACAGTTTTTGGTTTTACTCCATTGAATTAAGCAATAGTAAACCACCGCCATTTTATCCATATAAATGTATTTAATATGGTACTTATAAGAAATCAGTGACTTCAATAAAAAATCACATCATGTCTACTACTACAGTAAAAACATGTAGGCATCAACAAAAAAATTATACTAAAATTGCCAACATTGGCGGAGCAGTTATCTTGCTCTTAAGTTTGTGGGGTTGTACTGCTACAAATTTTCAGGATTCCCCTGTAACATGGAATACTTATAAAAATTCCCGTTATGGCTTTGAATTTCCATACCCTAGTAATTGGAAGACTTTGCCAGTACCAGGAAATTCTGATGGAATTGCCTTGGTGTCACCGCAAAACGAAGCCGTAGAAATTCGCTCATGGGCAGTTAATTTACTACCTGAATCTATAACCACAGAAACAAACAGCAAAACCAAGATAACTCCTAACTTTCAAACAGATCAGGGTATCTCTGGGGTGCTACTGGTGGAAATTGATCAGGAAATTAGCTTGATGAAACTGAGTTTAATTCAGGATGAAGTCGAATATTACTGGCAAGGACGCAGCCAGAACCTAGAATTTCCCAGTTACTATCCTTTGTTCTACTACATTGCCCAGCAGTATCGGATTGGGGAGTGATCTGTTTGGTTAATTGCATCTTTAAACTCAAAAATTACGTATCTTCTCCAGAATGATGATGAACAGGGTACAGAAACCTGATAGATTTAGCTATCAGCGAGTAAAAACTGGTGAAGATGAAAGTCCTGGTTATTGGTGGCGATGGATATTGCGGTTGGGCAACTGCACTTTACCTTTCCAATCGAGGTTATGACGTTGGAATTTTAGATAGTTTGGTGCGGCGGCACTGGGATAATGAATTGGGTCTCGATACTCTCACTCCCATCGCACCAATTCAGCAACGCCTCCAGCGCTGGCAAGATTTGACAGGTAAATCCATCGACCTGTTTATTGGCGATATCACTAATTACGAATTTCTCAAGAAAGTTTTACACCAATTTGAACCAAATGCCCTAGTACATTTTGGTGAACAGCGATCAGCGCCCTTTTCGATGATTGACCGTGAACATGCTGTTCTTACCCAGGTCAATAACGTAGTAGGGACGCTGAACTTACTGTATGCGATGCGAGAAGATTTCCCAGATTGCCATTTGGTGAAGTTGGGAACGATGGGTGAATACGGCACACCCAACATCGATATTGAGGAAGGTTACATCACAATTGAACACAATGGGCGCAAAGATACTTTGCCGTATCCCAAGCAGCCTGGTTCAATGTACCATCTCAGCAAAGTCCATGATAGCCACAATATCAACTTTGCTTGCCGTATTTGGGGATTGCGCGCTACCGACCTCAATCAAGGGATAGTTTATGGTGTCTTGACCGAAGAAACGGGCATGGACGAACTATTAATTAATCGCCTTGATTACGATGGGGTATTTGGTACAGCACTTAACCGCTTCTGTATTCAAGCTGCGATCGCCCACCCCCTAACCGTCTACGGTAAAGGTGGACAAACGCGCGGACTATTGGATATTCGGGATACAGTGCGATGTATTGAACTAGCGATCGCTAACCCAGCCGAACCTGGCGAATTCCGGGTATTTAACCAATTTACTGAACTATTTAGCGTTGGTGATTTGGCATTAATGGTGAAAAAAGCCGGGAATGCCATGGGATTGAATGTGGAAATCAATAACCTGGATAACCCCAGAGTTGAAAAAGAAGAACACTACTTCAATGCTAAAAATACCAAACTGCTGGATCTCGGTTTAGAGCCTCACTATCTCTCTGATTCGTTGCTTGACTCTTTGTTAAACTTTGCCGTCAAGTATCAACAACGAGTTGATCACAAGCAAATTCTACCCAAAGTCTCTTGGCATAGAAAGTAGGGTAAAGACTGCTATCTACTGGTTGTCATGTCTTAGCACAATATGACAACCAGTCAATGTTTATACAGATGTAACTCTGTGTTTGATTTCTGCAAGCCGCACACTCGTGACTTCTAGTCATGCGAGGTTCAAACCACAATGCAAACAAAGCTGGGATTATTTGCTTGTATAGTTTTTTATGAGAATTGCCCTATTCAGCGAAACCTTTCTACCTAAGGTTGACGGTATTGTCACGCGCCTGCGCCATACTGTTGACCATCTACAGCGCAATGGTGACCAAGTACTAGTGATTGCCCCTGAAGGTGGTATTACTGAACACAAAGGAGCCAAAGTTTACGGCGTTACTGGTTTTCCCTTGCCATTGTATCCAGAGTTAAAAATGGCACTGCCCCGTCCAGCTATTGGTTATGCACTAGAAGAATTTCAGCCAGATATTATTCATGTTGTCAATCCGGCTGTTTTAGGGTTGGCGGGAATTTTTTACAGCAAAATGCTGAAAATTCCGTTAGTAGCCTCTTATCATACACATTTACCCCAATATCTCCAGCATTACGGTTTGGGAATGTTAGAAGGGTTTCTTTGGGAATTAATTAAAAATGCCCATAATCAAGCATCATTGAATCTGTGTACCTCCACAGTAATGATGGAGGAACTGACAACACATGGTATCGAACGGGTGCAAGTGTGGCAACGCGGTGTAGATACAGAATTATTTCACCCGGATTTAGCTAGTCCAAAAATGCGATCGCGTCTCACACAAAATCATCCTGAAAGCCCTTTGCTGCTTTATGTGGGGCGGCTTTCCGCCGAAAAAGAAATTGAGCGCATCAAACCCATATTAGAGGCAATTCCCGACGCAAGATTGGCATTAGTGGGTGATGGCCCTCATCGCCAGGAATTAGAAAAGCATTTTTCCGGGACTCACACTCATTTTGTCGGATATCTCATGGGGCAAGAATTAGGTTCTGCCTTTGCTAGTGCTGATGCCTTTATTTTTCCTTCTCGGACAGAAACACTAGGCTTGGTGCTGCTAGAAGCAATGGCCGCAGGCTGTCCAGTAGTAGCAGCACGTTCTGGAGGCATTCCTGATATTGTCACAGATGGCATCAATGGATATCTTTTTGACCCTACAGCAGATATTCAAGATGCCATTACTGCTACTGTTCGTCTCTTAGAAAATCAACAAGAAAGAGAAATTATCCGTCAAAATGCCCGCAAAGAGGCAGAAAGCTGGGGATGGTCAGCGGCTACATGCCAGCTGCAAGATTATTATCAAAAGGTGGTGTTTTCAGAACAACTGACAAAAGCAGCTTAAATGGGTGTTGTAATTATACAGGACTTATGCAAAAACCACCAAAAACCTTAATTTATTCAACCGCCCGCGCGCAGCGATGCCCGTAAGGGCTGTAGACGCCAAGAACGCCAAGAATGCGTAGAATGTGCGTAAGTCCTATTATATAGTGTTGACTATAACCCGGTTTCTTGAAGAAATCGGGTTTCTCATATGAATTATGATTGCTACATATCAAGATAAAAATAAAATTTTAAATTTATCATTCCCATGACTCCTTCCAATCCTGGTAGCGTCTTGGCTACATTAACTGAATTAACTCAAGTTAATCGTATTCATTCTTTATTAGGTCGTGTAAAAGACCTACCAGTTAACGAATTTATTTGTTTACTTGACTTCATCACCGCTGAATTTCAACAGTTTCTTCGAGCAATTGAGTTAATCAATAATGAAGCTCTAGAAACTATGTTAGAAAAGGTGCTAGAAGCCATCACAGTTAAAATTGGTCAAATTCTCCAAGCGGAAAATTCAGCTATTTTTTTAGTTGACTATGACAAAGGTCAATTGTGGTCAAAAGTTCCTCAAAATAATACGCAAAAATTTTTAGAAGTTCGTATTCCCATTAATGTCGGCATTCCAGGTCATGTAGTCAGCACAGGTGAATATTTAAATATATCTGACACTGTTACTCACCCTTTGTTTAGTCCAGAACTCGAAAAACAAATGGGCTACCAAATCCGAAATATGTTATGTATGCCTGTGGTTAGTAGCAAAAATCAAACTGTCGCAGTAGTACAACTAGCGAATAAAACTGGTGATATTCCGTTTAATCACGAAGATGAGGAGCGTTTTCGAGACTTTGCTGCTTCTATTGGGATTATTCTGGAAAGTTGTCAGTCTTTTTATGTAGCAGCTCGTAATCAACGCGGTGCAACGGCTCTTTTACGGGCAACGCAAACACTAGGGCAAAGTTTAGATTTAGAAGCAACTTTGCAGATGGTGATGGAACAAGCCCGGATTTTAATGCAAGCTGACCGTAGCACGTTATTTTTGTACCGTAAAGAAATGGGCCAACTCTGGACAAAAGTA
Source organism: Anabaena sp. CCY 9613 (assembly GCF_963920895.1). Taxonomy (NCBI): domain Bacteria; kingdom Bacillati; phylum Cyanobacteriota; class Cyanophyceae; order Nostocales; family Nostocaceae; genus Anabaena; species Anabaena sp. CCY 9613. The sequence continues at coordinate 140,596 of NZ_CAWUDE010000012.1, forward strand.
GCAGCAGCAGCAGATGGTACAAACTTCATAGAAATTCGGATACCCGCTAATCGTGGTATTGCTGGCTATGTAGCTTCTACAGGTGAAGCACTGAATATTCCTGATGCCTACAAAGATCCTCGTTTTGACCCCAGTATAGATAGAAAAACGGGGTATGTAACTCACAATATTTTATGTTTGCCAGTGTTTAATTCTGCCAATGAATTAATTGGCGTTACACAATTAATTAATAAGCAAAAAGGTAGTTTTACCGCCTCTGATGAAGAGTTTATGCGGGCTTTTAATATTCAAGCCGGAATTGCTTTAGAAAATGCGCGCTTATTTGAAAATGTATTATTAGAAAAGCAATATCAAAAAGACATTTTGCAAAGCCTCTCGGATGCTGTAATTTCTACAGATATGGCTGGTCAAATTGTGACGATTAATGATGCGGCTTTAGTGTTGCTAGGTTGTCCATTAGATAAGGCTAACACCAGAAATAATCAGCTTTTGTGGGAACACAATTTAATTGGTCGCTTGGTTTGGGAAGTTGTACCGATTGAAAATTTACAAATACGCTTAGAAGACAGTTTAAAAACTGCTGCCAAACATTATGTACCAGAACAAAACTTGATAGTGGGTTTGTACCCATTACTTAATTCTTCTCAAGACTCAGGAGTGAGTAATCAACAATTAATTTTAGCAGTACGCGATCGCACTAACCCCGATGTGTTCATTCCCTGGAATCAACCCCTAACGCCCCAGCTTAATTGTTTCACCTCTAGCCAGGTGGAAATCTTAGAACGGAGCATTAATTTGACTGTGAATCCGCTGACTAACCCAGAAGGTGGAGTCCGGGGTGGTTTGGTGGTTCTAGAAGATATTAGTCAAGAAAAGCGCATGAAAAGCACCATGTATCGCTACCTCACACCTCATGTTGCCGAGCAAGTAATGGCATTAGGGGAAGATGCTTTAATGGTGGGTGAGCGCAAAGAAGTCACTGTTTTATTTTCAGATATCCGGGGCTACACCACACTGACAGAAAATCTGGGCGCATCTGAGGTGGTATCGCTGCTGAATCAGTATTTTGAAACAATGGTAGAGGCAGTATTTAACTACGAAGGCACTCTAGATAAATTTATTGGAGATGCCTTAATGGCGGTGTTTGGTGCGCCACTACCTTTGACAGAAAATCATGCCTGGAGGGCGGTGCAGTCAGCATTGGATATGCGCCAACGTTTAGACGAATTTAATCAACGGCGGATTATCCAAGCGCAGCCTCAAATCCGGATAGGTATTGGCATTAGCTCAGGAGAAGTAGTTTCTGGGAATATTGGCTCCCATAAACGCATGGATTACACCGTAATTGGGGACGGGGTAAATTTAAGTTCACGTTTGGAAGGAGTCACCAAGGAATATGGCTGTGATATTATTTTGAGCGAATTTACTTACCAATTATGCAGCGATCGCATCTGGGCGCGCCAGTTAGATAAAATTCGCGTCAAAGGTAAACACCAAGCAGTCAACATCTATGAGTTAATCGGCGATCGCACGACTGATTTAGATGCCAATACCCAAGAATTTTTATGGCATTACCAAGCTGGGCGTACGGCTTATTTAGACCGGAATTTTGCCCAGGCGATCGCTTGTTTTACGGCTGCTCAATATATTCGACCCACAGACCAAGCTGTTAATGTCCACCTAGAACGTGCTTATAACTACCAAAAGACACCACCTCTAGAGTCTTGGGATGGTGTCTGGGATTTGATGGCAAAATAGCTAGTTTTTTTCAGTCTTGAGCCTCATTTCCGTCACTTTGAAAGGGATTTTCACCAATTTGTAGTTGTTTTTTAGTTCTTTTCAAGTTTTTCCACAAAACTTTGATTTGTTCGTAAGCGTCATCCGGCGATAACTTGCCACCTGTTTCTAAATTACAGATGTAACTCACCCGTTGAGCAAATTCCTGTAAATTTGCATTAAAAACCACATTTTCCGGCTTTACTTGACCATAGTAACGTCCACGCGGATATAAAAAATTATCTTTGTTCACTAAATTTTTCTCCATTTATTTAATATCCTTCCCGTTTTAATATATAAAGTTGAATTATTAACCACCCTTAACGTTAAATTTGCGAAATTAGCGTCAAATGTAAGAGTAGTTGCCTTAACAATCTTTAATGATAGAGGTGATACAGAAGTTAGTTAAAGGTGCCAATTTTAGATTTTGCATTGGTTTTTTCAGTGAGAGTCAGGCCACCATAGCTGCTCTCAAATCTAAAATCATCCATCTAAAATGCCTGCTACCTTGAGTATGCTACACTCAAGCACATTTAACCCATACTAGGTAACTCTTGCCAATTTATTTCATCAAATGGTAGTCTGTTTTTTTACAATTGCCAACAAATTTTATAAAAAATGAAATGCTAATTATAATAAATGTATCAAGACTTACTAAACTTTGCGTAATATTACTTTCTTTATTTTACGATATTTACGATTATTTTGAGGCAAAACGTTTATATTTAAGTATTAAAAAATACACAAGAAATACCATGTCTTAAAGGTGACTGTCACCCATCGAAGGTTAGATGTTAAGTATTTTTTTGCCCCCACTTTTAATAGCCGATTCATGAGCAATGGCTAATCTGGAATAACTAAAGATAAAATAGTTAAGCTCGAAAGGGCAAAAGCTACCCCTCGCCCACAACGTTACCTCTTATCATGTCTGTTAATTCCAAGCTCTACGAAGGCAAAGCGAAAATTCTTTATGCAACGGATGATCCAGAAGTCTTGCTAGCTGACTTTAAAGATGATGCCACAGCTTTTAATGCCCAAAAGCGTGGCAGTATTATCGGTAAAGGAAAAATTAATTGTAGCATTTCTAGCCAATTGTTTCAGCAATTAGAACTACGGGGGATAAAAACTCATTTTATTGATTCTCCGGCACCACATCAAATGCGGGTAAGGGCTGTGAAGATTTTTCCCTTAGAAGTAGTGGTGAGAAACATTGCTGCCGGTAGTTTATCTCAGCAAACAAAATTACCGGTGGGTACACTGCTGAAACAACCTTTAGTAGAGTTCTATTATAAAAATGATGAATTAGGAGATCCACTATTAACACGCGATCGCCTATTGTTATTAGAACTGGCAACACCGGAACAAGTAGATGCAATTACCAATCTAGCATTGCAAGTCAACGAGTTTCTCCAAAACTTTTGGCAGCAGTGCGGCATCACGCTAGTAGACTTCAAACTAGAATTTGGTTTGGACTCACAACAGCAGTTGCTCTTGGCCGATGAAATTAGCCCCGACACCTGCCGTTTGTGGAACACAGCCGAAGCAGATCCTAACCTGCGGGTAATGGATAAAGACCGCTTCCGCCGGGACTTGGGAAATGTAGAAGATGCTTACCAGGAGGTTTTACAACGAGTATTACAAGCAGTAGCAAGCAAAAATTAAATCTATGGAAACCATTACATAAAAATGGCAAATTTTTAATTCTTGCCTGGTGACATATAACTTAAAAAGGCAACAGCAAACAACGCAATTTTTGCCTTTACTTTTTGCATGAGAGCATAATTGCCTAGAAATGGTGTGTGGACGTGAAGAGGAATTTAAATAGAATGCGTTTATCTCCCGTATGGGTAGCAGCTGTAGCAATTGCAGCGCCATTAGGCGGCACGCTCAGTGCAAATGCCCAAAGTAATCATAGTTTAGAACAGACAGCCGAAATTTTCACCCCCGCGATTAATCAGCAGTCGGCAAAGGATGCTAATCAAGGACTAACCAGTGAACATGTAGCACCTAGTTCCAAATCTACAGATTTTGTAGTCATTAAAGAACCTCCAACTTCTGTAGTTGCAGTTTTTCCGGCTAATTCAGCCGAGAAACAACAATCAGAGGTGATATTGCCTACTGTGACCACGCCAACAGTGGTCCCAACTTCCCATGTTGTGGTGCCAGATGTAAGTCCAGAACTGACAAGTGAAAGTCTCAAGCAACCTGTATCTTCTGAAGTTGCGGCTTTCCCTGCTAATTCAGCCGAGAAGCAGCAATCAGAGGTGATATTACCCACCTTGACAACACAAGTAATTGCCCCAATCTCCAAAACAAACCCTAACCTTGTTACTCAACAGCCAAACTCGGTTCCCGATATTACACCCCCCCCAACCCAGCAACAGGTACCGGGCACAACTCCAGGTCAACAGCCAGAGTCGGTTCCCGGTATTACACCTCCCCCAACCACGCAACAAGCACCTGCCACAACTCCAGGCACAACTCCAGGTCAGCAGCCAGACACGGTTCCCGATGTTACACCCCCCTCAACCCAGCAACAGGTACCGGGCACAACTCCAGGTCAGCAGTTAGATACTCCCAACGGCGCTTCAGATGATACCGAACCACGGGTGCTGGTGTCAGAAGTAGTAGTCAGACCAGAGACAGGGCAACTAACACCGGAATTGGAAAACCAAGTTTACAACGTAATTCGTACCCAACCAGGCCGAGTCACAACCCGCACCCAATTACAACAAGATATTAATGCCATCTTTGGCACTGGCTTCTTTGCTAATGTTCAGGCAGTACCTGAAGATACACCACTGGGTGTAAGGGTGAGTTTTATCGTCCAACCAAACCCAGTACTGACAAGGGTAGAAATACAAGCCAATCCTGGCACTGATGTAGACTCGGTACTGGCTCCTAGCACTGTAGATGAAGTTTTTCAGGCGCAATATGGCAGAATCCTCAACCTGCGGGAATTGCAAGAAGGCATCAAACAGTTAACCCAGCGATATCAAGATCAAGGTTACGTCCTCGCAAACGTTATTGGTTCGCCACAAGTTTCAGAAACCGGCGTTGTTACCCTGCAAGTAGCTGAAGGCGTAGTAGAGAATGTGAGAGTGCGGTTTCGTGATAGAGAAGGTCAAGAAACAGACGAAACAGGAAAACCAATCCGAGGTCGGACACAGGAATATATCATTACTCGAGAATTGCAGTTACAGCCAGGACAAGTATTTAACCGTGACGTAGTGCAAAGAGATTTACAACGGGTATTTGGATTGGGGCTATTTGAAGATGTGAATGTCTCCCTTGACCCTGGTAGTGACCCTAGTCAGGTAGATGTAGTAGTGAATGTCGCTGAACGCAGTACAGGTTCTATTGCTGCTGGGGCTGGTATTAGTTCTGCCAGTGGCTTATTTGGTACCGTCAGTTATCAACAGCAAAACTTGGCAGGAAGGAACCAACGACTGGGAGCAGAAGTACAAGTAGGACAAAGAGAACTGCTGTTTGACCTCCGATTTACCGACCCCTGGATCGCAGGAGATCCATACCGCACCTCTTACACAACTAATTTGTTTCGCCGCAGTTCCATTTCCTTAATTTTTGATGGACAAGATGGTGACATTAGGACATTTCAAGTCGGAGACACAGATGGTGAAGGTGAAGGCGATCGCCCCCGTGTTCTCCGTTTAGGCGGTGGTGTCACTTTTACCCGTCCTTTGTCTCCCAATCCCTACGAAAGATCAGAATGGACGGCTTCAGCCGGGTTGCAATATCAACGAATTTCTACCCGCGATGCTGATGGCAACGTCAGACCAGAAGGAATTGTCCTTCGTGATGGACAAACAGTCGGCGAACCCGTTCCACTCAGCTTCTCTGGGCAAGGTGAAGACGATTTGTTACTAGTACAACTAGGGGCACAACGCGACCTCCGTAATAACCCCTTGCAACCTACCACAGGTTCCTTTCTGCGCTTTGGCGTTGATCAATCTGTACCAGTGGGATTAGGTAGTATTTTTCTCACTCGACTCCGTGGTAGTTATAGCCAATACGTACCTGTAAACTTGACTAACTTCGCCCCAGGCGCACAAACTTTAGCTTTTAACCTACAAGGTGGCACAGTTCTGGGTGACTTGCCTCCTTATGAAGCTTTTACCATTGGTGGCAGTAACTCTGTACGGGGTTATGAAGAAGGCGCACTAACTAGTGGACGCAGTTATGTCCAAGCATCAGTTGAGTATCGCTTCCCAGTTTTCTCCGTAGTCAGCGGTGCATTGTTTTTTGATGTTGGCAGTGATTTGGGAACTACAACTAGACCAGCTGAAGTATTGAACAAAAATGGTACAGGCTATGGCTATGGACTAGGTGTACGTGTGCAATCCCCACTAGGCCCCATTCGTATTGACTATGGTATCAATGACGATGGTGATAGCCGCATCAATTTTGGTATTGGTGAAAGGTTCTAAGAAGAAGCAGGGGAGCAGGGAGAGAATAATATAGGTTTTTCATCTCCCTCATCTTCTTCATCTCTCTCATCTCCCCAATCCCCATTCCCTGCCAAAATGATATAAGTACTTGCTAATTTTTACGTTTCCCTGAATACTGATCCAATAAAGCGATCAGTAACATTTAGAGGATACATCAGGGTCTTTGCCAAAAATTTACATGAATAATACAAATCAAAATATATTAATTTCTTGCTCATGCAACAGCACACTATAGCAGCGGAAATCACCCAAACTGGAATGGGACTGCATAGTGGTGTGAGTACTCATGTCCGGATACTGCCAGCTGAGGTAGACAGTGGGCGCTACTTTGTCAGAGTGGATTTGCCAGATTTACCCATCATTCCAGCCCAAGTTGCCGCAGTCAGTCAAACTGTACTTTCGACTCAGTTGGGTAAAGGTGAAGCCAGTGTTCGTACAGTTGAGCATTTGTTGGCAGCACTGATGGGTATGGGTGTAGATAATGCCAGAATTGAAATTGATGGCCCAGAATTACCACTATTAGACGGTTCTGCCAAAATTTGGACGGACAGTATTAGTCAAGTAGGCTTGGTATCTCAACCCAAAAGCAACCAAGTTTCTTTGGCGGTGAAAGAGCCGATATGGATTTATCACGAAGATGCTTTTGTCTGTGCCCTCCCAGCACCGGAAACTCGTTTTAGTTACGGGATTGATTTTGAACTGTCAGCTATTGGTAACCAATGGCATAGTTGGTCACCGACTGCTAGTTTTGCTGAAGAAATTGCTCCTGCTAGGACTTTTGGGTTACTTCACCAAATTGAATATTTACAAAAAACTGGGTTAATTAAAGGTGGTAGCTTAGAAAATGCACTTGTTTGCGGGCCTGATGGTTGGTTAAATCCACCATTAAGATTTGCAAATGAGCCAGTTCGTCATAAAATTTTGGATTTAGTAGGAGATTTGAGTTTACTAGGTAATTTTCCTCAGGCTCATTTCTTGGCGTATAAGGCTAGTCATAATTTACACATTCAATTGGCTGAGAAAATTTTGGAGTTGGGATTAGTTCAAGTCTAAAATCCAAATTCTCTCAAAGCTTTGAATGCCTGCTTACTAGTTAATCGCATTAATGATCAGGGGAGAAATAACAAACCACATTCGCGAAGCATCCGTAGGGATAGGTTTCAAAGAACACAAATTAAGAGAAACAAAAGAAAAGACAAAAACTTTTTCCCTACTCCCTTTATGCTCGCAAGTACTTTTTAAGTTCCAGATTGAAAATTAATCACACAGATCATGACAACCATCACTAAAGTGAATAGTACCGATACTACTGCAACTGCATCTACTGAACCACAGCCTATTAATGAAATTAAAACAACATTGTCATCGGAAGAAATTCAGCAATTGTTGCCCCACCGTTACCCATTTTTACTTGTAGATAAAATAATTGACTATGTGCCAGGAAAAATGGCTATAGGCGTAAAAAATGTTACTGTAAACGAACCTCAGTTTCAAGGACATTTTCCAGAAAGACCACTGATGCCAGGAGTGCTAATTGTTGAGGCAATGGCACAGGTAGGGGGGATTATTTTGAAGCAATTACCTGGATATGAGGAAGGATTATTCGTTTTTGCCGGTATCGATAAAGTCCGTTTCCGTCGCCAAGTAGTTCCCGGTGATCAGCTAATAATGACGGTGGAACTGTTATGGATAAAACAACGTCGTTTCGGTAAAGTGCAGGCCCGTGCCGAGGTTGACGGTCAACTCGCTGCTGAAGGCGAATTAATGTTTTCTTTAATTAACTAAAGATCTGCTGTGGTGGTATTGGGTAAAGCTGTGTATTTACTCTTACTGAATCTTGAACTAGGATAGCAGTAAAAAAACAACCTACAACAGCATTTTATAATTTCTTGATTTTCGCCACCCTCACACATAACCTGTTTTGCTCGACACTTTCGGCCACTGAATACTTACACACTCAGCACTTAAAAAAGTTCTGGAGATTCACCCTTGAAGACGCTTATTCATCCAACTGCTGTAATTCATCCAAAATCGGAACTCCACCCAACAGTGCAAGTCGGTGCCTATGCTGTGATTGGAGCGCATGTCAAAGTCGGCCCGGAAACAATTATTGGCGCTCATGTAGTGCTAGAAGGGCCTTGTGAAATTGGGGCGCGAAATCAAATTTTTCCAGGTGCAGCTATCGGCATGGAACCCCAGGATCTCAAGTTTGTGGGAGAACCTACCTGGGTAAAAATTGGTGATAATAACTCAATTCGGGAGTATGTCACCATTAACCGGGCCACTGGTGCTGGTGAAGCTACGGTGATTGGCAACAATAATTTATTGATGGCTTATGTACACGTAGCTCATAATTGCATAATTGAAGACCACGTAATCATCCCTAACTCAGTAGCCTTGGCTGGTCATGTCCATATAGAGTCACGGGCCAGGCTGGGCGGTGTTCTGGGTGTGCATCAATTTGTACGTATTGGTCAACACGCAATGGTCGGGGGTATGGCACGAATTGACAGAGATGTACCTCCTTATATGTTAGTGGAAGGAAATCCGGCACGGGTACGTACCTTGAATTTGGTGGGACTCAAACGTTCGGGAATGAACTCGACCGATCTGCAAACCCTCAAAAAAGCATTCCGGATTCTCTATCGGTCTGGCTTAACTTTTAAGGATGCTTTGGAACAGCTCGAAAAACTGGGAGAAACTGAACAATTACAAAACTTGCGTCGTTTCATCCTGCTTTCTCAAATGCCAGGAAGACGCGGCTTGATTCCAGGAAGGGGCAAACCAGGCGCGAGTGATGATTCTTAAGCACATTAACGTCCTCAGGCTAGAAGCCTGGGGCGATACAAACATGACGCGTAGCGTCTTCCCGGAGGGGAGGTAGCCTCAGCAGGCTAGTTTTATATAATTTTTCTCCTAACTTCTGAATTTTTACGAGTTATTAATTATCAAATGCGGATATTTATCAGCACTGGCGAGGTAGCTGGTGATTTACAAGGGTCGTTGCTGATTACGGCGATTAAGCGTCAAGCAACGGCTATGAATTTGCAATTGGAAATTGTTGCCCTGGGTGGTGACAAAATGGCAGAAGCAGGGGCTACTCTATTGGGTAATACCAGTGGTATTGGTTCTATGGGTCTGATAGAAGCCATACCTTATGTTTTGCCTACTCTTCAGGTACAAAGGCGGGCGATCGCCTTCTTAAAACAAAACCCACCAGACTTGGTAATATTAATTGACTATATGGGGCCAAATCTGGGTCTGGGGACTTATATGCAAAAGCATTTACCACAAATACCAGTGGTTTATTACATTGCTCCCCAAGAGTGGGCTTGGACAATGGATTTGCGTAATACATCCCGGATTGTCGGTTTTACAGATAAACTGTTAGCTATTTTCCCAGAAGAAGCCCGTTATTTTAGTGAAAATGGCGCACAAGTTACCTGGGTGGGTCATCCTTTGATTGACAGAATGCAAGACGCTCCCAGCCGTGAAGTAGCCAGAGCGAATTTAGGGATTCCACCAGAACAAAAGGCGATCGCACTTCTTCCAGCTTCCCGTCGCCAAGAATTAAAATATCTTTTACCAGTTATTTTTCAAGCAGCCCAAACTATTCAAGCTAAATTACCCGAAGTTCATTTTTGGATTCCCCTATCTCTGGAAGTTTACAGACAGCCCATTGAAGAAGCAGTTAAAAGTTACGGTTTACGGGCGACAGTGGTATCTGGTCAACAAAAAGAAATATTTGCCGCAGCTGATTTCGCCATTACCAAATCCGGGACTGTGAACTTGGAACTGGCCATATTAGATGTACCGCAAGTTGTAGTTTACCGTTTAAGTCCCATTACCGCTTGGATTGCCCGGAGAGTTCTCAAAGGTGACATTGTTTTTGCCTCGCCACCAAACTTAGTGGCCATGAAAGCAATTGTGCCAGAATTTTTACAAGAGCAAGCCACACCAGAAAATATTACCCAAGCAGCGATGGAACTCCTACTAAATTCTGAGCGCCGTCAGCAAACCTTGGCAGACTATGCAGAAATGCGGCAGTCTTTGGGAGAATTAGGAGTATGCGATCGCGCTGCTCAAGAAATTTTGCAAATGCTACCAAATGAGGGGAGTAGGGAGTAGGGAGTGGGGAACTCGGGGCCCCCTCTGGGGATAAGGGGTAATGGGGGAATGGTCAATGAAAAAACAACGGCCGATTGCAGTTGATTTATTTGCCGGTGCGGGCGGGATGACACTTGGCTTTGAACAGGCTGGCTTTGATGTGTTGGCTGCTGTGGAAATTGACCCAATTCATTGTGCCACACATGAGTTTAATTTTCCTTTTTGCTCGGTGTTGTGTAAAAGTGTTGAGGATACATCTGGGGCAGAAATTCGGCATTATTCACAAATAGGCGATCGCGACATTGATGTGGTAATTTCTGGTTCACCCTGTCAAGGTTTTTCTTTAATGGGTAAACGGATTTTTGATGATCCGCGCAATTCTTTGGTGTTTCACTTTTACCGATTGGTATTAGACTTAAAACCCAAGTTTTTTGTGATGGAAAATGTTAGGGGAATTACAGTCGGGAAACACAAGAAAATCCTCACGGACTTGATTAGCGAGTTTCAAAATCAAGGCTATCAAGTAGTAGAAAATTATCAAGTTCTCAATGCAGCCCATTATGGAGTTCCCCAGTTTCGGGAAAGATTATTTCTTTTGGGTGCTAGGGAAGATGTAGAGTTACCGAAGTACCCGCAGCCCATTACTCAACAAGCTTTTCCACATGATTCTCAACCAGAAAATTCTTCTGTGCTTCCTCATAGCCCAACAGTTTGGGAAGCAATAGGGGATTTACCAGAAGTTGAAAATTACTCAGATTTACTAACACAAGACTGGATAGTAGCGGAATATGGCAAGCCTAGTGATTATGCCCAGAAACTTCGCGGTATCAGCACTGTAGCAGATGATTATGCAGGCGATGGGCTACGCCCCCCTGGAGGCGATCGCACCTTTGATGCTCGCATTCTTACTTCTAGTCTCAGAACAAAACACTCCACTACCACTATTGAACGGTTTGCTAAAACAAGTCAGGGAGAAAGAGAACTGATTAGTCGTTTCCATAAACTACATCCTGCTGGTGTTTGTAATACTTTAAGGGCAGGAACTGATCAATATAGAGGTTCTTTTACTTCTCCTCGACCGATTCATCCCATTACTCCCCGTTGCATCACTGTCAGAGAAGCGGCGAGATTACATTCTTATCCTGACTGGTTTAGATTTCATGTCACCAAATGGCACGGTTTCCGCCAAGTTGGTAATTCTGTACCACCTCTCCTAGCAAAGGCTGTAGCAGGAGAGATTATTCGTAGTTTAAATATTTCACCTTTTAAGCCCAGTTGCCGTTACGAGTTGGGACGGGAGGACTTATTACAACTTACCATGTTGCAAGCAGCACAACGTTATAATTCGTAATTCGTAATTGACGTTTAAAGTCTTACCTCCACTCCCCACTCCTTTCCTTTATGTCCAAGCACGGAAAAATGTGGTGTCTTGCCAAATACTAGCTGTTTGTTGAGCGATCGCAGCGAGTTCTTCTTCACTTAGGGGTTGAAAAGCACGAGCTATCTTGATATTATTTTCTAATTGTGAAACATTTTCTGCCGCAATTACGCAGCAATGAACCCCAGGCTGAGACATGGCGTATCCTAAAGCTTGTTGCATACCTGCCAAGCCACCAGGCTGAAATAACCGACCATAAGCCGGGACTTTCATCGCTATGACACCCACATTCCTTTCTTGCGCTACTGGCATAACTACGGGTAGAAAAGGACGTGGGTGATGTTGGTCGGCAGCATTCACAGGAATCAATGTAGTGTGAAAAGGATAACGGCGCAGTCCTGTGGCAATTATTTCTGGGTCATGATGTCCGGTAATACCTGCGAACCGTACAAGTTTCTGCTGTATGGCTTCTTCTAAAGCTTGAATTGCACCAGATGCACTAAAAATAGTATTGAGTTCTGAGGAAAATGATACATGATGCAACTGCCATAAATCAAGATAATCTGTATTCAGACGTTTAAGCGATCGCTCTAATTCTCTCCATGCACCATCACGATCTCTTTTATCTGTCTTGCTGGCTAGAAACAATTTTGAACGATGAGGTGGCAGCACTTTTCCCAAATAATCTTCACTAGGGCCATAACTAGCCGCCGTATCAAAGTAACGGATACCTAATTCCCAAGCTTTTTGAATAATTGCCTCAGCATCACGTTCTCTATCATTCCACGATAGTGGGGTTTGTCCTGCGCCTCCCAACCCAAAGATAGGCAACTTTACTTCAGTGCGTCCCAATACTCGTTCTGGCATAGTTGCTATTGGTTTAGCCGCCTGTTGAAACGCAGTAGTTGCTGTAATACCGCCAGCAACAGCAACACTGGTAATTAAAAAATTGCGCCGTGTTTGCTTGTCTGTCATGATTGACTTCAGTGAATTTGCCGTTCTTGCCTTATTTTAACTAAGAAGAATTACTCTCAGATATCTAAAAATAGTCCATCTATGGGCTGTTGCTTGCTTGATATTAATATGTTGCTTCGAGGTTCTTCATTAACGCTTGAGGTTTATTTGGGCTTGGACTATTGAAGTTGCTAGAGTGAATATAGAGTAATCATATAAGTTAGTTAGTTATTCTATGCAGCAATCAAAATTTAGAAATTCCGGGGATTTTATTCGCCAAGTTGCTACTTTGTTGGCAATTATCGGTGCTTTTTTAATCAATATAATATCAAACATTATGCCTTTAAATGGCATGAGTATAGGAGAAATTTCTAATACTTTATTCAACAATGTTCTGATTGTTCCTGCCAATTATGCTTTTGCAATTTGGGGGCTGATTTACCTTGGTTTATTTGCGTTGGGAATTTATCAGTTTCTCCCTAATCAAAGACAGAATTTAGACTTTCGTAATACAGGATATCTACTAGTAGTTGCATCAATTTCTCAAAGTGTTTGGGTATACCTTTTTCTTTCTAGATTGTTTGCCCTGTCTGTAATTGCCATGTTGTTGATTCTGCTATCACTGATTGGTGTTTATGTGAAGTTAGAAATTGGCAAAAAGCGTGTGTCTCAAATCAAGAAGTGGTGCGCTCATATTCCCATCAGTATTTATCTGGCTTGGATTAGTGTGGCGACTGTTGTCAATGTCGCTTGTGCGTTGTATTTCCAAGAATGGAATGGGTGGGGAATTTCTGCCGAATTATGGGCGGTCATCATGTTGTTTGCGGCTTTCTCAATTGCTGCCATCATTGCGATCCAGCGTCGGGATATTGCTTACACGGGAGTTACAGTATGGGCAGTTGTGGCGATCGCACTCAAGCACTGGAATATTTCTTTACTGAGGAACACAGCATTAATTTTGGCAATGGCTTTGGTTTTACTCATCACTATGAAAAGTTTACAAAAATCAACACCTGTTTAAATATTCGGTTGTGAGTCCTGTCATACGTTAGAAAATGGATAGTAGGAAGAACTGGATGAAACGATGAACGCACAGCAGGGAAATGAGCCGCCACAACAATGGATGCAACCAAGTAGTAATCCTCAAGATTGGTCATGGCATTTATGGACTGCGTTACCGCTGTATCCCTACGGTAAAAGGCGCACAGTTTGCCAGGAAATAATCAAAGATACTATTTGGATATTTGATCAGCTGCACGGCATTCTCTACACCGTCGTGCCGATTCGGATGACTGTTGTGAAACTGCAAGCAGGCGGTCTTTTTGTCTATGCACCAGTGGCTCCGACAATTGAGTGTGTTCGCTTAGTTAATGAGTTGGTAAAAAAACACGGCGAAGTTAAGTACATTATTCTGCCAACTAGTTCTGGTTTAGAGCATAAAATCTTTGTTGGCCCCTTTGCCAGACGCTTTCCCCAAGCACAGGTCTTCGTAGCGCCTCATCAGTGGAGTTTCCCCATCAATTTACCTTTGCATTGGCTAGGATTTCCTCGAAAGCGGACTCAGGTGCTGCCAGAAGATAATAGCCAAGCGCCTTTCGCTGATGATTTTGATTATGAAGTACTGGATATTAATTTAGGACGAGGGTCGTTTGCAGAAGTGGCATTTTTCCACAGGCGATCGCACACTTTGCTGGTGACTGATTCTATTATGTCTGTATCAGAAGATCCACCTGCTATTTTGGAATTAAATCCTGATCCTTTGCTATTTCATGCTAGAGATCATGCCTTAGAAGTAATTCCAGATAATTCAGTTAATCGCCGTAAGGGATGGCAACGCATTTCGCTATTTGCTATGTATTTTCGTCCTAGTGCCTTAGAAATGACTAAATTAGGGCAAATGTTTCTGGATGCTTTTAAAGCACCAAAGCGATCGCCCAAGGCATATTTTGGGTTATTTCCCTTTCGTTGGCAAGACAATTGGCAGCAATCATTTGATGCTTTACGCGGAAATGGGCGTCCTTTTGTCGCACCGATTTTACAAATTCTGATTTTGCCCCAAGCACCTCAACAAGTAATCGACTGGGCTGATAAAGTTGCCACTTGGGATTTTCGCCAAATCATTGCTTGTCATTTTGATTCACCTATTACCACTAGTCCCAGTCAATTCCGGCAAGCATTCAGTTTTCTAGAGAAGCAACCTGTCCTCAACAACAATCCGCCATTGTTAGAGGCAGACATGAAATTCATTAGGGAAATGGAAGCTGGTTTAAGGCGACAAGGTATTGCCAAGCCAGGCAAGGAGAAGGTGTGATAGCTCCTAGATTGTTATGATTTCGGTAGCGTCAGTATATGAGCAAAACTTGATATGTGGTCTGGTGAAAAACTGCCCCGTTGGCTTAACTTAGGAATTACATTTCCTGTAATTTTTTTGAATATTTGGCTGATTTTACTGTTGTGTCAATACTTGCAGCCAATTCCTAGTGTTGTGCTAACCGCTAGTCTCGCGGCTTTCTTGCTGGACTTCCCCATTGTTTTTTTAGAACAGCGCCAAATGACAAGAACTTGGGCGATCGCACTTGTTTTGCTGTTCGCCCTGGCACTTTTAACTGTTATCACGTTCTTTTTAGGGCCTGTAGTATTTCAACAGCTAGTAGAATTTGGCGATCGCTTGCCTGCATGGATTGAAAAAGGCAGAACACAATTACAAAATATCGAGCATCAAACGATACTAGAAAATTTGCCTATTGATTTAAACGGACTTACGCTTCAGCTAACAAATCAAATCTCAACTACCCTTAGGTCTTTAACTAGTCGCATTATTAATCTCACCCTCGACACTATTAATATTGCTGTGAATTTTTCAGTTACGGTGGTGCTAACTATTCTTTTAGTTCTCAATGGTAAACAACTTTGGGACGGAATCTTTGGCTGGTTTCCTGCTGAATGGAATCTGCGGATTCAAAGATCCCTACAACAAAGTTTTCAAGGATATTTTGCCGGACAAGCAATTATTGCTTTGATTCTCAGTGTAGTTTTATCGCTGACATTTGAAGTTTTGCAAGTCCCTTTTGGCTTACTTTTTGGTTTGGGAATCGGTCTTGCAAGTATTATTCCCTTTGGCGGTACACTTAGTACTATTCTTGTGAGCTTATTACTAGCATCTCAAAATGGTTGGCTAGGAGTCAAAGTGTTAGTAATATCAATCATTATTATTCAAATTAATGATAATGTTGTTGCTCCTCGCTTAATTGGGGGAATTACCGGATTGAATCCAGCTATTGTAGTCATTTCTTTACTCATTGGAGTCAAAATTGGCGGCTTCCTAGGTTTAATTTTAGCCGTCCCCACAGCCAGTTTTATCAAGAGAATAGCTGATACCATATATAGTTCTGTAATTACAGAAGAGGAACTTACTACCAGCCGTTCATGAACGTAACTTATTTATTGGTCATTGATGATTAGCTATTCTGTCATCTGACCATACTTTTTTCTCTGTTGATTATGTACCAAATTTTATGGTGTGTTGTCAGCGCAACGCACCTTCAACTGCGCTCAGAGGTTCGTTAGCCTATGACATAACACAACGATAATAAAGCGGGAAGAATATCCACATCACTTTTTGCCTCCCCTGCAAATAATTTATATTTCTGCATATACCTAAAATTTTTTCACCAGCTTACATGAGAATTACAGTTAACAATATTTACTTTTTTTATAATTTATGCGCCAATTTTCTAGCTGCTCTATAGAGATAGATTTAGTTATAACATTTACGCTATCTCCTCGCCAATCAACTTCTGAATCTGTTGTGAAAACCGCACATTCTAGTTGTTCCAGTCTGATATCCCAATATTGACTAAATCTACTTTTTAAAGTAATAACTTGTTCAAAAACTTTATTTCTATGCTTATTTCTTCTTTTTCTTTCTGTTGCGCCTTTAGCTTCTGTATCAATAAATTTGGTTTCCACTAAAAATAAATTACCTTCAAATGTCAGATAAACAAAATCACATTTCCCTAAATCTGTATAATCGGCAATAGGCGATTTTTCAAATAACAGCAATTCGCAACATTTAGGAAATAAATCTTTAATATGTAAAAATAAATAAGCTTGTAACAAAAGTTCCTTATCATAAGGAAAAAGAATCACCCCTTCAAAAAATTGTTTAATATCTTCTTGGGTTTGGGGTTGAATCCTTTTGCAATAAGAAACAAATTTATATAAATCGTTTGCAATCATTCAGCTTTAGCTCCTTATCTTGGCGATCGCCTATGCACTCATAGCATCAAAAGATACTACTTGTCAGGCAAAATTACCAACCGCACAAGTAACTAAAAAAACTATTTAGGTTAATATTTTTCCAGTAATAATACTTATAAAGTAACTATCCCTGATTTATGAACTTCCAATCAGTGGTTTAAGATGAGCCGTAAACCTAGCATTTTGCAAAGCTTGCACTGTGATTCGAGAATCTTGCACACAAAACTGCCAGCCTAAACGCACCAATTTCCGGGAATCATCAGACTGTATAATTCCGATCACTGGCATTTTTGCTTTTTCTTTATCACCTGACTGTTCTTGCAAAATTGTTTTTAAGCGATGCAGTTCTTCAATATCAGAGGCTTGTTGAGGATTTAGTTCCACCATCACCATTTGCACTGTTTCTACTGGTTCTGCATCTTCAACAATCAGTTGAGTTTGGTCATCACGGCGGTCTACTTTACCCCAAATAATCAACCTCACGTCAACTTGCAGTAAAAAACTAATCCGTTCATAAGTTTTAGGAAAAACCACCGCTTCAGTTTGTGCAGTTAAATCTTCTATTTGCAAAATTGCCATTGGATCACCTTTTTTGGTCATCACTTTTTTGACATTATTCAGCATGATGACCACACAAACTTTAGTATCTTCTCTTTGTTCGTTGAGTTGAGAAAGATTAATAGGAGTTAGCAACGATGCTGATTGTCTTAAAGCTTTTAATGGATGATCTGACACATAAAAACCCAACAATTCCTTTTCCATACGTAATTTTTCCTGGGGAGGAAAATCCATCACCGATTCTGCTTTAGGAACTGCTTCAAAAGCCTTAGTTTTTGCTTGACTATTAGTGTTAGTAAAACCTCCACCTAATAAATCAAATAGATTACCTTGTCCACTAGCTCTATCTTTAGCGCGGGACTGCGCCCAATCGTATACTAGTTCTAAATCACGGATTAACTGTTGACGATTCGCTTCAATTTTGTCAAAAGCGCCGCAGTAAATCAGAGATTCCAAAGTCCGACGGTTAACAGCACGCAAATCCACGCGATCGCAAAAATCAGCCAGTGATTTAAACTCATTTCCCTCACTTCTAGCCTCCAGAATACAGGCGATCGCATTTTGTCCCACATTCCGCACCGCCGAAAACCCAAATAAAATCTTACCTGCTGCTGGTGTAAAATCTAGACCAGAGCGATTGATATCAGGCGGATCGATGGGAATACCCATACTAGTACAGTTGTTAATATATTTTTGGACTTTATCTGTATCACCACTATTAGCAGTCAACAGCGCCGCCATATATTCCAGAGGATAATTAGCTTTTAAATAAGCAGTTTGATAAGTTACATATCCGTAAGCAGTGGAATGGGATTTATTAAAACAATTAGAAGCAATCAAATTATTTTTAATAGCAAAATTATGGTCACGCGCCACCCCAATGTCATAGACATTCTGCTGACCCACAGATTTACGAGCAATTATTTTGATCATCTTTTCTAACCCCCAGCGCTCATTTCTAGATTTAATAGTTTAACTCAGTCGGGATAAGGGGCATAAGGGAGAATAAATTTTCTCATCCCTACTCCCCATTACCCCTTATCCCCAGAGGGGGCCCCGAGTTCCCCACTCCCCAATACCCAGTACCCTGGAATATGTAATAAAATCAATCACTTGAGTCACAAAGAGAGCAATCATGGCATCCATCCGCGAGCTGCACGAACAGCTAATTATAAAGGAACGTTCTGCTGTTGAAATTACCCAAGAAGCTTTAGATCGTATTCAAGCATTAGAGCCGAAATTACACAGTTTTCTACATGTAACGACACAAAAAGCATTAGAACAGGCTCGTGCTGTGGATGCAAAAATCGCTGCTGGCGAAGAAATAGGGCTGCTAGCAGGGATTCCCATTGGTGTGAAGGACAATATGTGTACCAAAGGGATTCCCACTACTTGCGGTTCCCGAATTTTGGAAAATTTTGTGCCGCCTTATGAATCTACAGTGACACAAAAGTTGCTGGATGCGGGGGCTGTAGTTGTGGGTAAAACCAACTTAGATGAGTTTGCGATGGGTAGTTCCACAGAAAATTCTGCCTATCAAGTGACAGCTAACCCTTGGGATACATCACGGGTTCCCGGTGGTTCTTCTGGGGGTTCAGCGGCGGCTGTGGCGGCTGATGAATGTGTAGTATCCCTGGGTTCTGATACTGGTGGTTCTATTCGTCAACCTGCATCTTTTTGCGGTGTGGTAGGGATGAAACCGACTTACGGGTTAGTTTCTCGCTATGGTTTAGTGGCTTACGCTTCATCCTTGGATCAAATTGGCCCATTTGGACGCTCAGTAGAAGATACAGCAATATTGTTGAAGGCGATCGCAGGTTATGATCCCCAAGACTCTACCAGCCTCAAAGTGGAAATTCCTGATTATGTTAGTAGCCTCAAACCGGACTTGAAAGCTAGAGCCAAACTGCGTATTGGGGTAATTAAAGAAACTTTTGGCGAAGGTTTAGACTCTGTTGTCGAGCAAGCTGTCACCAAAGCCATTGATCAATTACAAAGTTTAGGTGCAGAGATTCATATCATTTCCTGTCCCAACTTTCGCTATGGCGTACCTAGCTACTATATCATCGCCCCATCAGAAGCATCAGCTAACCTTGCTCGTTACGATGGTGTGAAATATGGGTTACGTGCTGAGGATGCAGATAATTTGTTATCTATGTATACTCGTACCCGTTCCACGGGTTTTGGTGCAGAAGTTAAACGCCGGATTATGATTGGTACCTATGCCCTTTCTGCTGGCTATTACGATGCCTATTATTTGAAAGCACAAAAAGTCCGCACCTTGATTAAACAAGATTTTGAAAGAGCATTTAAGACAGTCGATGTATTAGTTTGTCCCACTGCTCCCACCACAGCGTTCAAAGCCGGAGAAAAAGTTACTGATCCCTTGAGTATGTACTTGAATGACTTAATGACTATTCCAGTAAATCTTGCAGGTTTACCGGGTATAAGTGTACCTTGTGGTTTTGATGACCAAGGGCTACCCATTGGATTGCAGCTCATTGGCAAAGTGTTACGAGAAGACCAACTACTCCAGGTAGCTTATGCCTATGAGCAATCAACTAAGTGGCATTTAGAACAGCCGCAAATATCTTAAGAGTGGGGAGTGGGGAATAGGGGAGAAAATTGACAATAATTTTCCTCATCCCCCTCATCCTCTAATTACTGTTGAGCATAAGTTTCCGTTGTGAAGGTAACTTCCTTAATATCACCATCATCCCCAAAAGGTTTTGCTGGTTGCTGATTCACAGAAATCAATACAGCACCGGCATTACCAGAGCGTACAGTCAATTTTTCTTTTGCTGTCCAAGTTCTCTGCGCTCCCTTGTTTAAATTCCCCATAAATTCGGTCTTATCATCTACAGTTACTTGTAACCATGATTTACCTTGCAGTTCTAAACTAACTTCCACATTTGTGTTGGCTGGCTTTTGGGGAGGATCTATGAGCAAAGGTGTAGTTTCGGAAGTTGAGACTGAGTTCTGTATCTGAGCCAAAGGTTCATCTGTAGGTGTTACAGGTGCTGTTAATGGTGTTGTTGTTGCTGCTTGAGTGGCAACTGAGTTTTGTTTTTTCGCTATAAACTCTGTGATCACTTTTGAATTGAGTACATAAATCACTCCGACAGCAGCAAGTCCTAATAAAAGAACGTAGGGGACAAAATTAGGTATGTATGTGGTTGTTTTTTTGTCTAAATTTTGACTATTATTATAAGTAGCGTATTGAGGAAAATCGTTAATTGTAAAAGTATTAGCTAAAGTCGCACCGTCTAATCCTACAGCATCCCCATAACGACGGATAAATCCTTGAACATATACAGGTTCAGGCAGTTCTTCAAATTTCCCTGCATCTAAGGCTTTCAAGACAGTTAATTGAATGTTTGTGCGCGCAGCTATTTCTTCTATACGTATGGATCTATCTTGTCTAACTTGGCGTAAATATTGAGTTATTTCCTGTAATTGCTCTTGTTGAGCTTTATTTGCGAGCTTCACAGTCTTCTCCTCTTAATGACTAAATCTTGACTTTACATAAGCAATCTTACTTACGTGTAGTCAATATTTGTACTATTCACAATATTGAGATAATTTTATAGGGAAAATACCGACTTCGCTTGCTTTATAAAGAGTTCTTTTTGATAAATATTTGTTAAAGTATAAATCCTAGTGCATGAATATAAAAAAACTGCAATTTTCAATGCAATTGTGTTTTAAGTTGCTACTTATGGTAGAGGTAGTTGCAATTACCGCCTACCTTGCCATTTGTGTGGTTCTGGTTGTTAAACAGCCGCGGTTCATCTTCTTTCCCTCTAGTGTTATTGAAAAGACACCAGAGTTTTTTAATCTGCCATACGAGGAAGTATGGTTACCTGTACCAGTTAGTTCAGGTAAGGTGGAACTAGTTCATGGTTGGTGGCTCAAAGCCCAGCAGCCAGATGCGAAAGTCTTGTTGTATCTGCACGGTAACGGCATCAATATTGGTGCAAATATTGGTCATGCCAAGAGGTTTCATCAACTGGGATTTTCCGTACTACTGATTGATTATCGCGGGTATGGTCGCAGTGAAGGGATGTTTCCTAATGAAAAGCGAGTTTATGAAGATGCAGTTATAGCGTGGAATTACCTGACACAAGAGAAACAAATTTCACCAAGTAGAATTTTTCTTTACGGTCATTCTCTGGGTGGTGCAATAGCTATTGATTTAGCAGTCAAACATCCAGAAGCTGCGGGATTAATTGTGGAAAGCTCGTTTACCTCTATCCAGGATGTAGTGGCTTATAGAAACTTGTTTCGGATTTTCCCTGTAAATTTACTTCTCAACCAACGGTTTGAATCTATTAAAAAAGTACCACAGTTAAAAATGCCAGCTTTATTCATTCACGGTACTGCCGACACTACTGTGCCATCTTTTATGAGCCAACAATTATATAGCGCTGCTCCTGAACCGAAAAAACTATTTTTAGTTCCAGCCGCAGACCATAATGATACTGCTGTAGTCGCTGGTGTGGAATATCTGCAATGGGTGAAGTCTTTTGTTCAACAGGTAAAAGTTCATAGTTACTAAGGCATCATGTAAAAATAAGTTGTACAAATTTAATCTGGAACAAGTTGTGAGCTTAACTCCTCTATCAAAAGTATTCAAGTTATTATTGCAAGGCTCCTGAGGAACAGAAATTAAATAATTCCCGTAGGTTGGGAGCCACTGCGTTGGGTGGCTTCTCTTAGGGTAAAACTCCTGGTTTTGTTGGGTTTCACATCCTTCAACTACCAAGGAAAATTTTAGCTATGAAACTTATTTTCATAGTTAAGGTCTTGAGTACCAAGCAGTTTGTCCC
The DNA here is from genome assembly GCF_963920895.1 of Anabaena sp. CCY 9613. Taxonomy (NCBI): domain Bacteria; kingdom Bacillati; phylum Cyanobacteriota; class Cyanophyceae; order Nostocales; family Nostocaceae; genus Anabaena; species Anabaena sp. CCY 9613. Next base: position 162,927 of record NZ_CAWUDE010000012.1, read on the forward strand.
ACAACGTGAAATACAAGCCATAGTGGATGGTGTACTGGCGATGATGTATTGAGTGATGTGTCGGGCCGATGAACCACTTTCCGAACCAGTGGCTTTTGAATGACGAGGGAAATAGCTCGAATCCCAAATGATTAAACACTGCCCATATGGTCATGATCATCAGCGCGGCCACTAAAGTAATGAAATGGAGTGGGACTAGGAAGACTACACCTACAAAAAAGAGCGCCTGTATAATCGCCTCTGGTGGATCAAACGCGAAGGAACTCCAAGGTGTGGGATCTATTGAAGAGTGGTGTCCAAAATGTATCCATCTGAAAAGCAAGCGGTTGTGAAAAATCCGATGAATAAAGTAAAAATATGTATCCTGAAGAATAAGTAGCGCCACAAAACTGACTGCTAAATACCACAGTCCATACTCACGTAAGTCAGTGTACAAGAGAGTTACTCCCAAATCGTATTCTGAGATGATCAGCGCTGCACAAAGAGCAAAAATCACCGCAGAGAGAATTGATAGTTCGATATCCTTCCAAATCAACCGACTCACCGGCGGCTTTAAACGCAAACTCCGTTTGGCAAGAGACTTTCCGAGAACCAAATAGAAAAGCAAGTACGCTCCCCCTGCAATCAGAAAGTATCGGGCAAAAATAATCCCGAAGAAAACAAACGAATACAAGCAAAATGAGTGGTTCGTCAATTTAACGTTTTCTCCTTCGGATAAACTAATATTCGATGGCGAATAACTTGACCACTGTGACAATCTGGCGTAAGTCTTTTCTATATCTTATGTCTATATTGAAACCGAGGCGCATTTGCCGCAAACCAAGATTTTAGAAATTCACAATTCTTTCTAGTTCCGTACATTTATTGATTTTAGAAAAATAACGTATAAAAGATGCAGAAGCATCCGGATATGGCAGCTAAGAAAACGACAAATTATAAAGATTTAAACTTTTTTGCCTGAATGCCGGGAGCGACTGACATCATGACTATGACACCTGTGTATTTATTAACTATTCCAGGAAATTACAGTATTAAAATTCCTCAAGATGAATTGCGATCGCTCTTAGGTGAGATTGAAACTGAACTTCATAGCAGTAAAGTTTATCAGCAGGCGATCGCTACAGTACAAAAGTTGCTGGGGTCTTCAGCAGAACAAGCCAAGATTTTGTTTAAAGCTGTAGGTAGAGAAGCCATTGGTTTAACCTTCCAGCAACTTGCACAACATCAAAAATTTACAGAACATCAACAAAATATAGACCATACAGATACTGATAGTCTTTCACCAAGTGTAAAATTAGCCAAGACTAGTGACGTATCAAGTATTAAAGGAGACAATAAAAACAGCAGTATAAATGCTATCCAAACAAAGGTATCATCTACAACTACTGTTAATCCAGTCAGCAACTCAGAAATCGACTTTCCAGGTAAAACACTGATGCAATGGTTCAAGCCCAACAAAACAGTCTCTAAAACCGAAATAGCCAAGGAAACGGCAGCCGAACAGCGCTTAACCACTATGTGCCAAATCGGCCAGCAACTTAGGCAAGCTCGTGAATCTCAAAGCCTTTCTTTGAAACAACTAAATATATATACTCACATACCAATTCATCAGATGGAAGCCATAGAAAATGGCAACTTAGAATCATTGCCAGAAGATACCTTGGTACGTGGATTTATTCGAGTTATGGGGAACTCTTTGGGACTAAATGGCACTAATCTAGCTGCTTCTTTACCAATACCCCATATGGCAACATCAGTCATCCCATCTTGGCATCATTCCCAAAAAATTACCGGAAGATTGGGACTAGAAGTACGTCCTCTGCATTTGTATTTCGGCTATACAGCCCTTGTCGCTGGAGCAGTAGGAGGATTATCTTTGATATCTCAGCCAGCTGATACTGGTAGGGCCCTGAATCCGGAGGTGATGACTCCCCCGTCTGCATCTATTCCTCAATCATCCCTTGAGTCTGAAGTAACTGTGAAACCGGGGTTACAGTCTAGTAATGTTGGCATCAGTGTGGGATCGGGTATCGCCCCACCAGAAGCTTTTTAACTCACTTCTTGCACCTGGAAATATGGATGTCAAAACCGCAACCAAGTGCAAGGGGAGTTAGGCGTTCAATATTAAGTAAAATAAGATACAGAACCATAAAAGGGAAAAATCAGATCTTGCACCAAACGTAGATACCCGTAAAAAACAAATAAACAGCGCAAAACTATAACAATAGTCAAATAAAAATCAATAACTATACTTGGTTATAAATAAAACTTGACTAATGTATGGTGATGTCGGGGTTTACTTTTTCACCCAAAACATGGATATGTTTGCTTGTGAAACTCAAAACATGATAGAAAAAGAATTAGCGAAACAAAAAGTTGTGGGTTAAAAGACTTATCTGATCATCATTCATAGTTTGCAAAGAAACTTCAAATTTCTGTGGCGATGCTTCTGCTGTAAATGCTTGATAGCCTTGATTCAAGAACATATCAAAGGTCGCTGCAAAGTTTGGATTCATCCTAGTTCCAGTAGGTTGGTGTTCTGTGGTGGAAATTTCCACTATCCAAATCGGGCGGGGATGATTGGCAAGAGTAGCTTTAGCACCTTGCAACATCATGTACTCAGCCCCCTCGATATCTACCAAAATCAACGCCCGCTTACCTTGGAGAGTATTACTTAATAAGCGGTCGAGGGTGATAACAGGTACTTGTGTAACATAACTCTCTGGAATTGAAGCCCAGCCCTTAACCAGGGAGGCTCCTGTTCCTTCTCCCCACATTTCCAAAATGTTAGTACTTTGCCCCAGGGCTACTGGAAAAACCTCGGCTTGGTTTGCCCAACCATTATCACGAATGTTCTTAAGTAGGTAATGCATATTTCGGGCAATAGGTTCCACAGCAATCACATATTTGCCAAGGCTCAGAGCATGGCAACAATAGTAGCCTACATTTGCACCGATATTTACCAGTACATCTACTTCCTGCAAGAGTTGACGAATTAGCTGAGTTTCTTCTGGTTCAAAGGTTCCTCTAGCCATAGCTTCGTGACCCGCTAGGGTGAACCCCCACGGAGTATTTACAGACGGAGCGTTCTGATCTAGTTGCGATCGCAGGCTACGCAGAAAACGCGCTGTTCCAGGAAATGGTTCAATGACTGTTTGTAAAAAACTTTTAATCATAAACTTAATTTTTAAGTTTTTACCGCTACACAGTGATGCTTAATTTTTAGTTATAAATAATATCAAGTCCTGTGAATTAGTAATAATTTGCACAAGCATTGCACCCCCAATCCCTCAGAGTCCACAGGGAAGGCAGACAAAACTTAGTTTTGGCGGGGTGGGGTTGTTCGGTTTTAGTAAGTAATCAAGCGGACATGATATAACAGCTTTTTTGAATTTGATGTAGCAGTTTTTCACTCCATACATCTCGGTTGGATACATAAATGGGTAATTTATGTTGATATTAAAATTAAAAGATTTATTCCTGAATTTGTCATGCCAGTTTGGCAAAATCTTATGTTATTGAGTGAGCAATACGGTTCGGTTAAGCTTAAAAGCAGGTAGTATGAGGGTTGTCACCCAAATGTACTGATATTTTTCACTAATTTGGTATTGATCCGCATTAACGTGCAGTCTCCCACGGAGGCAGGCGCACGTTAAATTGTGGAAACCTTTGTCAGTTTAGAATCAATGCGTAAGTGGGATTAATTCACGACCTGACTACCATGACTACGGGGGTCATCTTGACTATTAGCTGGTGCAACTGGGGCGGAAAATTTGGAAACTTGCCCGCTAGTTTGGGCATAGGGTAAGGATGAACCAGCAACCAAAGCGTCTAAGTTACTGGCCATGACTGTGTGGGGTTGATCACCGATGGCCTGTGCGATGGTTTCTCCGTTGTTATCTAAAAATACAAAGTGGGGAATACCATCTACACGGTATTTCAACATCTCTGGGAGCCATTTGGTATTATCTACGTTCAACATGACAAAGTTAACCTTGTCAGTATATTCCTGTTCTAGTTGGGCTATATCTGGGGCCATTTTTTGGCAAACAGTACACCAGTTAGCATAAAATTCCACGATTGAGGGTTTGCCGTTGCTGATAGCGACTTCTAGGGGTGTAGATGCTTGATCTAAGTCTGCCAGAGAAGCCGAAGTTGTCTCTGTTCGCAGTCCTAAGACTAAAGCTACACTAAGAGCGATCGCCACTATGGCAATTAAGAAATTTCTCACACGCGCCCCAGTTGTAGTTTCTGGCTTGGCAGAAGAATTAATAGATGATTCTGTAGTCATAACAAATTTATTAAAACTTATTAAGCAAGGTCATTATTTTAGTGTACCTCTTTCTCCTATGCCCCCTCTGGAGTTGTTTGTACGCTACAACAGAACAAACCCTCTGCAAAACCTGTGAAAAAACGAGTCACTCTGACGTTTCCTAAACGCGCCATTCAAATGCCAGTTACTTACGTACTGGCAAAGGAATTTAATGTAGCGGCAAATATTATCCGCGCCCAAGTGGCCCCTAACCAAATAGGCAAACTGGTGGTGGAACTATCAGGAGACATTGATCAGTTGGATGCAGCTATTGAGTGGATGCGATCGCGTCACGTCAGTGTTTCCCATAACTTAGGTGAAATTGCCATCGATGAAGATACCTGTGTTCATTGTGGTTTGTGTACTGGGGTTTGTCCTACAGAAGCCCTGAGTCTGCACCCAGAAACATACAAATTGACGTTCACGCGATCGCGCTGCATCGTCTGTGAACAATGTATTCCTACATGTCCTGTGCAAGCGATTTCCACAAATCTTTAAATTACCAATTAAAACTGATAAGAAACTCCCAAAGATATAACTGGATAAATACTATATCCCTTTAGATCCTTCTCCAGTTCTTTGGTTTCTATAGCGAGGTCTTGCAATATTTGATTTCGCAAAGCTACATTGTTGATATTCGGTGTTAAATTTACTTGGGGTGAGCCAGCAAACATTACACCCAAATTAGCCGAAAATCCCCAGCGTTGCCCTTTTTTAAATGGATTTCCCCAACCAATACCAATATAGGGTGCAACCTGATTAGGTAAGGAAACCTTGCCCTTCACAGACTCAATATCAGCGGTGGTATAAGAGTTATTATTGTAGACAAATACCTGATTATTTTTAATTTTGGCGTTTCCTGTGACTTCTGTATTATGAAATACTATACCTCCAGTCATGCGAAAACCAGAGTTATTAAATGGATGATAATCTAACACAGTCGAAACATTGAGAAGATTTAATTTAGCTTCGTAAGTAACTGTATTGTCTCGTCTTTGATAGTTGCCGACATCAATGGCACCAGTGTTTAAACCTACTCTACCATTGAGGTTAGGTGTAACTGATTTTATTACTGATGCGCCTAAACCCAAGGTACTTACTTCCGGAGTGACAGCCCAACCATGATTTTGTTGTGGTGTTTCAGGATTCACAATAGTCTGTTCAACTATTTCTGGTTGTGAAGCTGGTTCAGAAACTTGATGACAACGAGTATTCAGGGGATAGTCTTTACAGAATTTCTCTAAGTCAATAATGTTATTAACAAGTTGGTAATCCAAAAATAAATTATCTTGAGTTTGTAAATCAGCAGTATTGGCCGTTACTGGCTGAATCATCAAATCCGAAACCAAACTAGTAGCAATTAATCCAAGTACTGATAAACTGAAACGACATCTATTCATTAGTCAACTAAATTCATACCAAGTAGACCACATTATATAAGTTATGTTTCTCTATTCTTTTGTGGGTATGACAGTTTACAGACTTGTATTTTGGGTTTATTATCTCAATTTAACTTACTACTATAATCAGGAATTATAAAGTCTCTCTCCTCGTAGGAGAGAGATTTAGAGAGAGGTTTTCCAGATACCGTGAAAAGTTAGTTACTCGATAGAGTTGGGTATTTCACTAGAAAAGCATAATATTTTCAGGGGAATTAACCAAACCAATGAGACGGTTCACAACCTGTATGAACTGTTTCACAAAGATGAAGGTTAATCCAATCTGACTTTTCTTGCATGATAGAGCAAATACCTTGATGAATTAAATTTTGCAGGTGTACTTGCTGCCCTAAAGGGCTACGGGGTAACTTGTGACTTAATAAGCTTTCTTCTGGTAAATCTGGCAGATAAATTTGTTCTTCAGATACGGCTTTATAAATGCGGGGTATGCGGTTGAGAACAAAAGTAATTAACTCTTGGCGTAAGTCAGAAAGTGCAAAAGCTTGTTGATAGTGATATGGATATGTATCCAAGACACTTTCAATCTCTCCTAGGACTGATTGGTGGGTTAAATTAACAAGTGTTTTCATCGTTTTTTAACTCCTCTTTTATGCGGTCAGTATTTTATGCAAAGAGCAAAACCCTAGCAGCTTAAATTGAAAACTATTGAGAAATTATCCAAGTATATATCCTCTAAAAATAAATCTCACTTTTTTTCAGAGAATATTCAGCGGTCTAGACCTGACGACTGTAGTTAAAATTGCTGCTGAAGAAGAACATGAATACTAAAAACAGTATTCAATCTACTGGTGCAGCACTGATGTGTTATGTCTATAATTTTAATTATTTATTTTATTTTTTTGTTTTTGGCTAAAAACGCAACAAAACGCATCATAACTTAGCAGGGATCAATTTTAGATTTAAATTAAATAATGTTAAATATGGCATAGTGACACTATTTTATTTGGTTACATTATTTACTAATTTTCGGCGTAATTTTTACTATAGACTGAGTTCGGGATAATCAGAAACCCGATTCTGTCGTGCTTCTAGCTGAATACTCACGATATGCCGCCGCGAGTGAAACAAAGTGAAACGACGCGAACACAGGGGTTTTGGGATTGCTTCCCTGCGGTCGCAATGACAATTTTTCTACTGGATATGATATTGGCGAAACTGGTTAAATTCACCCCAACCTAAATACCGACATTTTAGGCTATTACTAATAGTCATAATTATTTACCTTACATTGAGTTTAGTCTTGATGCTCCGGATCATCAAAACTAAGTGGCATTCTACTTCACTAAAGGGCTACTAAACTTGACTTATCTTGTTCACGGGCTGCAACTACTAGAACTAAACATAATGCAGCCACAGCTTTTTGCCATTCTTGTTTGATTAGCTCATTTTCCACACCTGCAAACATTCCCACCAACCGAGGAACAGCAGTTTCTAAAGCCATACGAGGAACTGGACGATGTAATTGAACCAAATGGGTGAGACTTTCCTGATTATTCACAAAATCAACAACCCATTTTGTTGTGTGGTCTGGGCTATCAGGAACCCGCTTAATATCTAACTCGTTTTTCAACCAGTGGTAAAAAGATGGTAATTCCTTGGCTAAAATAGCGCCAGATGTAGGTAAAGTTTCCCTCAGCAAATCAATATCTAAGCTATTTAGTTTTTTTTGCAACTCAGGTGAATTAAGAAACTCAGTTAGTGGTTTTGAGAAGATGGCTTCTAATTGAACTGGAGAAATATCTAAGTGTTGAGTGAAAGTTGAAACTAATAATGACATTTGGGAAAAATCCTATTTATTTGCTACTTTTTCAGATAGTGTCAGCAAGAAAGCTAAATTTTCCTCAGCCTGTAAAGCATGGAGTTCATTGGCAGGCATAAAGATAAATACTCCAGGTTCAAGAGTAATATCTTCGCCTGATAAATTTAGTATTCCTCTGCCTTCTAGAACGTTAATAGTGGCATTGCGAGTAGAAGAATGCTCGGAAATCTCAGTAGTAGCTGCCAAACAAAATAGAGTATATTGGCAGGCTTGATCTTGAATTAGAACTTTGCTGAGAACACCAGCACGAGGATATTCAATCTGTTCTCTCAGTTGGGTAACGAGAGATTGGTTAGATATTGTTTGATTAGTCATGTTTTCCTACTATTGGTTTGCTTGTTTATCAGAAATAACCTTGTCGTTAGTCATCATCTTCTTCAACCACAGTACAGAGAATGATATAGCCTAATTCGTGTCGGTATTTGTTGAAAACATGGCGCATTTCTAATACTCGTTGGCGGATGGATTTCTGCGTGAAAATATTCCACAAGATATATATAGTGTTTAAAATACCTTCATCTTGAAACATCCGTCTTAAGTTCAATAAACTCATACTTCCAGTTTGATGTTTCTGTACTTGCAGTCCTGCCGTTGCACAAGCTGCAATCCAGTTAGCTGCTGAAAGTGGTGTGGAATTAACTCGAATTACTCTTGCTAAATCGGCGCGAATTTCTTCTTCTTTGTCAGCAGCTAATAATTCATGGGAGAGAAACTTACCTCCCGGTTTCAGTCGATGATGAATTTCCGTCAACAGCCGGGCTTTTCCTGCTGGGGGCTGCATTGTGAGAATAGCTTCCGCTAAAACATAATCAAACTTCTCTGGTATTGCATCTAGATGAAAAATATCGCCTTCAATGATTTCAACTTGATTTGCTAATCCAGCTGTACGGACGTTTTCTCGCGCCCGAACTACACTATCAGGATTTTTTTCTACCCCCACTACTTTGACATGGTAGCGTTGGGCCAGGGATATTGCACTGTATCCAAAGCTAGAAGCTAATTCTAAAACTGTTTCACCAGGCTGAAAGTTCGCCCATTGGCATAATTGTTCTGTAGCTATTCGTCCACCGGGACGCAGATATTTTTTACCTGCGGCGGCTAAAACTTGATGTCCGGAAGCCGTTGGCAAATTGAGGATAGTGTTGGTCATCTCTGTGACCCTCTGAACTGGTTATATCCTCAATTTGCCACAAATTAATGATGCTGTCTCTGAGGTAGCTCAAAGAAGGAAATTAAGTTTTACATTTTGCTCCTTGGGGAGTAGCATCGGGGTAGAACGTAACTATAGCCTTCTGTCTCCGCACAAAAACTTTGGGAAAAGTTTTTCCAGTATCCTGATCGCGGACATTAAAAATACACGCTCCCTCAGCATTTCCTTGGAGCTTAAAGATTTTGGTAGCATCTAAAAGCAATTCTTGAGCATTACTGAGGTAGCTGTAGCCTTTAATCACATCTGTAATTGTGCGGTTTCCTTGTTGAATAACTACACCCATTGTATAAATTACACCAGGAACAACTTCCTCTCGCCTTTGATTATTTGGTAAGCGTCCGCCAATTCCCTCATTCTGCAACTGTAAATATCTGCCGTAAAAATGCAAGCCGCCAATATCATTAGCGCTCTTGATTTCTCCACAAAAAATATGTTCAAAGCCCCGATTTTTAAACCAAATATCGGTTAAATCATCTAAAAATTCTGTTTTATTCTTGCGTCCAGGACGTAGTTCACCGCCGCTATCTGTCTGAAGCTTCTGTAATATATCTGGGTAAGAGGACAATAACTGTTTAAATTTATTGGGGGTGACTCTTGTTCCTATAGGGCCGCAGATTTTGAGGACAGCTTGATCAAAGGAATTGAGCAGAGGAGGAGGTGGTGTAATATCTAATTTTTGCCCTCTGGGGAATCCTACAGGAACGGGGTTGCTGACATTATCGAAAAATGGCAGAAGTTTCGCTGCTGGCTGAGACTGTGCTGGTGCTGTATTTTGCATTCCTAGCAAGCCAGCTAAGACTAATACAGTTACTCGACTCGCTATCCGTCGAGATAGCTTTTTTGCAGGTTGGAGTTGTATTTCTGGCATACGGAATATGTATTTCTACTTAGTAATTGACCAATTTTTAAGGGGAATACTCAAGATATGAGTTAAGTCTTTTATACTCCAACCCTGATGAAAATTGTAGAAGAAACTCGTACCCGATTGCGGTTACAGCACAGACCAGTCAATAAATGGTTGAGTGGGGTGTGTCTTTTTATTGGCTGCTGGGGTTTTTTAATTTACTGTATATTTTTTGAGTTTGCGTCCGCTAGATTAACTTGCGATCGCGGAGCGCGCGTTTTAGGCGATCGCCCTCTACCTAATCAACTAAACTGTGAATTGAGGCGTTCTAGTTTGTTGGGTAGGAAGGAACGGCTAAGAATTTTTGATATGCAGGAAGCCTACGTTAAAACTACCAGACAAAGTAGGGGTGGGAGTAGTCATCAGGTAATTATTGTTACTTCTCTGGGGAACCGTTACTTAATATCTAATCTGAGTTATCAAGAAAATCAACAGGTTGTCCAGCAAATTAACAATTTTATTTATTCTAAACAGCAATCTTTATTTGTGAGTAAAAATCAATTTGGCTTTTTGTATTTTGTAATTCTAGGTATATTATTGGTGATGGTTATTAATGGTTTTGTTGCCACATCACCTGTCAGTAACTGCACTTTTTATAAAAGTATGAATAAACTACTTATAGAGCGTAATGGTTTGCGTAGTCAACAACTTATCGAAGAACCGCTAGAAAAGATTCTCCGTGTAGATATTCGAGAGAAAAAATTTAAATATTCTAAGCTTTATCGCGCTGTAATTGTGTTGCAATCTTATGAGGAAATTCCTATTAGTCCAGAATATACTGATGAAAAGAGTGTCAGATATGCAGTATCTAGAATAAATTCTTTTTTGAATATTAGGGGTTAAAATTAAATTCAGTTACTTGGGGAAGTACTCTGTAAATTAACGTGCGCCTCCGTTGGAGACTCACGTTAAATTATTTATCATGGAATAGATATATTGACTTTTATGGGCGGGCGAGGACACCCACCCTACAATCATTATTTTTATACAGGTTTATTCAGTACTATCTGGAAACTAGCAATTTTCCAAGGCTGGATAGTTAAACTTTGTGGTTGAGATGAGGAACGTTCTAATAAATCTACTGTATCGCCTAAACTCATCTCTAAATTACTTTGCAGAGATAACTCGGCTGTTTCTCCGTGACATTCATAACAGCGTAAAATTAACTGTTGAGGATTATCTTCTGCTGGCTTTAAGGCCATTAAAATTAAATTTTCAGCTGTTAAATTGAGAAAACTTACACCTGGGGAAGCGTTAATACTGGAGTCTTGAGTGTTGAATGAATTTACTATCACTTGTAACGGGATATTTAATTCATAACCACGCTTGACTGTATGGGCTGTTTCCCAGGTACCAGCATGGGGATACAAAGCATAGGTAAATTCATGAAAGCCTCGGTCAGTTTCTGGGTCTGGCCAATGTGGACTGCGTAGTAATGTTAAGCGTAATTGATTGGGTTGACTGTCATAACCGTATTTACAGTCATTGAGCAAACTCACACCGTAAGTTTTCCCAGTTAAGTCGGCCCAACGTAACGCCGGGACTTCCCATTTGGCTTTTTCTGCGGGTGTCTGGGGTTGGGTGGGGCGACGAATTGCGCCGCAGGGAATTTCATATGTAGCAAAATGTGCTTCTACATTTAAAGGAAAAGCAGCTTTCACCATTACCTGATTTTCTTGCCAATCAACAGTTGTTTTAATTTTGAGAATAGCAGAACCTTGTTCTAGAATATAATCTTGGCAAAATTCTGATTTACCGATTGTTCGCACCACACGCACACGACTACGTAATTTTCCTGGTTCTAGATGAGAAATAGCTGAAAGTTTGGCTGGTGGTAAAGGATGTTGGGCATAATTGGGGTCAATATTCCACGCATCCCAGTATTGACCGCTATCTTGAAAGGCTTGTAGTTGATTTCCTCGACCATTCAGAACTTCACACTGCTGAATTTTATCAAAAACGCTGGCTAAATCACCTGTTAGTTCATCAACTGTAACTCGCAAATACTCGTTTTCTAACACATAGTTGTCTGGAAGTTGTGCAGCAGATAAACTAGGCTTACCGGGACATAACCAAAAAACTCGATAACCACAAGCAGGAATATCATTGGCGAGAAAAGAGACTGATATGTTGGGGATTTCGCCATTAAAACAGCTTTGAAAAAGTACCTCATTTCCCTCTATGTCATAAATTTGCCCAAGTTCGACATCTGGGAAAACAATTTCTACTACCTCAGAACGTTGCCAATTAAGAGCATTAAAAACGAAGATGGCTTGAGCTTCAGGGTGGGGTGGTGGCGGTAAAATAGCTTGGGATGCGATCGCCTGCAATGATTGTTGTAATATCTTGGTTCCTACTTGTTCCACTTGTTGCCACTCTGGTAGGGCATCTTGATAAACTTGGGTAATGGAAGAACCAGGTAAAATATCATGAAACTGGTTGAATAATACCTGCTTCCAAGCGGTTTCTATTTCGGCTTGGGGATATGACACACCACAGCATACTGTTGCCAAAGTCGCAAATAATTCAGCTTGATACAATAAATCTTCACAACGTCGGTTCCACTGCTTTTGGTCTGCGTGGGTGGTGTAACAACCGCGATGAAATTCTAGGTATAGTTCGTCATTCCAGGTGGGTAATGGGGAATGGGTTTTGATTTGTTGGAGATATTTTTCTGAAGTAGTAAATTCTAGGGCTGGGAAGATGGGGGATTTTTGCCAGCGTTGGGCAGTTTCTAACATATCACGGGTGGGGCCGCCGCCGTGGTCACCGACACCGGGAAGCCAAAGTGCGTCTTCTAAATCGGTTTGGGTTTGCCATTCACATAAATATGATGCCATTTTCACCGGGTCAATGCTTTCACCGATGAGTGCAGACATGACACTAAAAATTTCGCTCCCATCAGGCGATCGCCACCAAAAAGCCCCATGATCAAACTTAGTTGTGTCATTCCAGCGCAACTTCTGAGTCACAAAAAACTCCATCCCCGCATTCACCAAAAACTGCGGTAAAGTCGCACAAAACCCAAAAGTATCCGGTAACCAAGCCACAGTAGACAACTTACCGAACTTTTCTAGTACATAACGCTGTCCATACAATAACTGTCTGACTATGGATTCACCAGAAATCAAATTTAATTCCGGTTCCACCCACAAACCGCCCACAACTTCCCAACATCCAGCCGCCACTGCATCTTGAATAGCCCGAAACAAATCAGGACGGTGTTCTTCCACCCAAGCATAAAGCGCCGGCGTAGAGTGACAAAAAATCAACTCGGAAAAATCTGCTTGTAACTTCAACACCGACTCAAAAGTATTTTGCGCCGCCCGCCAAGTTTCACTCACAGGCCAAAGCCATGCTAAATCTAAATGAGCATGACCCACTAAATATATCTTCCCTTTTTCTTTACCCCACCCACAAGCAGCCAAAAAATCCGACTCAATCAACCTTTCCCGTAATATTTTTATTAACTCCTCCTGGGCGTCTTGGTGAATCAGCGCTGTAGGAAGGTTTCCCGCCGTAGGCGACTGTGAACCCATTCGCGTAGCGTCTCCGATAGGAGAAGGGCGGTTTATTACCTCCCCCACCACCTCAGCCAACTCAGCCAACTTTTCAGGCGCTAACCTTTCCACACAAAGCTGTACCACCGCCAACTCATCAGCCACAAAACCCGGAGTTACCCCATCATCAGACTCATAAACCAAGAGCGATCGCACTAAAGCACCATTATCATGCCCAGGACTCACTAACCGCAAAGCCACAATAAATTCTTCACCAGGAGTCACCCTTGGACTCAGAAGGACTCGCGGCCAACAATCAAATAAATCGCCCTCCAGCACTAACTCCCCATTCACATAAATCTCAGCCGCATCAGCCCACCAACCCAAAGCCAACCGCAAAGACAACCCAGCCAACCGATACCCCTGTAAATCCAAGGGAACTACTACTTTTTGCACCAGCCAAAGGACTTTTTTCCCGCCTGTCCAAGCAATATGTTCTTTAGCATTTAACTGGGCTACTGGCCAAGCAGAACAATTAGATACATTAATTTCAGTAATATTCAGGTGAGATTCCTGGTATAGCCAAGTAGACTGTATATTAACTTGACAACAAGAGCGTAATTGCTCAATTACGTCCGAGATCAATTTAGTCTGAGATTTCCATATGGGAAGGGTCATAATTTTCGCTAAGATAAGGTCACTGACGATAATAAACAGTTTGTCGTTGTTATTGTTTGGCGGGAGTCTCCTACTAATGAGGGATTTAAGATTTTGGATTAAAATTCCTTACTAAAAGGCTATTTGAGGAATTTTAAACCTTATTATTTATCCCAACTTGGTATCAAAACTAAACCAGACTCAAACTCACAAATCACCATCATGTCCTCTGGTTCCTCTGGCCGTTATCAAAGCAGACTCTTTAACTTTGTCCACCAGCAATCTCGGCGGTTGACATCACAGTGGGATCACACCTTGCGGCATGTGCAAGTTGCTACTAAGTGGGGTGTGGAAGTATTACTTTATCCCTTATACTTAGTTTTGCATTCAGCCGCATCAAATGGCAAAATACTGGGGACTCAAGAATCAGCATTCAGACCGCAGTTACAACCAAATGATACCGACTTACTAGGGGAAACTCCTCCACCTGCTGATACCCCTATTCAGCAAGTACTAGAAGCAATACAAACTTTACCATCGGAGTTAGATACTACTAACACCCAAATCTCTGCACCTCTGAAATTTTTGAGTTCTTTGTGGGCGAAATTGGTTCCTCATCCTGCAACTAAGTCCAATTTTTCACCATCTTTAACAACTGTAAATAACGAATCAGCCAATCTCAAATGCCATTTGCCATTGGTACGAGGAATTGCCACAAACTTGGTAAATCGTAATTTGGTACTTGTTAGTAGCAATAACGAAATTTTAGATATTTTGACACCCCAGCAGCAGGCTAAATTAGAAGCCCGAATTATTAATGAAATTGGTAACTACTGGCATTCTTGGCAGTTAGCCACAAATAAACAAGCAGCGGAGTTACTACCAGAAATTCAGCGAATTTTGGCAAAGCTGACTGGTAATACTACAGCTAAAATTCCCCAAATTGCTGAGGGGATACCAAAAGATTTATTACCTACAGACAAGTTATTAGCCTTCTTAGATGCATCTATTGCCAAGTTAGAAACCAATGCTGTATTACCTGCACAACAGCGTAGCCAGGAACTTGTTCGCATTGCCCAATTACAGCTAGATATATTTCTTTATGGTAAAGAACAAGTAGCCGCTAGAGGAGATATGGCGGCTACTGTTGAAGGTTTAGAAACTCACACACTCAATTTTTATGCTTTAATTGAAGCGGCGCTGAATTACTTTTTTGGTGTGAATAAAGGGAAAAACCTCGAGCCAAAATACAGTAATAATGCTTCACCAGGAAAAAGATTATCTGCTAAAAATCGCTTCCAAGTTTTGCCCGCAACCAGCCAATCTCAACATGAAGTTTTAGCGGTAGATCCTTGGTTGAATTGGAGTGATTTGTTTGGTAAAGTTGATATTGTTACTGAGCGGCCAATTACATCTAAACCAAATACCGTCACCGTTTCTAGTTCAACCCAACAATTGAATAGTAGCCAGCCAAAAACTAAATTTAGTTTATTACCAAAGAAAAAAGTAAACCACAATCTCACTACGAATCAACGAACATCTGGAAAACTCAATAAAGCCCATACTTCCCAAGCCATAACTAAGAGTCACAAAAATACCCAAATTGAAACCCAGCCAGACTGGATAGATGTAGAAGCCACTTTTATAGGTTATGATAAACATCCTTTAGAGCAACTTCTAGAATGGCTTGATCATGCTATTCTCTGGTTAGAAGAAATAGTGGCAAAAATTTTTCAGGCATTACAAAGGTTATGGCGGGGTAGGTGAGATTAAAGTTGCCCACATTTTATTTACCTGCCACAAATTAGCCAAATACTGATTATAATTAATTTTTACATTTCAAACTAGGCAGTTTGAAGTTTTAATTGTTCAGTGCTATTGGTGGTTTTTTGCGTGAAAATTATTGTTTACTGTAAATACTTCAATTTTAAAAATCCACTAGATAAACCCAAGCTGGAAACATTCGTGGTCAATTTACCGCAAATTCCCAAGGTAGGGGAAACAATTGTTGTCGAGAGAATTTCCCCCCAAAAAGAGTTTGTAATTATTTTTGAATACGTTGTCACAGCAGTGCAGTTTAATGCTTCTAGAGAATTGACTGATGCAGCCGATGCTCAAGTAAGTGCATCTTTGAACCACTGTTGGGAGGGAACTTCCAATTTCAAAATTAATAACTTTTTGGAAAAATAAGAATTTACCACAACATGTGATTGAGGAAATTACGTAACAGCTTTGGCCCTTGTGGTTCTTGATAGTTAGTGGGTAATAAATTCAGCATGGCATTTTGCAATGTTTCCAAAGCTGTATCTACTTCCTGTCGCTTGACTCTGGAAGTTTGAGAAAAGTATAACGGCTCCCCAAAGCACACAGTTAACTCTTTGCCTAAATAAAGATCATACGTGCCTGTTAAGGTGACTGGTACTATGGGGACACCAGCCCGCAAAGCATAAATTACAGTTCCTCGCTTGAGGGGGAGATACAATTTACCCTCAGCACTTCCCAAGCGTCCTTCAGGAAACAGTACCAGTCCATCACCTTGAGACAAAATACCCTGGACAATGCGGTCTATTTGTCGTAGTGTCTGGATATCTCCCCCTGTAGGTACTGTTTCCTCAATTACTTTAGCCAGTTCAACAAGGTCATTTCGTCCAGCTTTAGCCGCTTCGATGACAGCTACTTCTTCTTTCCAGATTCGTTCTAAAGGAATGACACCTCCCACTAAACGCAGAATCTGACGCTTCCACCACTTGTTATAAAGGGTACGCGCGTCACCAAGGACATAATAGTGGGGATGAATGGGGAGTTCTCCCAGCAGCAGCAACGGATCAATGTGGTGGAGATGGTTGACAGCGAGAATGGCTGGTTTTTCAGGTATCCTATCGAGGTGTTCGACTCGTACCCGAAACAGTGCATGAATGAGCGATCGCAATACACAACGACGCACCATAGCATGAACTCTGGTTTCTGGATGACCTTGACTCATGGCTTCTAGGCGTTGGAGAACTTCTGCAATTGTCTGGCGCACAGCGCGATCGCTAGCCGCAGCTACACCTTCTTGCACTCGCTTAATCATGGCAGATGTCAAGTCAGCAGCATCAACATGGGAAGTCACCTCATCAGTTTGATCTTCCCGATTAGGTTCGTGAGAAGAACTTTTGATAACACCCTCTTTGAATTCATGAACAGATCATAATTCTTGATGACACATTACGTACTAATCTCCAGTTAGAAATATGAAACCGCTGCTAACCCCAGAATTTTCTATAATTTTTTAGTACACGAGGATTTTAATATGTCGCCTTGGATTAGTCTCATAACTGCTCTTACATTGCTTCTGTACTTGATTATTACGATTAATGTTGGTCGAGCCAGAGCCAAATACAAGGTGAAACCTCCCCAAATGTCAGGAAACCCTGACTTTGAAAGAGTAGTGCGCGTTCAACAAAATACCCTAGAGCAAATGGTTTTTTTCCTACCTGCTTTATGGTTATTCTCTTTTTATGTCAGCCCATTGTGGGGCGCAGGTATTGGTGCAATTTGGCTTTTAGGACGTATTGCCTACGCGTGGGGTTATTATCAAGTCGCTGAAAAACGAGCCATTGGCTTTGCCATTAGTTCTATTAGCAGTATGGTGCTACTTTTAGGTTCCCTTGTAGGCATCATCCTCTCTTTGGTACAGCCATAATCATTGGCAAAGGATTACAAATACCAAAACGTCCCTCATTATTTTGTGGAATGGGTGTTTTCACCCGTCCCATAATTAAATCATGACAGTTAAAACCTTCGACATTATGATGCTAAAGAGCAAAATAAATTTTTATAGCAAAAACCATGCTCATATAAATAAATTAAGTAATATGAAAAACTCACTGCAAATACCACTAAAATAACAGGAATTGTAGTATTTATATCTATTTTTCGTTTCTTAAATATTTCCCAAACAGACATTAAAATCATCAAAGGCCAGAAGATAATTGTCATTAAACACATAATCAATGAAAGAAATTTATCTTCTGGAGTAGAAGCATGATGACGCAGAGAAAATCTGAGCCAATTGCTGAAAAAATAGCAGGTCATCAATAAGTAACTAATACTGAAAGTTAATTGCATTTGATTCATTGTCAATCCTCCTTAACAGTGATTGTATGATTTATTAAAGATACTATAATAAAGGTTGATAAAATCTAGATATATGCAACACGAATTTTACTGAAAACCCCTGTGATTTCAGTTTAATATTCTTTGAATAAAATAAATATTATGCGAAGCCAGAAAAATAGCAAGTTAATTTAACTCACTTTAATTCATGCTGGTAGTAATTGTCCTTGGGGGTGTCACCCCCAGTCACCAGCGCGGATCAAAAAGTTTGCAGTGAGGACTTTAGTCGTCTTTAACATCTGTGCTTGTGAGCGGTCAGCGTTCGCCGCATATCATAGAGAAGCTATACCCGCACAACTTAGAGCCTATTTCTTTTTTCAATTAGTCTTGGGAATGATTCTGAGGAAACAAGTAGGCGATCGCCGCACCACCAGATACAGTTAGTATACTTACCAATAATGTAGCTAAAACAAAAGTAGCCATATGGGGATTGGGGAACTCATGGCCCCCTCTGGGGATAAGGAGCAATGGGGATTGAGCAGAAAAGTGATTTCATTACTTTTAAACTAGCAATTGCATATGACACCCGTGCATAGTGGTTGTGACAATTGTTTGTAAATAAAAAACTAGCCTCTAGCCCCTAGCCCTATCCCCTAACTATTATGAAGTGAAGCAGAACCAACAAGATTGGCACAAGTTCGACAAAATTATCTCTACCGTAAAAATTCAGGAAAAGAAATGAATCAACAAGAATATTTTTTATTAACTCGGATTTTACTGCAATTTGAGCAGAGAACTCAGGATATTGTGAGTGATATTTCTGCTGCTGCTTTTAGTGATGATGGTAGCTTGTGGATTGGTTCTGATGAAATGGTTGGTGTTGAGCGTCTTTCTCCCATAGGATGCTCCCGTTATGGAAAACATCAACGTTTTTTATTAAAGGACTATATCGAGTTATTTGATGATGATGAAATTGATATTGAAGGAATGGATTTTGCGAATGGCTATCTTTGGTTGACTGGTTCTCATAGTATGAAGCGAAAAAAGCCGAAAGGGAAAAATTTAGAAACAGATTTAAAAAGACTTGCAACTATTAGCACAGATCTAAACCGTTTTATACTAGCAAGAATTCCTGTAGTTAATGGAGAGTTAATCAAAGAAGGCATGACTGGGAAAGGAGAACAGCTTGTTGCAGATTCATTGCAGAAAGTTAATCAGCGTGATTTATTGTTTGAAATTTTAAAAGAAGATGCTCATTTGCAGCCATTTATTAATGGAAAAATTCCTTCTAAAGATAACGGTTTGGATATCGAAGGTTTAGCGGTAGCCAGCAATAATCGTCTTTTTATAGGGTTACGTGGACCTGTATTGCGAGGATGGGCGATCATTATAGAAATACAAGTAACACAATCCCAGCCGGGTGTACTTGTACTGCAACCAATCAGGGATGATGGTGTAAAATACAAAAAGCATTTTCTGGATTTGAATGGTTTGGGAATACGAGAGTTATGTCTGCGAGGAAAAGATTTGATCATCTTGGCTGGACCTACTATGGGTCTAGAAGCGCGAATGCAGGTATTTTGCTGGAAAAATGCTGTGGATAGTGTCGGGGACAATATTTATCAACAGGATCAGGATAGTTTGTTTCCTTTATTTGACTTACCTTTTACTGCTGGTTGTGACTATGCTGAAGGTTTGGCGTTATATTCCTGCTGGGGAGACAAAGATGGTTTGATGGTATTTTATGATCTTCCCAGCGAGCAGCGTTTGAGAAGGGATAAACAAATATTAGTTGATGTTTTTCAAATTCCAATTCAATTATGAATTACAAATTAATATTATGAGTAATTCTAAACTTTTGGAAAAACAAGCCCTAGAAAAAGAACGTAATGAAGTCTTGCAACAGTTGGAAGATTGGCTAGAAATTCCAATGCTGGTGCTGGGCTTTGTATGGCTAGCACTATTCATCATCGAGATCATCTGGGGATTAAACTCTTTACTGGAAGCCTTTAGCATCACTATTTGGATTATTTTTATATTAGATTTTCTACTTAAACTAGCGATCGCTCCTCATAGACCTTCCTATATCAAAAGTAACTGGCTAACAGCTATTTCTCTGTTTTTACCAGCACTGCGAACTTTTAGGATTATCCGAGTCATAAAAATCCTCCGCACAGCACGGGCTGTCAGAGGGCTACAACTGTTGCGAGTTATGACTCGTGCTAACCGAGGAATGCGGGTTTTGACAGCAAGTGTTAGCCGTCGAGGCTTTGGTTATGTTGTGGCGTTAACAATGATTGTTACTGTAGTAGGATCAGCAGGTATGTATGCCTTTGAAAACGAAGTTCCTGTGGAATCAGGGCTGCACAGCTACAGCACTGCTTTTTGGTGGACAGCAATGCTCATGACAACGATGGGTTCTGACTATTCGCCCAAAACGCCCGAAGGACGGGTGCTTTGTTTTTTCTTAGCGTTATATGCGTTTGCCGTGTTTGGCTATGTTACTGCAACTCTGGCGACGTTTTTTATTGGTCGTGATGCTGATGATGACGAAGCAGAGTTAGCTGGAGCGAAATCGATTCAAATGCTTCAGGGTGAAATCGCAGCATTGCGCGGGGAAATTCAAGAATTATTGCATCAAAATTCTGAGCGTTAACGTTAGCAAAAATTACTTAGTGAGGAAAGTTCATGAATGCAGAAATCTCCAGAGCTTGGGATAAGGTTCAAGGCATGATTAACGGGTTCATAGCTTTGCTACCTAATATTGTATTAGGATTAATTGTCTTCATCTTATTTTTGTTTATTGCTGGCAGAATTAAGGCACTGGTCAAGCGGTTAACTCGCAATCGTCGCTATGCCCGAAACCTGGGATTAGTGCTGGGTAGGTTAGCGCAAGGAGTAACAATTTTAATTGGGTTGTTTATCGCCCTTTCCATTGTGATTCCCACATTTAGAGCGGGTGATTTGGTGCAACTTTTGGGAATTAGTGGTGTAGCAATTGGTTTTGCTTTCCGCGACATTTTGCAAAATTTCTTAGCTGGAATTTTAATTCTGCTCACTGAACCTTTTCAAATTGATGACCAAATTGTGTTTAAAGGTTTTGAAGGGACTGTAGAAAATATTGAGACACGCGCCACAACAATCAGAACTTATGACGGTCGGCGGATTGTCATTCCCAACTCGGAATTGTTTACTAATTCGGTAACTGTAAACACTGCCTTTGATAATCGACGATTAGAGTACGATGTCGGCATTGGCTACAACGACGACATTGACTTAGCCAAGCAATTGATGCTAGACGCAATGCATAGTGTAAATGAAGTTTTAAAAGATCCGGCTCCTGATGTACTAGTAATGGAACTTGCCGAAAGCACTGTTAACATCCGTGTGCGTTGGTGGGTTCATCCACCACGACGCGCAGATAATCTTATTTCGCGGGATAAAGTGATTACTGCAATCAAGAAAACGCTTGTTGCAAACGGCATTGATTTGCCCTTCCCAACTCAACAAATTTTGTTCCACGACCAGACAGAAGAGACAGATGGCGATCGCTCTCGTCAACGTGAAGGTTGGCCCAAAGGTAAAGGTGAAGTACCAAAGCCTCGACGTATCAGCGATTCGCTTCTTTTACTTGCTCAAGCGCGCTTCTCACAAGATAACAACGGTAAAGTGGATTCTCAAACCAACGAACAATGATAAATGTCAAGATCAGCAAGCTTTTTCAATTAAATCGTGGCGCTGCAATTGGCTGCTTCTAACTTTGGTTCCCGACTCCTGCGTAATTTTATTATTATTTTATTGCCAGTTGTTGAGTATATCTTCGACCAAAACTTTTTTGATCCAAATTTGTAATACAATTACTAATGGAATAGCGAGAAATACACCTAAAAAACCAAAAAAGCTGCCAAAAAATACTACTGCTACTAAAGTAACTGCTGGCAAAAGGGATGCTTGGCTTTTCATCACTAAAGGTACTATGATTAGACTTTCAACCTGCTGAATTCCAAAGTACAAAGCTATAACAGCGGCGATTTTCCAAGGCTCTCCACTTAATGCTAGCAGTGCAGGCGGAATCACGCTCAAGGTTGGCCCAACATTTGGGATAAATTCTAATAATCCTGCCAAAATAGCATTAACTAATGGCAATGGTATTCCCAAAATCAACAGTCCAATATAGCTCAATGTTGCAATAACCAGCATAGTCAGAAGCGTGCCTTTTATCCAGCCAGTTAATGAAACTGCACACTTATTGAGAATATCATCAACTCGCCGACGATAAAAGGCAGGAAATAGCATGATAAATCCCTGTCGATAGGGCGAGGGATTGGCTAATAACATGATAGTGAGAACGACAAAAAGCAACAAACCTAAAATAATAGAAAGCGAGCTACTTACCAAACTAAAAAAGTTGTTTATTAGCCGATTTAACCAATCTTGTAAACCTTGAGTCAGATACCTAAGTCCTTGAATATTTTCTAATAGTTGCTCAGGAATTACATTTTGTAACCAGTTGTTCCACGATTGCAACCTTTCTAGTGTCATAGGCATAATATTACCAAATTGTTGCAATTGGTCAATCAGACGCGGCACAATTATTGAAAAAAAACCGACTAAAACAACCAATAGAAGAATAACTGATATGGCAACTGCAATTCCCCTCTTGATCCGAAATCTTTGAAAAAAGCTCACTAGTTGATTTAAAACTGTAGCTAAAACTATCGCTGCAAATACCACCAGAAATATTTGCCGAATTTGCCACAAAATGTAAAGAGATATAACAAGAGCGAGAAACCCGATCAATTGTCCGAATCGCACAATGTAGTCCCCATATTTTTGTTATTACCAGCTATTATGCTGATTTTAATTACTTCAAAGTAGCTGTATTACCATTTTTAAAAAGCCTCTGAAAGGATGATTTTTGAAGAGCAGTGATATATCCACCTTACGACAGAATTTAGGTGTTTTCTTAACAGAGTAATCTAAAACAAGCAAACTTTGATGGCTGTACTCAGAAAAATGCAATAACCACGTCCCAGTAATATATTGATACGTGCCTTTATATTGATTTTTGTCAGTTGAGCTGTCTTCGCTATTGGCTCAATATTCTTTAACTTGAGTAAACAATTTAGAGAAAGCCCTGAAAGTATTGAAGAGCCTGAACAGGAATTATTAAAGTAGTACAGTAGGAACCTCAGCAACAAAGACTTATCTAAGTAGTAGGGTTGGTAAATTTGCATCATGTATAAACCGATTAAGTTTATTTGTTGGGTATTGATAGGCATCCTATTTTTTTCGATGTCCGCTTTGCCTAACTTGGCTAGAGATGTAAATGTACCCAAATTTCCGCTTTCAGAACCTCAACAGCAGCAACCAACTGAACCAAAGCCGCCTGTAATAACATCTCCTACTGCACCGGGATTAAGTAATCTCCAGGAATTTGAAAGCTTTGCAGACAAAATCATCAATGAAGAGATATCAAAGTCTCATGTTCCTGGCGTAGCTATTTCTGTGGTTAAAGATGGGAAACCGTTTTTTTCTAAGGGTTATGGCTACGCAAATGTAGAAAAAAAGATACCAGTCGTCATAGATAAAACTTTGTTTCGTGTAGCTTCCCTTTCCAAGTTATTTACAGCGACAGCCGCAATGCAGTTGTATGAACAAGGAAAGCTTGATTTGGATGCTGATATTAATAAATATCTCACCAGTTTCCAGTTAGAAAACCCTGATCTGGAACCAGCCAAGGTTGCTCAGTTGATGACACACACTGACGGTACGACGAAACGGCGAATCGGTCTAGCAGCTCGTACCGCAGCACAAATGAAGCCATTGGGAGATTATTTAAGTAAGTATATGCCACCTGTGGTCTGGCAGCCCGGTAAACTCTACAGCTACTCCAGCCATAGCACAGCTTTGTTGGGATATTTGGTAGAAAAAGTTTCCGGTACCCCCTTTGTTGAATACATTGATAAAAACATTTTGCAGCCATTAGAGATGCGCCGGAGTACATTTCTCCAGCCACCCCCGCCGCCTTTAGCTGATGATTTGGCTGTGGGTTATCAGTATCAAAATGGTAAGTTTAAAGCTGTTCCATATCTATATTTAAATATCGCTCCAGCTGCATCCATGAGTGCGACAGCTACAGATATGGCTAATTTTATGATTGCTCATCTACAATACGGTCGCTACGAAAATTCCCGCATTTTGGCAGAAGATACTGTGCGGTTAATGCACGAACAGCATTTCAGCCATCATCCTAAATTGCCAGGTACTGGCTATGGTTTTCGTGAACGTTTAGAAAACAATATTCGGTTGATTGGACATTTAGGAAGTTTACGGGGTTATTCTAGCTCCCTGACTTTAATGCCTGAGCAAAATATTGGCATTTTTATTGCTACTAATGGCTTTAGTGGGGTGGCTGGCAAATTCCTCACTCAGTTTTTAGACCGCTATTTTCCTGTTACCAATAAATCTACATCTGTTAAACCTCTTGCCCTGACAGAGGAGCAACTTAATCGCTTAACTGGTACTTACCGAGATTTGGAGTATCCTCGTCACACATTTGCTAAGGTAACCGCACCGTTTAAACATATTAATATCAAAAAAGGCGAAAACGGCACTTTGACGATTAATACCCCTGGTTTGTTCTTTTTGGGAAATACTCCAAAGCACACATTAGTGCCTGTGGAACCACTGTTATTTAAGCTAGTTGAAGATGACGCGTTTACTGCGTTTAGAGAAGACAGCAGGGGGAATATTGCATTTGCCTTTAATCCACTGTGGCCTAAGATAGGAGCTTATGAGCGGATATCTTGGTATGAATCTATTTGGATACAGTTAGGAATTATTGGCTTTTGTGCCATTGTTTTTCTGTCAGCCTGTATTTTTGGGTTGATACGCCCTCTAATACGTCGCTTCAGAGGAAAACCTTTTATAGTTGAGCAGAAGTTTCGCAGTGCTTGGGTAGTAGCTGGTATTGTCGGTACTCTCAATTTATTATTTTTGATTGGCTTGCCTTTGTCTTTGTGGCTTATAGGTGTATGGAAACTTGTGTATGGTGTACCTGGCGTTGTAGTAGCATTACTTTGCCTACCATTAATAACTACCGTTCTAGCAGTTGTATTAACCTTGTTTACTGGATTAGCTTGGGTAAATCATAGCTGGTCTTTCGTTCAGCGATCGCACTACTCATTGATTACTCTTGCTGAATTGATTTTTATTCCCTTGTTAGCTTACTGGAATTTATTAGGGTTTCAGTTTTAAGTCAGTTATCTATGTTGCTGTGCATAGAGTTTAGCCAAGGGTACAGCTGTGCAACCGTGGACGAGAATTGAAGCACAAATAACTAAACTACCTATAATCCAGGGTTCTTCCACACCAGCCTGACGCACTGAAAGAAAAGCATAGAAGAGCGCCGCTACACCAATAGGGCCGAACCACCCTAAAAACAGGGCATCCTGCATCCCTCGCAACCGCCCAAGAAGGGGACGCAGTAACAGTACTACTGGTAGTCGGCGCAGCAACAGAATCGCTACCACCAACACCAAACCCTTCCAACCTAACTCAAACCATTGCTGCCAGGGTAGATATAAACCCAATATCACGAAAATATACAAAGTAAAAAAGCGGTCTACTGCCTCCTGTACGTTCTCTTCTTCAGCTCTGTCACGACCGCCCACAACCATATCAAACGTAATTCCCGCCGCAAAAACGGCCAGAATGCCATCGCTACCAACTAGCTTCACAAGACCCAATACAGCTAGTGAAAGAGCGACGGTATAAGCTAGAAAAGACTGCTTCTCCAGAGTTTGTTTGGTTTCAGCCCAGCCCAAGAGCCATCCTGCTAGGTAGCCGATCAGCGCTCCCATCACCGCCGCGGCTCCTACTTCCCACAGTAAAGTTTGAGTGAGCCAGTGAAGTAGAGCTTCTTGTGGCGGTTTGGTTAATATCAAAATTGGCAGGAGGACAAAGGGATAAGCCAGTCCATCATTTGCGCCAGACTCAGCAGAGATGGTGTGGCGGATGTGTTCGGGAAGGTTCTGCTCGGCGACTTTTCCTGTAACAACGGAAGTAGAAATAACCGGATCGGTAGGAGTAATTACAGCCCCAACCAGCATGGCTACCCAAAAGGGTAGATCTAAAAGCAGATATACAAGCAGTCCACTAATTAACCACATCAGGGGCATCAACAGTCCTAACAGTACAGTTAAAATGCGCCAATGGTTGAACGGGTAAGCCTTTGGTAGACGTAACGCTACTCCCATCACTTGGATAGCGATCGCTAATCTTGCTCCTTGCTCTAAAATCATCTCTGGTTTACCCCAGTGAGTAAGGTCAATTAAGCCAAACACAGATGGACTCAATAACACCCCAGCTACCAAAGCTATGAGAGGGTCTGAGAGAAACAATTGCTCTTTGAGCCAGCCAGACAACAGGCCAAGCCCAAGTACTAGCCCACCAAGGGTTAGGAGAGCTATATTTATCTCACTTGTAGTTAATTGGCTCATAGTTTTATACCTGTAGTGGCTCAACATTTCCTTGAGTTGAGAATCCAGAGTAGAAAAATGAAATACAAAAACTCATTTAGCAGCTATAGGCATTCTTCATTAGTTGACTTCGCTCCAGACGGTTCAAAATGCGGGTGATTAGTTTTGAATCTACGATAGGCTTGCTGACACAATCATCTGCACCGATTACAAATATTTGCTCAACAGTATCTGCTTGAAAATTATCAACCAGAAACATTACTGGCAAGAATTTCCAGTACGGATCGTTACGTACTATTTGGCAAAGTTCAATGCCACTGATATCAGGCATTCCCACATCTAGAATTAGCAAATCTGGAGAAAATTCTGTCAGAGTATCCCAAAAGTGCCGTGGATCTTCAAGAGTTTTGAGAACAAATCCCAATGGTTCTAAGGATTGCTGTATAACAGTTAATGTCTCTTGGTCATCGTCTACAACCATTACTCTAACTTCGGTAATACGAGTTTGTTGTAAGATTTGACTCACTGACTCCAAAATCTGGCTAGGAGGCATAGATTTTTGCAAAAAAGCACGTCCGCCAGCTCGTGCAACCTCTAGGCGTAGGCGAAGCCCGCCGCAGGCATCGCTAAAATTATTTTGCTCTGTAAAAACTAACACAGGTATTTGTAGCTTTGGCATTTCGCCTGCTGTAGGCGATCGCTGAGATAATTCTCTTATTAATTTCCAGCTGTCTTTCTCAATATCAATATCAAGTAGCACCACATGGGGATTTAAAGATGGGATTATACGAATGGCGATGGTGAGATTAGTAGCAACTTTAATTTGTATTTCTTGATTCTCAGCCTCCTTTATCAATCCCTCAACTACTTGGAGATCATTGCTAATTACTAATAGTAAATTTTGGGTTTGTTCAACTGGGCTTTTTTCTAGCTCTCGTTGCAACTTTATCAAAAGCTTATCTAAATAAAAACATTTAGCTTGGTTAATAAATTTTTTAGTTTGAAATAAATCTTCTATCTCATTGGCTAATAACGAACCTTTTGGAAATCCAAAGCTACCCAGGGAACCAGCTAGCTTGTGAGCTTCTTGCTCTGCTTTTTGTCGCACTTGAGGATCAAGTGTACCTTTTCTTAAAGCATCAGCTGCTAGTTTCAATACTGCAATGCGCGAACCAACCTTAGCTTGGAAATTTTCCCGCTCTTGAGCAATGGCTGTTAGTAGAATTTGCTGCTGCTTTAAATCTATTTCTGGCTCATGTGTAGGGCAACTTTGCTCATGAGATAGAGCTTTTAAACGATAACCCATTCCGTAAACAGTTTCTATAAAATCGTAGTTAGCACCTGCTGATTTTAACTTCTGTCGTAAACTCTTGATATGAGATTTAATCGTGTTTTCTTCAGGTGGATCTTTTTCAGCGCTCCAAAGTTGATCTATAATTGCACTCCGGCTAAAGATGCGCTGATTGTTGCGTAAAAAAAGGTCTAAAAGACTAAATTCTTTTGCTGTTAAGTGTAGTGCAATGTCTGCATAAGTTACCTCACAAGTACTAGGGTCAAGGCGTAAGCTTCCCCATTCCAAAACTGGAGGTAAAGAAGTATTTCCCCGACGTAGTAAAGCACGAATACGCGCTGATAACTCTTGAAAGTCAAATGGTTTGACTACATAATCATCTGCTCCGGCATCTAAACCTAAAATTTTATCAGTTTTAGAATCTTTGGCCGTTAAAAGCAGAATCAGCATTTGATAGCCTGCTTGTCGTAATTGTCGACAAAGACTTATACCATCCAGCTTCGGCAGAACAATATCTAACAAAATTAGGTCATAGTTACAAACACTCACAAGCTCCCAACCAGCTTCACCATCAGTAGCAATATCAACTAAGTAATTTTGCTTAGTAAGAGCCGTTGCTACAGATTTAGCAAGCAAATCATCGTCTTCAACTAAAAGAATTTTCATGCAAAGTAGTCGTTTCTAGACATAACCCTAAACGCTATCATCAAATTTTTATAACTTAGGTTATGTCCTTTTGTGTTATGTCAGACATCTATCAAAAGCAATGTTTAGCCTGAAAGATAGTACAGTCAGACGAGGTTTAGCTACATTTTTTACAGTACCTCTAAACGCGTTTTCTCACCAACCATAGTAGTAATGCACCAAAGCCAAAAATATTGGCCACTGACAACACCAGTCCTCCTAGTATCGGAATCAAACCAATTAAAGTTAAAATCACCACACCGATGAGAAATTTTTGTATGGGCGATCGCTCCGCAGTAGAGGAAGCTCTTTGCCCTACCCAAAGAGTAATTCCGAGGGTTCCGAGTACGACTGTGACAGCAACTACTAAACCCACTAAGGGTAAAAATGGTATGCCAATTAAGCTCACTGCTAGCAAAATGATTAGCAAAATTACAGCAAACAACCCGCCTAACCCCCATAACCCACTTTTTAGGGGATATTGATTAATAGTTGCTGCCAAGTTAAGCAGGAAGTTTGGTCGCCACAGCAAGATGACAACACCAATAACGGTTCCTATCAGTACGTTGAGAAGATGAAAAGCAGTACTTAAAAAATAGCGAACGCCAAAGCCACTAATTCCCCTTCTTCTCCCATGCATCCCCCATCTACCATTCTCCAAAATTGTACCGGAAGCACCGCCAATAGTAGCTCCTGGTGATGTGATAATTTCTCCTCCCACCGCATAAGCATCACCATCAATACGCGCGCCCTTTTCTAAAATCACATCTCCATCAATTGCGATCGCAGCTTGGGTAACTCTTGCTCCTTCTTGAATTGTCACATCACCACCGATGGCGTGGGCATTCTCCACAACCTGCCCAGGAGGGACTATCACATCACCTCCAAACCGGATCATATTACTGTTATTAATGTTGACATCAGTTTGTGCTAGAGCCGTTGTAGAGAGTAAAATCACACTCAAGGCTGCTATTAATGCCAAAATCAATGAGTTGATTTTTATACTTTTCATACCTCATCTCTCATTTTCTTGTGGAGCCTCAAGCACGCTAATATCAACCATAGATCTCGGATTAAAGCCTTGTTGCAGTTATATTGATTGCGGAATCTGCAATTGACCCAATCAGCATCACTGCTACCACTTCTTTTTCCACGGCTACTTGGATAATCAATTTGCGCCTAGCATAATATGTTGCATTGCAAAAAGTTTTATCTCTAGCTGAGGAAGTAAACTAAAATTTTGTTCTTACAATCCAGTAAAGTTGTAACCAACTCCTATCATCAGTCCCACATCGGTTTCATCTAAAAATGCCGCATTCACTCCTGCTGTTGCTGTGAAGTTTTCATTTAAAGGAACATCTACGCCACCAGATAACAGAAAACCAACGTCTGCATCCTCACTAGTTTCAATCGCTACGCCAGCTCCAACGTATGGTGCAACAGATAAGTTTTCGTCCAAAGCATCGGCACTACGCAAGTTAAAATCATAAGTAAGAGGAACCAGAACTACGGGGTCGTCCTCAATTGCTACAGATGGCCGCACAGATATAGTACGCGTCAGCCCAATTTTACTGATAACCATGAAGCCACCTTCACTTAAAGCTGAGTCACCACCTAATCCAATGTTGCCAGCAACTCCGATATAGCTGGAGCCACTACGGGTAGCTTGACCAGGATCGATATCTACTTGCGCCACCTCAGTAGAAGTTTCAGCAGCAGGTTGTGTTGGCTGAGGAATTAAATCAGCTGCTGTTGTTGAAGTATTACCAGAATTCTGTACAGTCTGTGCTTGAGCAGATAATCCACTTCCAAGCATTGTCATTGTGCAGGAAATCAGCAACGTAGAAAATCGTTGTAACCAAATATTATTCATTGTTCAATTTTCCAAATATTTTTACATCAAGAAATCAGGCGTAGGAAAGTAATCCAATTTATGCAACCATATTGCTGTTACTTTCCTAAACTAATTCAAACTAATATTAGGCGGTGGAACTTCATTAACCGCATGGATAACACCACTCATCACTTGAATATCACTTGAATTACACTTTTGACGATATCTTTAAAAAGTGGAAAACTTGTGGATCATTGACTAATTTGTCAAATTTATTCAGAGTTTACCAGGCATTGTACCGAAACTGCCAACAACTGCAATTAACTCAGCAGCTCTAACTGGTTTTGCGACATGAAGCTGAAATCCGGCTGCTAATGCCTCTCTGTAATCTTCTACCCTGGCATATCCCGTCAGCGCTACAGCAGGAATGCATCCGCCTAGCTCCGGTTCAAGTTCTCTAATTTTACGTATCAGCGTGTAGCCATCCTCGTCTGGCATTCCAATGTCGCTGACCAACACATCTGGATGTATTTCTTCTAGTGCCTCAAGTGCTTGTCTTGTAGAGCTAAAAGCACTAACTTTCGCGCCACATTCTTCCAGTACTGTGGTAATCCACTGTCGCACATCTGCCTCGTCATCTACAACCATTACCCGCAAGTCAGTCAGGAGATTGGGAACTGGGAATTGCAAAGATGAGGGAGGAATGTAAGTTATTCTCTCCTGCCCCTGTGCGCTTCTGTTCTCCGGCTCAACAGTTTTTTCTCTGTTTTGTTCAACCATGAGTAATTTGACTGTAAATGTCGCTCCTTTTCCCATTCCCTGGCTTTGGACTTGGATTGTACCGCCATGCAGTACTACTAGATGACGTGCGATCGCCAGCCCTAAACCTAGTCCTTTATTTGACCGAGTATGGGTACTATCTGCTTGGCTAAAGTGCTCAAATACGTGAGGGAGAAAATCAGCACTAATACCCTGACCCGTATCACTCACTTGAATTTGAACATAGTTAGGGGTTGGGTATTGGTGATTGGGTATTGGCGATTGAGTATTGGCGATTGAACATGAGGGATTAGTTTTTTCTTCCATGCTCACCTGCTCACCTGCTTCCCAGTCCCCATTACCCTTTATTTCCAGAGGGGGTACCGAGTTCCCCAATTCCTTTGATAACCGCACCTCAACCCGTCCGCTGTTGGGTGTAAATTTTATGGCATTGGTAAGTAGATTTAATACAACCTGTTGCAAGCGGTCTGAGTCACCCACAATTTTTTCTATGGAAGTATCAAGTATAGATTCAAGTTGAATACCCTTAGCATCTGCCAGTGATTGTACAACTTCAATTGCGGCTGTAATTACTTCTACTAAATCAACTAAATCAATGGCGAGTGAAAGTTCTCCTCTAACAATACGCGAAATATCAAGCAGGTCTTCAATCAGTTGCATCTGCAACTTAGCGTTACGCTCAATTGTCTCAAGTGCAAGAGTTGCTCTAGCCTCATCTAGCGTACCCGTTTGTAACATCCCAGCCCAACCCATAATTGCAGTCATGGGAGTACGTAGTTCATGGGAAACTATTGCTAAAAAGTCGTCCTTAGAACGATTTGCCGCTTCTGCCTCAGCTCGTGCTGCTTGTTCTCTCAGCAGTAGTTGCTCTTTTTCTTCTTCAGCTTGTTTGCGTTCAGTAATATCTTGCATAATTTTAGAAAAACCGCGCAGATTTCCATCGTCATCTCGTAAAGGTGTGATCAGACAATGCGCCCAGAAAAATGTGCCATTTTTACGAATGTGCCAGCGATTCTCTCTAGAAAAACCTTCAGTTACTGCTTTTTTTAATACTTGTTGTGGTTGTCCGCGCTCAATTGCTTCGGGTGAAAAAATCAACTCAAAAGGTTGGCCAATAATCTCTGCTTCTGGATAGCCTAAAATACGCTCTGCGCCGATATTCCAACTGGTAAATTTACCACTGGGATCTAGCATAAAAATTGCGTAATTAGTTACTCCTTCTACTAGGAACCGATAACTTTCTTCGCTTTGACGTAGACGCTCATAATTTTGCTGGGCTACGCGCGCGTTCATCTGAGCTTGCGATCGCGCTTGACGCAATGCAGCATTCAAGGAGCTAATCAATAATCCTACTAACACAAACTGAAGCAACCCCACTACACTGAACCCACTTACAGCCAGAGAATAAAAAGGGGGCAAGAGGAAGTAGGCGCAGACTATAGAAGACAAAAAAGTTGCCAACAGTCCTGGGTTTAAGCCACCATACCAGGAACTAAGCATGACAGCAGCTAAAAACAATGGGTAAATAGAATTTAGCCTGTGTAACTGCCATAGAAGCAGTGTCATTATTAAAGCCAGTAAAACGCTTAAGCAGGCAATGTTATAGCCTTGTAGTTGCGATCGCGTAGCGTCTTTGTAGGAGAATCGCCAAAGGCGGGGCGTTGGCAAAGCCTCTCGAAGAGAAGCCCATCGCATCAATTTCCACATTTTATGTTGCTGCAATTATAGGTTTATTTAAGTTCTACACGAGTTTTCCACTTTCAAGTTTTATCTTAAAAAATTAATCTTCAAAGTATAGATGGGTTTGAATATTTCCCCTCACTAACCAATCATAATTCCTTGTAGCAAGGAAAATAACAATGATGAACATTCAACAAATTTTAGTTATTGATGATGAAGATGACATCCGTCAATTGATTCAAACTTGTCTAGAAATAATGGGGGGCTGGAATGTGTTGACTGCCACTTCAGGTAATCAAGGATTACTCTTAGCTCAGTCATCTCAACCCGATGCCATTCTTTTAGACTTAATGATGCCTGATATGGATGGTTGGACAACTTTTAAAAAACTACAGGCTAATCAAATAACTAAACATATACCTGTGATTTTTCTAACAGCCAAGGGACGTACATCTGACCAGCACTTATTTACTCAAACGGGCGTCAGAGGCATAATCAGCAAACCATTTAATCCTCAAAAACTAGCTGCTCAAGTAGCAGCAGTCTTGAGCTAAAGTACATTGATTGATAAATTAGAAAGACTGCTTTAAACCCAGCTATTGTTAAGTTAACCTCTCACTACGATTGCATACTTGATAAAAAATTAGTCTATCCATAGTTTTAGTAAGTTCAATCTTAAGAAGTAATTTTACTAAAAAGTATATATATTCCAGGGTAAGAGCATCTCAATCAGGCTTGACACAAGGAATCAGAAGAATCTAAAGT